>NZ_JAFCTT010000039.1:0-1601 GCF_049896165.1 Brevundimonas sp. TWP3-1-2b1 | reverse complement strand
GGCGTCGAATAAGGACCCCTCATTCCTGATGTCTAACGATGGCTGCTTGGCGGATGTCAGGCGGCGAGTTCGGGATGTTGGTGTTGGAGACGGTGTTGAGGATCCGGCGCGAGTTTGCGTCCGGGAAGGCGATCAAGGCGATCGCGCGGGACCTTCGACTGTCGCGCAAGGTGGTGCGCAAGGCGATCCGGGAGCCGGATGCGGAGTTCGCCTATCGACGGGCGGTGCAGCCGTTGCCGAGGCTGGGGCCGTTCCAGGCCAGACTTGATGAGCTGCTGGAAGAGGACGAGGCGCGACCGCGGCGCGAGAAGCTGCGGATGACACGTGTCCATGACCTGCTGCTGCGCGAGGGGTTCGACGGGTCGTATGACGCGGTCCGGCGCTACGCTGCGGGATGGCGACTGAAGCGGCGCAAGGGCGTGGCGGATGCGCCGGTGTTCATCCCGCTGATGTTCCAGCCGGGCGAGGCCTACCAGTTCGACTGGAGCCACGAGGACGTGGAGATCGCGGGCAAGCCGATGCGGGTGAAGGTGGCGCACATGCGGCTGTGCGCGTCGCGCGCGATCTATGTTCGGGCCTATCCGCGCGAGACCCAGGAGATGCTGTTCGACGCGCATGCTCGGGCGTTCGCCTTCTTCGGCGGCGTGCCGACACGCGGAATCTACGACAACATGAAGACGGCGGTGACGACGGTGTTCACCGGCAAGGAGCGGGTGTTCAACCGGCGCTTCCTGGTCATGGCGAGCCACTACATGGTCGAGCCGACGGCCTGTTCGCCGGCGGCCGGCTGGGAGAAGGGCCAGGTCGAGCACCAGGTTCAGACGGTGCGGGGGCGGTTCTTCCAGCCCCGCCTGCGCTTCACCAGTCTGGAGGAGTTGAACGGCTGGCTGGAGGCGGAATGCCGTCGCTGGGGCGAGCTACGCCAACATCCCGAGCAGAAGGACCTGACGGTCACTCAGGCGCTGGCAGCCGAGCGCCCGGCGTTGCAGCCCATGCTGGGGCCGTTCGACGGCTTTTACGAGAGCGAGCACGCGGTGACCGGGACCTGCCTGATCAGCTTCGATCGCAACCGCTACTCGGTGATGGCCAAGGCCGGGCGGCGCACGGTGCAGGTCCGCGCCTATGCCGACCGTATCGTCGTGCGCTGCGATGGGGAGGTCATCGCTGACCATCGCCGGTTCTTCGGTCGCGACCGGACCCTCTACGATCCCTGGCATTACCTGCCGGTGCTGGCGACCAAGCCCGGCGCCCTGCGCAACGGCGCGCCGTTCCAGGACTGGGCGTTGCCGTCGGCGCTGGCGCGTCTGCGGCGCAAGCTGGGCTCAGGCGACGAGGCCGACCGCCGGTTCGTTCGGGTTCTGGCAGCCGTGCTGGAGGATGGCGTGGAGTTGGTCGAGGCCGCTGTGCACGAGGCGCTCGCTGCCGGGACGGCCAGTGACGACGTCATCCTCAACATCCTGGCGCGCCGGCGCGAACCGCCCCGGCCGCTGAGTATCGTTACACCCGAAGACCTGGTGCTGCGGCATCCGCCTCTGGCCGACTGCGACCGCTACGACAGCTTGCGAGGCCTGCATGCAGCGGCATGAGATGATAGCGGCGCT
>NZ_JAFCTT010000038.1:0-1687 GCF_049896165.1 Brevundimonas sp. TWP3-1-2b1 | reverse complement strand
AGAGCACGCAGGCGACATTTTCCAGACCGTCGCCCAGATCGATTTCAACCCGTGACTCCCGACATCCACACAGACACTATCGACGCTATTGGCGCCAATGACAGGGGACGAAGTGTGGGGCTTAGGAATGCCGCCGGGCAGATCGAGTTTGATGTGCTGGTCGGTCCCCACGGTTCAGGCAAGAGCATCGCCCTGCGCGATGAAGCCCTCGACATCCCCGGTCTCTATCTGTTTTGCCTTCCCACCATCCCGTTGATCGAGGAACAGGCGAAGGCGTTCCGTAGCCTTCGACCAGACCTGACGATCATCGAGGCTCGGTCCGGTAAAGGCGGCGGCAGGGGCAAAATTCAACGGCAGATCGAAGACAACCGCGACGCCCTTGCGGCCGCTGGAACGAAGCACGCGATCATGTTCATGACCCACGAGTCGATGATGGCGGGCGACCTCTCTAGTTTCACAGACTGGCATGTCCGGATCGATGAAGTTCCGAACGCTATTCAGACCGGAAAAATCTCGATCAGCACTAACCAGTCGAGGAATTTCTTTTCGTCCTCGTTTGATCTGAAAACTGGTGGCGGTTGGTCACAAGCCCTCCTCAAGGACTCGGCTGGAAATTGGCGAGAGCAGGCCGGAGATTCCCTGATTTCCCAGCAGGCCGAGTTCTTCAAATACGCGGCCCGGCCTCAGGGCGTCTACGTGAACGTCTCGGACTGGAAGGGTGCCAAGACCGTCGAATGGTTTGCCCTTTGGTCTCCTACATTCCTTGCGGATGTTCGGTCACTGAAGATCGCAGCGGCGGCCTACCTCGAGAGCCTAGGTGCGAGAGCGTGCTTGAATTGGTGGGACACGGACATCGCGATCAACGAGATCAATGTGCCTGAGCCACCGGTGCCTCGATCGGGTGAGCCGTCGATCCGAATCCACTACTTCACGGAAGGCCATGAGGGGACGACCGCCCTATGGGGAACGAGCGAGGGCCGCCAACTCATCAAGCCGATTTGCGACTATCTGGTCGAGAACGTCGCAGGGCTCGGATATTGGTCTGGAAATAAGGAGGCCACCAACCTCATGGAGTGGCGCGTCGGCGGCTTGCTTACCCTGCCGAAAGTCGCCGGTAGCAATAAATACCGCGCCCTCAAAAGCTGCGCCTTCATCTACAGCAGCAAGCCTCAGGACACCGACAAGCCGCTGATGGAATTGTTCGGGCTGACCGAAGCCGACATTCTCGCCGCTCGTGAGGACGAGGACATCCACCAGTTCGTCATGCGTGGCGTGATCCGCAACGAGGCGTATGAGGGCGACTACGACATCTACCTTTATTCGCGACGGCAGGCCGAGGCTCTAGCGACCAAGTTAGAACCGATCGCGAGATCGGTGGAGGTGATCGGCGTGGAAGAGGCGGGCATCCTCTCAAAGAGGATTGAAAAACCAGAGGATGAGCCGAAATCGGCAAAAGCCAAACCGCTGGTCCTCGGAGCCAAGGGCACTCGGATGATCAATCCGAAGTCTGAACAGCGTCGGCTTCAACGCAGAAAAAAGTCCGGGTTGATTGTTGGATGATCAATGCTATGTGGATCGGCGTGGAAAAGGGACCCCGTTAGCGGGGTGATCGGCGTCGAATAAGGACCCCTCATTCCTGATGTCTAACGATGGCTGCTTGGCGGATGTCAGGCGGCGAGTTCGGGAT
>NZ_JAFCTT010000037.1:0-1813 GCF_049896165.1 Brevundimonas sp. TWP3-1-2b1 | reverse complement strand
CCGGCCTGCTGCGCTGGTTGATGGCTGCTCAGACCGGCCTATTGCCAACCCCACCAACACCAGTTCAGATCACCCAAGGACTCTCGTTATGGCTGGATGAGAAACGGGGGTCACGTCAACACCTAGGCTCAGGACTCATTGCGTCATAGCCAGAAGATGACGGTTGCGGCGATGGCGATGGCGGACATGAAGGTGTGCGCGCATCGGTCGTAGCGGGTGTGGATTCGTCGCCAGTCTTTGAGCCTGCCGAACATGTTCTCGATCCTGTGGCGCTGGCGATAGAGGGTTCGGTCGTGATCGATCTGGACCTTTCGGTTGGCCTTTGAAGGGATGCACGGGGTGATGCCCCGCTGGATCAGGGCGGCCCGGAACCAGTCGGCGTCGTAGCCCCGGTCGCCCAGCATAGCCTTGGCTTTGGGCAGAGCGTCGATCATCAGGGCGGCTCCCTTGTAGTCACTCATCTGGCCTTCGGAGAGCAACAGGACCAACGGACGCCCCTGGCCGTCGCACACGGCGTGGAGCTTGGAGTTCAGCCCGCCCTTGGTGCGTCCGATACGTCGGGGAACAGCCCCTTTTTGAGCAGGCTGGCCGCTGTCCGGTGGGCCTTCAGGTGGGTGGCGTCGATCATCAATCGCTCCGGCCGGGGCCCCTTGGCCGACAGTTCAGCGAAGATCCGGTTGAACACGCCCAACCGGCTCCAGCGAATGAACCGGTTGTAGATCGTCTAGTGCGGCCCGTAGTCCCTCGGCGCATCACGCCAGCGCAGGCCGTTGCGGATCACGAAGATGATGCCACTCAGCACCCGCTTGTCATCCACCCGTGGGATGCCATGCGAGAGCGGGAAATACGGCTCGATCTGCCGCATCTGCTTGTCCGTCAGCCAGAACAGATCACTCATGACAGGCTCCTCCTGCCACCAGTGAATCAGATCGAAGCCGCCCCGTGAATCCCTTTAATGGGTCCTGAGCCTAGGTCAGTGACAGGTCGGTAACCAGATTCCCGAGTCTTACTTCAATGTTTTCGAGTTGCTTAGGCTCAGGACTCATAGCCAGAAGATCACGGTCGCCGCGAGGGCGATGGTGGACAGGAAGAGCGTCGGGCAGCGATCGTATCGTGTGGCTACGCGACGCCAGTCTTTGAGCCTGCCGAACATGATCTCTATGCGGTTGCGGCTCTTGTAGCGGCGCTTGCCGTAACGGATAGGCGCGGTCCGGGATTTCCGACCAGGGATGCAGGGCGTGATGCCCTTGACCTGCAAGGCCTCCCTGAACCAGTCTGCGGCATAGCCCCGGTCGCCCAGCAGCCATTTCGCCCTGGGCAGGCTGTCCAACAGGGCGGCGGCACCAATGTAATCGCTGACCTGGCCTGCGGTCATGAAGAGGCTGATCGGACGTCCGTTGGCGTCGGTCACGGCGTGCAGCTTGGTGTTCATGCCGCCCTTGGTGCGTCCGATCAACCGCCCGAGACCCCCTTTATGGATGGCTCGCCCCTCACTGTATCGTTGATGCCGCTCGACAGAGGGTCGTTTGAAGAAGGAGCGAAGGTCATGGACGTATCGGTTCTTGGAATCGATCTGGGCAAGAACAGCTGCAGCGTCGTTAGGTTGAACTCAACGGGCAAGGTTGTTGTCCGTCGGCGGATGCGGCGAGAGACGGTCATCAGCTACGCGGCGGCCTTGCCCGCCAGCGTCGTGGCTGTCAATCGGCGTCCAAAAGGGACCCCCTATAGGCGTGCAATAGGGACCCCCTTTTGGTGTTCTGGATGGACGTCACGAGCGCACCGCTTGCGAGGGTTGGGGCGTAGGGAGGGCGTA
>NZ_JAFCTT010000036.1:0-1915 GCF_049896165.1 Brevundimonas sp. TWP3-1-2b1 | reverse complement strand
CCCCCATGACCGACCCCGACCTGTATCCCGTTCCTGCCGACTGGGCCGAGCGCGCCCATATGGACGCCGCCGCCTACGAGGCCGCGCGGCTCGCGGCGCGCGAGACGCCGGACGCCTTTTGGGCCGAACAGGCCCGGCGGCTGGACTGGATCACGCCGCCGACCATCATCAAGGACGTGTCGTTCGACAGGGACGATTTCCGCATCCGCTGGTTCGCCGACGGGGTGCTGAATGTCGCCTGGAACTGCGTGGACCGGCACCTGGCCGAACGCGCCGACCAGACGGCCATCCTGTTCGAGGGCGACGACCCGTCGGTCTCGGGCGCGATCACCTATGCCGAGCTGCACCGGCAGGTGTGCCGCATGGCCAATGTGCTGAAAGACCTCGGCGTGGTGAAGGGCGACCGGGTGACCCTCTATCTGCCCATGATCCCGGCGGCGGCGGTGGCCATGCTGGCCTGCGCGCGCATCGGGGCCGTGCATTCGGTGGTGTTCGGCGGCTTTTCTCCCGACAGCATCGCCGGGCGGATCGAGGACTGCGGCTCGAAACTGGTCATCACCGCCGACGAGGGCCTGCGCGCCGGCAAGCGGATCCCGCTCAAGGCCAATGTCGACGAGGCCCTGACCAAGGTCGCGGGCGTCGAGACGGTGCTGGTCATCGCCCACACCGGCGCCGATGTGGCGATCGTCGAGGGCCGGGATGTGCGGTTCGAGGTCGCCGTCGCGACCGTCTCCGACGACTGCCCGTGCGAGCCAATGAACGCCGAGGACCCGTTGTTCATCCTCTACACCTCGGGCTCGACCGGCAAGCCCAAGGGCGTGCTGCACACCACCGGCGGCTATCTGTTCTGGGTCAGCTATACCCATGAACTGGTGTTCGACTATCGGCCGGGCGAGGTCTTCTGGTGCACGGCCGACGTGGGCTGGGTCACGGGCCACTCCTATGTCGTCTATGGGGCGCTCTCGAACGCAGCCACGACCCTGATGTTCGAGGGGGTGCCCAACTATCCCGACAACCGCCGCTTCTGGCAGGTGGTCGACAGGCACCAGGTCGAGATCTTCTACACCGCCCCCACGGCCCTGCGCGCCCTGATGCGCGACGGCGACGAACCGGTGAAATCGGCCAGCCGCAAGTCCCTGCGCCTGCTCGGCACGGTCGGCGAACCGATCAATCCCGAGGCCTGGCGCTGGTACCACGAGGTGGTCGGCGAGGGCCGGCTGCCGATCATCGACACCTGGTGGCAGACCGAGACGGGCGGCGCCCTGATCTCTCCCCTGCCCGGCGCGACCGACCTGAAGCCGGGGTCGGCGACCCGGCCCCTGCCCGGGGTGGAGCTGGCGCTGGTCGATGCCGAAGGCGGGGTGCTGGAGGGGGCTGTGTCCGGCAACCTGTGCATCACCGACTCATGGCCGGGGCAGATGCGCACCGTCTGGGGCGATCACCAGCGCTTCTTCGACACCTATTTCAGCGCCTATCCCGGCAAATATTTCACCGGCGACGGCTGTCGGCGGGACGAGGACGGCTATTACTGGATCACCGGCCGGGTCGACGACGTCATCAACGTCTCGGGCCACCGGATGGGCACGGCCGAGGTCGAGAGCGCCCTGGTCCTGCACGAAGACGTGGCCGAGGCCGCCGTAGTCGGCTTCCCCCACGACATCAAGGGCCAGGGCATCTACGCCTATGTGACCCTGAACAAGGGGGTCGAGCCGCACGACGACCTGAAGAAGGCCCTGGTCGCCCATGTCAGGAAGGAGATCGGCCCGATCGCCGCCCCCGACGCCATCCAGTGGGCCCCCGGCCTGCCCAAGACCCGATCCGGCAAGATCATGCGGCGGATCCTCAGAAAGATCGCCGAGAACGATCTGGGGTCATTGGGGGATACGTCGACGCTGGCCGATCCGTCAGTGGTCGA
>NZ_JAFCTT010000035.1:0-2295 GCF_049896165.1 Brevundimonas sp. TWP3-1-2b1 | reverse complement strand
CCCATAGGCCATATCCCGCCAGCCGAAGCCGAAGCTGCCTACTATGCCATGCTAGCCGAACAGCCCCTGGCCGCGTAACTTAAGCCAAATGGCCTCCGGCAAACCCGGGGCGGTTCAGTCCGCGGACTTCATCAAGGCCAGCAGCCCCAACCGCTGCATCAACAGGCCGAACACATGACTGCACTCGACCGAGCGCCAACGTCGTTTTCACTCTTGCGTCTTGGAGGTCGTCCACACATGACGTCCCTGATGACGACTGCTCCAGAAAAGCTGGTTAGGCGGAGGTCGTCCACACCATCACGTCACAGCGGGCCAGGTCAGCGACTACATTGGTGCTGCGGCCCTGCTGGACAGCTTGCCGAGAGCACAATGGCTGCTGGGCGACCGGGGCTATGACGCAGACTGGTTCAGGGAGGCCTTGCAGGCCAAGGGCATCACGCCCTGCATTCCTGGGCGGAAATCCCGGACCGAGCCTATCCGTTACGACAAGCGCCGGTACAAAAGCCGAAACCGCATAGAGATCATGTTCGGCAGGCTCAAAGACTGGCGGCGAGTGGCCACACGATACGATCGCTGCCCGACCGTCTTCCTGTCCGCAGTCGCTCTCGCCGCTACCGTGCTCTTCTGGCTATGAGTCCTGAGCCTAGATACGATCGGCTGGCAATTTTACGACCCTCAAGTTCCAGGCGAGTGTACGAAGCGACAATCGCAACAAACAATAGCGTAATGTTATCTGCGATGCTTAGGATTGAGAAGATTGAGAAAAGTGAGAGCGTCCCAGCCAGAAAAGCGCCCGCTACGTCAAGGCGTTTCCCTGCAAGTATTTTAACAAATGCTGACCAGAAATAGGTGATCCATACGGCGAGGAAAAGAACCAAACCAATCCAGCCATTGTCGAGAAGAGTCGATAAATATAGAGAGTCGATCGTGACGATGTTAGGTCCAGCCGCAAAACCGGCGTGATAAGGAGAGCGGCCATCACCAAATCCACTGAGAGGGCTGTAAGCGATCTCATCGAATCCTCTGCTGAACATTGCGCTTCTATAAAGAGAACTACTCACTTCACTAGTATTTCGACCAAGAAATAAGTCAAGTATTTGACCTGACAGAAGACCAAACGCCGCTATTGAGGTTAAGGCCACAAAAATCATGATCAACACGCCGCCATACGCACCCTTCTTTGATCTGTGGACCGCATAAATGACGGCGAAGCTAAATGCCGCCACAGCCAAGCCTAAAATCGCGGCCCGAGAGCCGGTGATGCCGACAGCCCAGGGCGTCATCAAAATCACGGTCAACGCCAAAAGGCGCATAAGTAGCAAGCGCTCCTGAATGAGCGACCAGAGGGCCAAGGGAAAAACGAAGGCGAGGAACTGGCCAAATACAATGGGGTGATAGAAAACTGACTTGTACCTCATGCTCCCACCTCGAATGCTGATTTCAGTCGCGTTCATTGCCGCCTGTGCATCTGTGGCGAAGCGGAGCCCCAATATATCCACGACGGGACGCTTTATCGCGCTCTCGAGAACTGCAAGACCCAGCACGACAATAGCTGATATCAAGACAGTTCTTACAATTAAAACATTTCCGTCTACTGCGTTACTCACAAGAAGCCCCATGAACAGGACGGGGAGAAGATAAACGATAGCCTGCGCAGTAAGAACGAGAGATTCGGCAGGATCCTCGCCGAAGGCGCTCGCGACTAACCGCCAACAAATCCACGCACCGAGAAAAGATAGTAAAATATAAGTTGATCTGAGGGACGTAAAAAATTGTTCCCGTGCTGAATGGTTAAGAAAAATCAATGCTGGGAGAAGCGCCCATGACAAAATCGCCATTAGCGTAAATGGCGTAAACTGCGGAAGTCCGCCCAAGGCGTAGAAGCCATATCGGGGCCAGACTATCGACAGAGCTATAAGGACTACGCCCCAGCCGACGCCGAATTCGTACAACCCAGGCAGCTTAGCTTCAGCCCTCCGTTCGCGCATTGAAGGCGTCCCCCGCCCATCCAACATAACCTTTGCCATCCGCAGCCCCCCTCGTCCGGACAAGACAATCTAACACGACAGCCTCGGCTTAGGCCCACGGAAAATCGTCCGCCCGCTCTGGTCCCGCAGTCATAATGCGCGTCCGCAAGCTTTGACATGCCCCTGAGAACATCCGCCAGCCCTCGCGATTGACGTGACCCCCTGAAACTCCTCCAGGAATAGCTAGAGTCCGCCCCTCGAAAGGACGGACAGAATGAAGCGATCGAGATTTACGGAAGAGCAGATCATCGGGATCCTGCGCGAGCAG
>NZ_JAFCTT010000034.1:0-2325 GCF_049896165.1 Brevundimonas sp. TWP3-1-2b1 | reverse complement strand
CCTGCTCCCGCAGGATCCCGATGATCTGCTCTTCCGTGAACCGTGATCGCTTCATTCTGTCCGTCCTTTCGAGGGGCGGACTCTAGCTATTCCTGGAGGAGTTTCAGGGGGTCACGTCACCCGGACCTTGCCGTTGAAGGACTCGGCGAAGGCGTTGTCTGTTGGCTTGCCCGGCCGGCTGAAGTCCAAGGTGACGCCATGCTGGAACGCCCATAGATCCAGGTCACGCGAGACGAACTCGGGCCCGTTGTCGACCCGGATCGTTCGGGGATAGCCGGTTACTGCGGCTGCCCAATCCAGCGTCCCAACGACGTCCGTGGCCCTGTACGAGAAGCGCGGATCCAGGGCGGGAGAGAACCGACTGAACAGATCGATGACCGCCAGGTTGCGGATCTTGCGCCCGTCGAACAACTGGTCGTGCAGGAAGTCCATCGCCCATATATCGTTGGCTCGTGTCGCAGCCTGCCTGTCTTGCCTCAGCTTGGCCTTGACGTTCCGCTTCGGTGTCTTGTTGCGCAGCTGAAGACCCAACTCCTTGTACAGCTTCTAGACTCGCTTTCCATTCACCGGCCAGCCTTCTCGCTTCAGCAACACCGTGATCCGCCGGTAGCCGTAGCGCACTCGCGTCTCCGCGATCTCCTTGATCCGGCGTTTCAGCGCGACGGGCTCCGATCTCTTGCCCTTGTAATGGTAGCTGGAACGTTCCGCCTGCAACGCTCCGCACGCCCGTCGGATACTGACCTGCCAGGTGGCCCGCAGATGATCCACGAGCTGGCGACGCCGGCTAGGCCCTAAAGCTTTCGCTTGATCACATCCTGCAGCATCTCCCGATCTAGCGTCAGGTCCGCCACGATCCGTTTCAGCCGCCCGTTCTCATCTTCAAGCTGCTTCAGCCGCTTCATCTCCGACGGCATCAGACCGGCGTACTTTTTGCGCCAAACGTAGAACGTCGCCTCGGAAATCCCGGCCCTGCGGCAGACCTCGCCGATCGTGGCGCCCTCGTCCGCCTGACGCAGGACCATGGCCACCTGGGCCTCGCTGAACTTCGACCGCTTCATCGTCTCTCCTCGTTCACAGGCCCAAGGGCAAAACGAGAAAATTCTAGCTCAAATCGGTCCGGTTTTTCAGGGGCAGGTGGCTCGCCTTGCATCTCGACGAATCGTAACGCGGTCGGCCACTCTTCTTTCGAACCGAGCACAACTGAGATCTCTCGATCGGTCGCTTGGCCGAAGAAGAAGCCTGTGCCTAGGTGGGTGGGGTGGACGTTCAGAGAACACCGTGGGATCTTTCAACTATGACGACCCCCAAACCCAAAGACTCGGCCCTGAAGCGATTTTTGCTCCGCAGCCGAACGGCGACGGTCAGTCTGAGGAGGCTCCGGACTTTATCACGAGGTTTGAAGCCGATAGCCCATGAGCCCGAGTTCCTCGCCCTCAGAAATCTTACGCTATCGAGTGATCTCGCGATTGATGTCGGTGCCAACAATGGTCAGTCGATCACCTCAATCATCGCGGTTCGTCCGGAGATGAACGTCGTCGCCATTGAGCCCAATCCGGAGTGTTATCCAGAGCTCAACTTGATCAGCAAGCTGCGAAGGGGCCGAGTGAAGATTATTCAAGCGGGAGCTGGCGATCACGCGGGAAAGCTTACCTTTTTCGTGCCACGCCGGAACCGGCGGATGTTGCTTGAAGAGGGAACCTTCGACCGCACATCACTCGCGACTAGCGGTTCCGTCAAACGCAACGGAGTCGAGGGAGTAGACTTCGAGGTTGTCACGATGGAGATCCCCGTAATCACCATCGACTCTTTGAATCTCGTACCAGGCGTCATCAAGATCGATGTACAAGGTTTCGAGATGCAGGCTTTAAGGGGCATGGCAGAGACCATCAGGCGACATCGCCCGGTAATCTTACTGGAGCTGGGTCACGAGCACGAGCAGTTCGCACAGTTTCTTGAGCCATTTGGCTATGTAGAGAGATATTGGGGAGCCGGGACGCTGATTCCGACCAACTTGGCCGACCGGTTCAACGTCCTTTTTGTCACGCCGGACCACCTCACCTGAGCCCCGTCCAGCGTACGCATCAGTACGCCAGAGGGCGGCGGTCGGTCAGTACAGCTTTGAAGGCGGCGGCCGCATGTTTGGCGGCGCATGACTTCCCGACAACGTCAGGGTGAACCGCCCCGGGTTTGCCGGAGGCCTCAACTCCTGAGAGCCTGAACGAAAAAGAAGTTGGGTGATTTCAGTTCGTTGTGATTCTGTCGGAGTTGCGAAGCTTCGATGGAGACCACGATGGCCTGGACCGAAACCACCCGCCACCAGTATCG
>NZ_JAFCTT010000033.1:0-2772 GCF_049896165.1 Brevundimonas sp. TWP3-1-2b1 | reverse complement strand
AGAGCACGCAGGCGACATTTTCCAGACCGTCGCCCAGATCGATTTCAACCCGTGACTCCCGACATCCACACAGACACTATCGACGCTATTGGCGCCAATGACAGGGGACGAAGTGTGGGTGAACTGCCGAGGGGATATGTGCCCCTTTCGCACGCGATCTTTGATCGGATCGTTGCCGATCTGGGCATTCTCGAAATGACGGCATTGCTCGACGACGGCACCCGACCTCCCGAGCCGGTGTATCCCGAGGACTTTGTCGAGTTTGTCAAAGTGACCAGCACTGAGAGGTTCGACTTTGCCTCAGTGACCATCGATCAGGAGCATCGAAAGTATCGCTACCTTTGGCGTTCGCGTCACAGAACCGAGGACGATCAGAGAAATCTCATACGCCGCCCTGATCGGCATTTTGAGGTTTCGCCGTGGGGACCCTTCGATCCACTGCCGTTCTCAGAGCAGGGCGATCTGCACTATCGCTTGATGTCGCGAGCAGCAGCATTGTGGAACGGCCATGCCAAGGCGGTGCTGGGGAGGTTGGCCGAAGGCCAGCCGGTCTGGGGTCGCGTCGGGTCATTGACCTCACCACATCAGGCGATCGGGTGGGACGTCTGGCCCGCGCTGGCCGTCACCGATGTTGGGTCTGGAAAAGCAGAAACCAAAGACGGGTCCGTGAGCTTCTTCTCGATACATGCGCCCGCCCCCGCTCGGATCGCTGCAAAACTAGGACGTCCGTCTTCAGAAGACAAAATCATCGCGGCGATACGGAAGCTGCGCCCCGACGGTGACTACAAGGAACAGGAAAAGCTCCGCTATGAAGTCCAAATAGAGCTAGCTAGAAAAACCGAGATTCCTATTTCGACCCTGAAAAAGGCTCTGAAGGCTATCCGTGAAAATGGCTGAAACATTTCTGGCCTTTTCTGGACTTTCTAGCCAATGACGCCAGAGATTTGTTCCTACATATAGCTCTCCGACATCAACGGCCGCAGCGGTTTACTCGCCACCCGGCCCAATGAACGGAGAACGTCTTGAAGCTCGGATCGCATCTAACTCGGACCACATGGGAGACGCCCGATCTCTCCTTGGTCCAGCCGCAAACCGCTCCCGTCCCGAGGTTTCCGGTCGAGATTTTGGGAGACGCTTGGCAGGCTTGGGTCGAGTCCGCCGCCGCCGCTCATAACACGCCAGAGGACTACATTGGCGCCTCGCTCTTGGCCGTCGCTGGCGCCTTGATCGGCAATGCCCGCCAGATCGAGGTCGGCGTCTTTCGCCAAGCACCGCTTCTGTGGATGATGCTCGTCGGCAAGCCGTCCTCCAATAAGTCGGGAGCGATCAATCCCTTTCAGGCCGTCCTCGCCGACATCGAGGATGATATTGCCAACGGCTCGTTGGCCGGTTTTTGGGACCCAAACTCTCAAGCAGAACCACAACTGCGCGTCGTTGACGTCACGCCAGCAGCGGCTGCTGAAGCGGCATCGTCCTCCCCGAAAGGCCTTCTTCTGCTCAAGGACGAACTGTCCGGTTGGTTTCGCCGATACGGGTCTGATCCCTTCTGGCTGGAAGCCTACATGGCCAATCCCTACACGGTGAATCGCAAGGGCAAGCCTTTGATCAAGATCAAGCGGCTTGCGATCAGCGTGCTCGGCGGCTGTCAGCCCGACATCCTTCAGTCTCACGTCGAAAACGACGTCGATCGCGGCTTCTCGGCTCGTTGGCTCTATATCTTTCCGGAGCCTCGTTTGCCGGGCCGATCTCGATCTCTCGATCTCACGTTGCCGAAGACCGCCTTCATGCGGCTGGCCAAACTCGACTTGAACTGCGGAAACCCAGTTACGAAGAAGCTGTCGCGCAGGGCTGCTAGTCGGGTGGACAGCTACAACCTCGCCACCCATCGACGCATGACCGACGAAGAGGGCGTAGTCGGCGGCTGGATTGGGAAGCAAGCCGGGACGGCGTTGAGGCTGGCTCTGGTTCTCGAATATCTCTGGTGGTCTGCCAAAGGCGACGCGCCGGAGCCGATCGAGATCAGCAGCCGGGCTTATCAGGCGGCCACCAAATTCATCGACGACTACTCCTCTCCGATGATGCTTCGAACACTGAGCGTCGCCGCATCCGCTTCCGAGGATCGCGATGCGCTGACTTTGGTCAGGGTGCTGAAGCGAGATCGCCTGATGGGGTTTAACGCGCGTGAACTGCGCAGGACCGGACGATCCATCGGCTTGCTGGCGCAGTCAAAGGTCCTTGCAGCGGCGTGCGACAGCCTTGAAGAGGCCGGTCTAATCCGGCGCCTCAAGGGTCGCGCCGGAGACACGCCGGGCCGTTCCCGAGCCGACTACGAAGTCAACCCAGCCGTCTTCTAGCCGCCCCTCTTTCCCAATCGCCCAACACGAAAACCCGGCTTCGCGGAACGCCTCCGCATGCCCGATGGAGAAGTTCACCATGCACTACAAGATCGGCTACCCCGTTGGTTCGGTTACGAACCGCTACGAAATTCTGAAGACCGAAAAGAGATCGGGCACGTTCTTCGCCGTCGTCCGCCGGACCCGCCGCAATCAGGGCTTGGTCACCGTCGTCTATGTTGTAGTCCGGTCGGACCGGCCGATCCTCGCCAACGGAACGCGCTTGAACGCCCTGAAGGCGACGATCGGTGGGGGCCGGTTCTGTCAATCGGCGTCCAAAAGGGACCCCCTATAGGCGTGCAATAGGGACCCCCTTTTGGTGTTCTGGATGGACGTCACGAGCGCACCGCTTGCGAGGGTTGGGGCGTAGGGAGGGCGT
>NZ_JAFCTT010000032.1:0-2821 GCF_049896165.1 Brevundimonas sp. TWP3-1-2b1 | reverse complement strand
CGAATCCTGATGGCTCGCCGCTTCGGCGCTCCGTGATCGGCGCGGGTTAACGTGTTCACCCCTCGTCCGCCAACACAGGTCCATTTCGTCACGTCGTTCGATGACCAATGTCCGCTTCCCACCCCGAACAGACGTCCGGGACGTCCGCTTTCGGGTTGCCGCTATCCCGGCCAACGGGCAACGCCAAGGCAGACGAGCGCGGCGGCAAACACCAGTAGCCATCCATCGACCTTTGCGGCGTCTGGATGGACCGGCATGCCGAGCTGCCGGCGGCGGATGCTCCAAAGAGCGAAGCTCATCCCCAGGCCGCCCGCGATGATGTCGATGTCCGGCGACCAAAGCATCTGTGTTCGTGACACCTAATTCATCCGCCGGCACCCCAAATCAGATCACTGCAAGGGTGTCTGCCGCCAACGGCCGCTGAAGGGCCTTCGCCTCATCCCAGGGCGCACGCATCCAGACATCGCGCTCCTCCCCCGTCGTCAGGATCACCGGCATGGCCTTGCGGTGGTAGGTCTTCACCGGCTCGGCGGAATCCGTCGTCAGGAAGGCGAACAGGTCGCAGGTCTCGGGGCCGGTCTTTATCTTGCGCACGCTGGACCACCGCAGAGCGTGGACCCCGGCGAAGAAGGCGAGCGGCTGCTCCTCTGACAGGGCGAACCAGACGTTCTTCATCGTGCCCTGGAAGTCCTGATCCGGCTCGCTGAAGGCGTTGAAGGGGACGAGGCAGCGGTTCGCCGGCCCGACCCAAGGAGCCCAGTGGGCGTTCATCCTGCCGGCCGCGTTCATGGTGTTGCGGACGTTGGTCACGCCTTTGTCTGGCTCGACCTCCAGATACCGCTTGAACGTCTCGTCATCGATCACCTGACCCTTGGCGCGCAGCTTGTCGACCCGCTTCCCCGTCGCTTCGATCAGCGCCTTCTTCGAGGTCGGCATGCCCCATCGTGCCTTGGTCAGGATGCGCTCTCCACCGTCGTTCAGGCGCACGATCGGGGCTTCGTAATCCGGATAGATGTCGCGCGGTTCGAGGTTGCCGACGTCGCTGAGCATCGCACGCGTCATGGCGAGGATGTCGCCTGGCCCGGATTTGGCGCGGTAGAGGTTGCACATCCCCAGACCCTGCCATGCGCCCATGAGGCTGTTAAGTCCGTGGCACTGGCCTTGGAGGCGCTGCAAACGCCGTTGAAGCGGTCAGGGTCCGCTTTGCATCGGTCGGGACAGTTGCGCGCCCTCGCTAGGCTCTGAATCTCCGGCTGGCCTCGGGCTGTGCGGGGTCCGGCAAGGGTCGCTCTCGCTGCTCAGGCGGCAGTCTGGGCGGCACGGTTGGCGTCGTTTCGGCCCACTCCGGCGGCCATTCCGCCCTCAGTTCCATGCAACGGTTGATCGCTGGAGGCGTGCCGTGAAAGGTGATCGTTCCCTTGCAGCCCAGGCGGCGACAGGAGGGATGACGGTTCCATAGAGTCTCTTCGTCCCCAAGCCTGAAAGCGAACCAGTCCAGGTCTGCCGGCATCACCAGAAAGCAGGCGTTGCAGACGGACCAGACAACCCAGCCCTGATCGATCATCTGGCCGATCGTCGCCGCGCGGCAGCGCCACCACGAGACCGGTCGGTTCTCCAGCTTGACGTAGCTCATCAGAACCAGAGCGCTAGGGCAGCCGGCGAGATCGGACCGTCGGTCTGGGATTCATTGCGGGTGTAGGACACGCAGGCGACCCGACTGCCGCAGGCGCACCGAAATCTGCTGGATCGGCCTTCGACCGGCCAGAACCGCGCCGAGCCGAACAGGGGACGAGGGTCCATCAGGACGGCGCGGCCACACTCCGGGCGGTCGCACTGCACCACCATTCTGCGGCCGTGCTCCGGCGCGACGTCTTCGCGTGCGATACGCGGGCGATTGAGGTCGGGCACGACATCATCCAGCGATGGCGGTGGAGCAGCCCAGGCTCCGGAGTTGGATGCCGGCGGCGGACCGCATGACCGAGCCGGGAACCTGCGCCTCAATAAGGTCGAGTATCTCTCCAGCGGCGCGAACGGGGTCGGTCTTGCGGGCTAGTTCTGCGTCTAGCTCGGCGAGCAAGCAGGCCAAGGATCGGTCGTTCATTCACTCTCTCCAGGTTGCCGACCCGGAGAACTTGTGACTCCGCGAGACGGCGACACGCAAGTAAATGTTCCGTCTTTGTTCCAATCGTCCACAGTTGGCTCGGCGCTCTCGTTTCGCTCGGATTGGTCGGTAATCTGTGGAGCGCTCAAAGTGGAAATGAACGCGCGAATCGTCAGGGATCATTCCGAGCGATGGGACGAGGGCTGTATGAAGCGTCGTGCCGGTGAACTGTTTGAAGTGGCACGACAGGTGTTGCCCACAGCCGGGGCGGTCTGAGCGCCCGCTTTTGATCCGGCGCTCTAGATCGCCTCGCCCTGCTCGTCGAACATCTCAGCACACTTGATAAAGAGCACGTTGACGCACTTCAGAATGTGATCAGCCTCTTCGATCTGATAGATGTTCTCATTGTGCATCGTGGCATTGCGCCATGGATTTCGAATAGAATCCAGATTCGCATAGAGCCCTTCAATGCGAGCTCCCTCTGTGTGCGGACCCTTGTCCGCGCTGGTGGGATACTTGACATCAATGCCGTCCTTGATCGTCTTCAGCAGAACGTTCCAATTTCGCTCAGCGGGTTTGATAGGATCGGGAATGTCCAGGAATGTGGATCGGCGTGGAAAAGGGACCCCGTTAGCGGGGTGATCGGCGTCGAATAAGGACCCCTCATTCCTGATGTCTAACGATGGCTGCTTGGCGGATGTCAGGCGGCGAGTTCGGGAT
>NZ_JAFCTT010000031.1:0-3458 GCF_049896165.1 Brevundimonas sp. TWP3-1-2b1 | reverse complement strand
CATCCCGAACTCGCCGCCTGACATCCGCCAAGCAGCCATCGTTAGACATCAGGAATGAGGGGTCCTTATTCGACGCCGATCACCCCGCTAACGGGGTCCCTTTTCCACGCCGATCCACATCGGTCGGAGCGTTGTCGCCACAGTGGCTCTTGGTGCTCATGAACGGGATGATGCCGGATCGGGAAAGGGCCGACTTATAGCCCTCGGCGGCATACTGGATGACCCGATCGAAGTGATGGAACAGGTCGGCGCGGGTTGGCGTTTGATGGCTACGTTGAGCGACTCCAAGGCGATCTCAGTGAAGGGGGTCTGCCGCATGGTCCAGCCGACATCTTGCGCGGGTGCATGTCGAGGATGGCGAGCGAGGGAGAATCAGTTCGCGAGATCGCAATAGGGATGATACGGCCGCTTCAGGGGCATCACTCGGGGTAGAAGGATTCCGCTTCTCCAGAGCCAATGAAGCAAGTCTTCGACCTCCCACGCATTATTTGGGCGGCCGAGCTTGTGTTTGGCGAGGTAGTCGGCGGCATAAATCCAAAGCATGGACCGGTCTGTTTCGCGAGCACCACAACATGCAATCCAGTCGAACAGCACGTCCATACGATAGTAATCCGCTGGTCCGGGGAACAATCTCTTGTGTTCAGGATCGGGTAGATAAACGGCCGTCACAGACCGCCGCCAATCAGGCATTTTGCGGGGTGAGAAGTTACCTGCTTTGGCCATCTCAGGACCAGCAATGACGTCCCAGGGATTGTAGTTTAAAGCCTCAAGGTTTCTCCGGAACGCCGGATTGCAGATTACAGCAAAAGGACCAGACGGTCGGGGCTTCGTGTTTTCATCGAGCTCTAGGGTCGATGCATATTCGATAGTCATTGGCTTTCCATTTTGGTCAGTTGGTCAGTTGGTCAGTTTGGTCAGAGTTCAAAGCGCTATTAAAATGGGCTTCATCCTCCTTTTCGGAGGAGCTGCTGGTGCAGGTCACTGCCAGCAGGCGAACGAACTGATCGATCCGACCCACAAATGTGATCGCGTAGTTCCGTCTTCGTCGCGTCAACCCACCGGGCGGCATTTCTGACCGCCCACACGCGAGGCGATCCATGCCACTGGGGAGATGGCGCGGCCTGGTTTATGCAAGCGCGGCAGTCGAGCCGGCGGAGTGCTTTTCTGATCTGATTTTCAGTCGCGGGCATTCCGGCGCAGCGGAGCTCGTGGACAACATCTCGCGTGATCACCACGTCACGATCGAATGGTGTTGCGAAGCTACCAATCATCTCCTCAAGCTGAACATCAAGAACCGGGCGTGAGTCCTGAATCGCTTCAGCCTTGGCCGATGTCATCGGGGGTGGAGCGGCCGGGTTGAAGCGGCTGATATCCCGCTCGAGCAAGGAGGCGGCAAACCCTGGAAGCTCTGCGTTCAGAGCCCCGTTGAGCGCGACGAAAAATGCCTCGTCCAACGGCTTATCGGTGACAAAGTCAGGCATCCATTCGCGACGGGCCCCTTCGCCCAATGCAAGAGGGCGGCGATCGTTGGATAGGACAAAGACCAGATTTGGCGTCCGTCCCCAGTAAAAATTGCGGCCCTTGGATTCAACTTGTTGGTGCTGCTGAGTAATCAGCGTCTTGAGCTTATCGGAAACATCGAAGCGGTCGCCGTGAGCGACCTCCTCAATGATGAGCACCGCGCAGTCGAGCAACATATTCACCCAACGGCCGCCCAAGACGTGGCCGTCGACCGTGCTTGAATTGTGGATTCCCACCAGTCTTGAAGCGATTTCAGCGAGGGTCGTTTTCCCACAACCGGGGACTCCCGTGAGGACCAGAGCATGATTGACCTTCTTGCCCGGGAACCGACTAACAAACGCTAGAACGTCGAGGAAGTGATCGCGCTGCTCCGCGACAGGCATCAGGCGATCAACCAACTGCGAGATGAGCGGCCACGGCCCCTGAACTGGCAGGAGCCCAGATGGCTTCCAAGTATTCAGGTACCAGTCACTATCCCGAGGAAATACGAGATCGTCCTCGCCGGGCGCGTAGGCGGTGTCGATGACTTTGGCCATCCGTCCCCAGCGCAGCAGGTCCGTGGAGGGCGGGCGGGCGAACTCATGGGCCAGCAAGCCATCAAGTGATCGGCGTGAAAGCGGGGCTCGCGAGCGCGTGTCGTACCAGACGTCAGGTCCAGCGACATACACATAGCGTGCCGCAGCCTTGGCCCACGCCAGCGGGCGGTAGCCCAATGCTATTGGAGACGCAGCCATCACGCATGCCTCCACAGGGGGCAACGGCTGCAGCCGTCGAAGCCTAGGTCATCGCGAATCGAGCGGCAGGTTCGAGGCGCGGATGCAGTGCACGCATGCTCCAACTTCTGATCCGTCTCGGCGCTGTCATATCGCTCATCCGCCTTGCTCAGCTCATGGAATTGGCGATGACCTTCGTCGCATCGACCAAGAAGGCCGGCGACGGCGTACCAGAAGGGTTCGGGCAGCGCCGCCGCGTGAGAAACACAGTGCGCGGCAAATGCGCAGCCCGCGACAATCGCTGGCCAGTCGGCAAGCTCATTCGAAAAAGTCGGCGATCCCGACGGTGGTTCTGCCCGGCGATCGGGTGCCCGCCCCGCATCAGCCTTGGCTCCAAACCGTTCGAGGTCAGCGAGAGTGATGCTGTTCATGTCAATATCCTCACCGGTCGAGGCGGATCATATTTATGGTTGAGCGTGCCCGTGACCCGGATCAACCGGTTCAGGTCGCCGGTCCCGTCGAGCTTGAAGCCATACGTTTGCTTCGCCGACCGTCGGATCCGTTGTTGAAAGTTTGCGCTGGCCTTCCTCGCTCTAGCAGCCCTCGCCTCGTCCCCGATTGGCAAAGACAAGGCCTCTTCCAGTTGCCACAGCGCCAACAGGCCACCGCCTGTTTCGAGGACTAACGACGGTTCTGGTGCTCCGGCTGCTTCCAATACTCGAGCGAGGTCATGCGGAGACCCAGGCAAAGACGTCTCAGCGTGCTTCCCCCAAGTGCAATCGAAATCCAGCGAGACCAGAGAGAACTGAGAAGCACCTGCTGCCGTCCCTCGTTTCCCCGGCGGCGGTGCGGCGTGCTGAAGCGCACTTTCCACATAAACATCATGTGTCTTGCCGAGTGCGGAAATGAACCCCTGGGCTTGAAGAGCCTCGGAAACGTGGAAAGACTTGGATTGTATGCCCTTTGTGCCAGGGAGCCTGAAGCCAACGACGATGAAGCCTTCCGATGCATCAGCGACGACCATCGACAGCACGGGATCAAGCGAAGGGATCACGACCATCCCCCCGGTTGATAGTGTTAGACGTCAGATACTGCTCGATGTCTGAGAGTCTGACTCATAATGATTCTGATGGATATCAGGCTCTTGCCAGTCTGCGGGTGAGCAGGCGGATATGGGCGACGAAGACCCAGGCGGTGGCCGAGGCGATGGTGGCCTCGAAGTCC
>NZ_JAFCTT010000030.1:0-4210 GCF_049896165.1 Brevundimonas sp. TWP3-1-2b1 | reverse complement strand
CGAGGCCGTTGCTGCCAGCCCTCCTCGTTTGCGCCTGCTCTCCTTGCCAGAAACAGGACGTCCCGGACGTCCGCAACGGGTCGGACCACGACATTGGCATCGGGCCCGAAACCGGACCTTGAACCCCAAGGGCCGACAGCAGACCTTCCGAACCGCCGTTGGGGGTGGACAGCGGACCTACGCCTGGCACGGGACCGGGGGCGGCTCAGCGCCAGAAGCCGTCATCGGCTGAGCGCCAGAAGCACGACATTGAAGCGTACCCTTTTCGGGGCCGGAAGGTCTTCCCGGCCGTTCGAACGCGTCGCGGTTGTCTTGTTCACCTCAGACTTTTGTTGGCCGTTTATGATTCTTTCTTTTTCCACAACTATCGTTCGCTCGATATCAGCGGGGGATTGTAATGAAGGGTGTGGTTTTCAACCTTCTCGAGGGCGCCGTATTACGCGCCTTCGGAGACGACACTTGGGACGCGCTCATAGACGCCGCCGGGGTCAGCGGGACCTATACCTCCCTCGGCAGCTATCCCGATTCAGACATGGAAGCACTGGTCTCTGCAGCGGGACAGGCACTCGACCTGGACCGGGATCAGGTCCTGCGCTGGTTCGGACAGAAAGCCATTCCCCTGATGGCGGACATCTATCCCGACTTCTTCTCGGCCGCGCCTGACGCTCGCACCTTCGTCGAAGGGATCAACAGCCAGATCCATACGGAGGTGCGCAAACTCTACCCCGGCGCGGCATGCCCGCACTTCAACATGCGCTCGAACAGCTCGGGCGAACTGGTCATGGACTATCTCTCCACGCGTAACATGTGTGCGCTGGCCCAAGGGTTCGTTGAAGGTACAGCCGTCTGGTACGGCGAAGCCGTAACCTTCGAACATGTCACGTGCACGTCTCATGGCGCACCGCACTGCACCTTTGCCATCTCCTGGTCTTCCGAAACGCTGGACGAAGTCGAAGCTGCGTGATCACCGTCCCCGCCCCGTCCGACGACCCTCGCGACCAGATCTACCGACTGGAGCGCCGCCTGGCGCGTGAACGGGAAGCCCGTCTGATGGCCGAGCGCATCGCAGAGCAGGGCACGCGGGATTTGTTTATCCAGAAGCAACGCCTGAAGCTGGTCGAGACCATAGCCAGCGCCGCGAACCTGCTCGATGATCCGTCAGACGCCTTCCATGTCGCTCTGGACGAGATTTGCAACTACACCGGTTGGGCTACCGGTCATGTCTGGATCTTCGCCGAAAGTCAGTCCGAGACCGTCGAGCTGATCTCGTCCGGGGTCTGGTCTTCGGACGCAAGCATCGAAGCCAAGGCCTTCCGCCGGGTTACTGAATCGATGACTTTTGGCCCCGGCCTGAGCTTGCCAGGACGGGTGCTGCAGAAACGACAGGCCGTCTGGATTCCGGACATCACCCTGGACGACCACTTTCAACGCAAGCGTGTCGCTCGGGAATGCGGACTCCGTGCCGCCTTTGCCTTCCCCGCCCTGATCGGCACCGAGGTCGGGGCTGTTCTGGAGTTTTTTCAAGGCTGGCCAAGGGAACCCGATGAAGAGCTGATGCGGACGGTCGAGCAGATCGGTGCGCAGCTGGGTCGGGTGGTCGAGCGCAAGCGTAACAGCGACCGCGCGGCCGTCGACAAGGCCGCGCTGGAAGCCGAGCACAAAGCGGCCGAGCAAGCCAGCAGGGCAAAGTCGGCCTTTCTCGCCGTCACCAGCCACGAGGTCCGCACACCCCTGAATGCTGTCCTCGGCCTGACTCAAACGCTCAAGCGTGAACCCCTGACGTCGGAGCAGCACGAACTGGTCGACGGGGTGCTGGCCTCCGGCGAGATGCTGCTGAGGCTCCTGAACGCTGTTCTCGACATGTCCAAGATTGAAGCCAACGAGGTGACGGCTCACCTTTCGGACTTCGATCCGGGAACCATGGTCGAGGCTATCGTCAGGATCTGGACACCCTATGCGCACGAGCAGGGGATCGACCTTTCACTGGACACGACCGGGCTTGGCTGTCGTCTGCTCCGGTCCGACGAGGGTCGCATCGAGCAGACCGTCGTCAACCTGGTCGCCAACGCCATCAAATTCACGCCCCAAGGCGAAAGGGTTGTCATCCGTGCGGCCTCTGAAGAAGGCTCGCTTCGAATCGAGGTTATTGATGGCGGCCCCGGCGTAGCCGACTGTGACCGTGAGCGGATATTCCAACCCTTCGAACAGACTGAAACAGGCCGTCAGGCCGGGGGCACCGGGCTGGGTCTGTCCATCTGCACCGGCAATGTCCACTTGCTCGGCGGCGAGATCGGCACCGACCTTACCGAGACAGGCCGGAGCCGGTTCTGGTTTCAATGTCCTGTCCATACGAGCACGCAAGACCGTCTGGAGGAGCCTGAGGAGCCAGGCGAGATTCAGGGCGGGCTTCGGGTGCTTGCGGCAGAGGACAACCCGGCGAATCGTCGGGTCTTGCAGCTGCTCCTGGCCCCGGCCAATGTCGAACTCACGTTCGCCGAGGATGGGCAGCAGGCGCTGAATGCCCTGGCCACCGCCCGCTTCGACTTGGTGCTGATGGACGCCAACATGCCGGTGATGGACGGAGTGGAAGCGGTGAGACGAATTCGCTCGGGCGATCTCGCGCCGGGCGCCGCCATCTTTATGCTGACAGCAAACGCATTTGCCGACGACGTCAGTCTGTACATGGCGGCCGGTGCCGATGGCGTTCTGACCAAACCGATCCATCTGCCATCTCTGTTCGCGGTGCTCTCTGACTGCGGGAAAGGGGTGGTTCTGTCAGGGCAACTTTGCAATGCTGACAGGTTGACCGCGACAAGTTGAAAGCCGCTCTAACCTGCCTGAAATCAGGCAACGGCTACCGCTCGAACGGCCGCCGCTTCGGCTCGGAGTAGCCGGGGGTCGGTCTGCTGACGAGATGCCGTTGGATGCCGAAGATGTTATAGATCGCTGCATAGGTGGTGAGGAATTTCTGGGCTGAGGCTTTGAATCTGTGCCGCTGCTGGTGTCGCTTCTGTCGTCTGATCGGCAGACGGGAGTTCTCCGCCAGATTGTTCTCCCAAAGCCGGTCGGGTCGATGCCGGCACCTCACATCGAGGCGATCCTTGCCGGGAGCGGACATTTCTAACCGCCGCTATGGGTCGACATGCGTCTTTGACATCAGGCCGAAAAACGGACGTTCGCCAACTCAGTCAACACGACGGAGAAGAGCGCGAAGCGTCCTCCAGCGGTCAACGCGATTTAGACGTCGTCACGACTTTGGAGCCCTCGGTTTCCGCGCCGGTTTCGCCGCGACCTCAGCCTTCTTCGGCTGACGCCCGCCCATTCCCAAACCCATCGACTTGGCCAACGCCGACCGTTGAGCCGCATATTCAGGGCTCACCATGGGGAAGTCCTTTGGCAGGGAAAAATGCTCCCGATAGCTGTCCGGGGTGAAGCCCTGGAGCGAGAGATGTCGCTTCATCGACTTGAACTTCCGTCCGTCGATCAGGCTGACGATGCCGTCGGGTTGGATGAGTTTCCGGATCGCGGCGGGCGTCAGTCGCGCCGGTGCTTCCGTTTCCTCCGGCTCTGCATCGCCACCGAGGCGGCTGAGCGATCCGTGCACCATCGTGACCAACCCGGGCAGTTCATCCGGGCTCACCCGGTTGTTGGCCACGAAGTTAGCTACGATGCCCGTGGTCATGGCCAATAGTGCCGATAGATCGATGTCAGCCATGAGTGCCTCCGGTTGGAAAGAATAGTCTTGATACGCCTGAAATCGTCCTAGCAACAAACGCTCAACTGTTGCTGTCTGGCGCGATAGCCGCCGCCCGCACCCAGAATGGATATTGGTCGCGTTGATGGTCGCCGTCTTGGCCTAGGCGCGCCCGGTTTGAGCCTGACAAACCAACTTCAGCCATAGCGCCGATTCCTGACTGTAGGACAACAGACCTCTCAGACTACGGTCAGGCCAGGCGTGGTGTTGTGTCTCCCTCGACCGGGATGGCCCCGGACTAGAAAGGAAACTGCAATGAACACCGCAATGATCAGGAAAGCCCTGCTTCCGGTTCTGGCGGCGTCCGCGGTCTTGGCATCGACCCCGGCACTGGCTCAGAGTCTGACTCATAATGATTCTGATGGATATCAGGCTCTTGCCAGTCTGCGGGTGAGCAGGCGGATATGGGCGACGAAGACCCAGGCGGTGGCCGAGGCGATGGTGGCCTCGAAGTCC
>NZ_JAFCTT010000029.1:0-5376 GCF_049896165.1 Brevundimonas sp. TWP3-1-2b1 | reverse complement strand
CGAGGCCGTTGCTGCCAGCCCTCCTCGTTTGCGCCTGCTCTCCTTGCCAGAAACAGGACGTCCCGGACGTCCGCAACGGGTCGGACCACGACATTGGCATCGGGCCCGAAACCGGACCTGAACCCCAAGGGCCGACAGCAGATCTTCCGAACCGCCGTCGGGGGTGATGGGGTGGACGCCCCCCGACGGCATCTACGTGCCAGAGTGAGGGTGTTGAACAACACTCGAAGGAGGCGTCCATGGGACAGGTTATCACTGTTGGTCTGGATCTCGCCAAGAGCATCTTTCAAGCGCATGGCGCGGATGCTTCGGGCGAGGTGGTGTTTCGCAAGAAGTTGGGGCGAGGACGTTTGCTGGCGTTCTTCGCGGAGCTAACGCCCTGCGTCGTGGCGATGGAGGCCTGCGCGGGCGCCCATCACTGGGGTCGCGAACTGACCCGACAGGGCCATACAGTCCGGCTGATCCCGCCGATCTACGTGAAGCCGTTCGTGAAGCGTCAGAAGAACGACATGGCCGACGCCGAGGCGATCTGCGAGGCGGCGCAGCGGCCCAGTATGAGGTTCGTGCCGCTCAAGCAGGAAGAGCAGCAGGCCAGCAGTGTGGTCTTCCGCGCCCGCGACCTGCTGGTGCGGCAGCGCACCCAGACGATCAATGCTCTGCGGGGGCATCTGGCGGAGTATGGCTGGGTCGTTCCGAGGGGCGTGCCCCATGTCGATCGGCTGATCGCGCGCGTCGAAGATCCGGCCGAAGCGCTCCCTCTCGCCGCACGAACCATTCTACTGGTTCTGGTCTCGACCCTGCGAACACTCGACCAGCAGATCGCCGTGCTCGACGCGGAGATCGCCTCACGCGCCCGGCATGATCCGGTCGCACGTCGACTGATGACCATCCCGGGGATCGGCCCGATCACGGCGACGGCCCTGATCGCGCTCGCTCCCTCCCACGAAGCCTTCAAGAGCGGTCGTCACTTCGCCGCCTGGCTGGGCCTCACGCCGCGACAGCGATCCACCGGAGGGCAACAAAAGCTCGGCGCGATCACCAGGATGGGTGAGCGAACGCTGCGACGGCTTCTGACCATCGGGGCCAGCGCCGTCATCAAACAGGCCTCTATCCGCGGCGCGCCGGCAGGGTCATGGCTCGACCAGATGCTGGCGCGAAAGCCGAAGATGCTGGTCATCGTCGCCCTGGCCAACAAGAACGCCCGCATCGTCTGGGCGCTTCTGGCCAAGGGCGATGTCTACAGAGCTCCGGGCGTGCCGGCTTAGCCAGCACGAACGCGAGACGTCGAAGCGTAGGGATGAGCGAATGAGCGTATGGCGCAACAGTCGGCGAGACGGGATCAGGAAAACCAGGGCTTTCCACCGTGCCTCGAGCACGCTTTGGGTGATTTGGACCGGATCCGCGAACTCCCATACAGGCCAGCGACGGTTCGCCGCCGCACCACAGGCCGGACAGATGGCAGCATCCGACTACGTGTCAGAAACTCTGAAATTCACCCTTGCGTTGAAGGGGGCGTCCACAGATGGATAGCGGACATCGGGGCTTAGCAGCGAAGCGGCCCGATCAGCCTGTAAGATTGCAATGTTTTTCCACTCATGGTCAGCGGGCCGGCGCCGTTCGCTCGGTCCGCGGCTGGGCGGGGCCACCGACGTACTCGACTGTCATAGCCTGCACGGCCGCGTCGGCTGCCTCGAACACCATCCGCATGCCTGGGGCGGATTCGATAGCGAAGCGGTTACCACCCAAGGCGATCAGCGGAAATGAAGGTCTGTCGGGTCTCTGTGAGAAGAGCCGCCCACCGTCTGAGGTGATGGTGCGGTCGCCATAAACGCCGGCATAGGCCGCAAGGTCGAGTTCAGGAGCGCGCCGCAGCCCGCGAGCCGCCATTGCCTCGGCAACGGCCTCCAGCACGGCGCGCTCGTCGGCTGGCGCCGTGGCGGCCACAGTCCGCAGCGCGGCAGCGTGAGCGATATCCAGGGCGGCGGTGACCTCGGCCTCGACCGTTGGTGCGTGGCCGACTGCCTCCCAGTCCTTGCCGGTGGACGCCAGGACGGCGCGCCCGACCGAGACGCTGAGCACGAATTGTTCGCCGACGGCGACCATGTCGTTGCGGAACGCCGCCCCAGCGGTGTTGGCGCCAACGATCTCGCCGAGGTGGTATCCGGCAACGTGGCCAGTGAACTCCTCGGCAGCCGAGCCGGTCTCGCCGCTGGTCAAGACATAGAGCGGCTTGCCGATCATCCGCTGCTCAGTTGGTGTTTCCAGGCTCGAGAAGCCGTCGGGTTCGGCCGAGCCATTCATGTAAAAGGTCGTCAGCTGCGTACCAGCCGGCAGAAAGCGGCTGATGATATGCTGCACCGCCTCCGGGTTGCCGCCGCCGTTGGCGCGAAGGTCGATGATCACCGCGTCGCCGCCCGCCAAGAAGCGCATCGCGTTGTCGAGCGCGGCGGCGCTCTCAGCCCCCGTCCAGTGGAAGCCGTCATACTTCATCAGCCGCACGTTGCCCGGCAACAGACGTAAATCGGTGACGCCATGGTTGGCATTGCGAATCAGCCGCTCGAACGCGGGATTGGCGCCGGGCTGCTCGACCGAACCGGACGCGATCATCGCGGCCTCTTGCGGATTGAAGCGGAAACCAAGGTGACGGTCTTGTCCGACCCTTTCCAGATCAGCGTTGAGCCGTTCAGCCAGGACAGCGCCGTCCGTGACGGCATATCGGCCCGAGGCAAGGCCTTCGGCCATCACGGCATCGAGCGCGGGACGGCGCTCAGGCAGAACATAGCGTTCGCCGATGACACGGCGGACTTCGGCCACGACCGCCCTGCTGTCGACCGAGGGCAGGGATGTCAGCGAACCGGAGGCCTCGACTTGAGCATGGACGGGCAAGGCGGTCGCGGCGAGCGCGAGAGACCCGAAAAGGATGGCGAGACGCATGAACACTTCCTCTGACTAAAAACGGCTAGGGCTATGGAACGATTGAGAATTCTGGCGTCCACGAGGCTGGCCGCGGACGCGGGCTGTTATCCTGGACTTTCCAGTGGAATGCCGACCTGGGGGTCAGGTCGGAGGGCGAGCCTCGGCCAAGCGATCACCAAACGATTTTCGCTCCAGCGCAGTGATCGCATCGGCCAGCACCTGCGACAGGGGGCTACAGAGCTCTGCGTCGAGACCGGCCGCAGCCGCAGCCGTGGCGCGCCAGCACCTCTGCAGGTTCGGCAAGAGGTCCCGTCCCGCCGGCGTGAGCCGGATCATCCGCTGGCGAGCGTCCCTGCCGGGCGCGGACGACACCAGGCCGTCGCGGATCATGAGGCTTACAGTCTGTGTGGCTGCAGGTTGGGAGATGCCGGCGGCCTCAGCGATCTGACTGATGGCGCGGGGCTCGGATGCGATCAGCGCGCGCATCACTGGAGTATAGCGCGGGCGATAGCGTAAAGACTCGTTCGCATAGGCCTCGGTGACCGCACCATCGAGCAGTTCGAGTAAATGGCGGAGCTGGGTACCGATGCCTTGGTTCATGCCATTTCCATAATCGCTTATGGAAATCATGTCCCGTTAATTGTCTGTAAGGCGGCGTCCGCTTTGGGTCGACAAGCGTCATTGGCCCCCGGCCCACTTTCGGACCTTGGAGGGGCCGCACTTAGAGCCAGTCCTTGCGGAAGGCCCACCCACGTGGGACCCACCACCGAGCCCAGCCGGAAGGCACCTCCGCCTTACGCCGAGCCTAGGTCCTGCTGGAATGATGGTGCCGCTTAGGTGACTCGAACACCTGACCCCCGCATTACGAAATCCAGGGAAGGGATCCGGCCAAACCCAGTGCCGGCATGGGTTTGGAGGACCACCGGCGGCTTCGAAAGCCGGCCGACCCACCCCCTTCCCAGTTTGGATAGAGGGGGTGTTTCCAACGCTCCTGAGCTGCGGCGCCTTCCGGTGGGCGCGTCCGGAATTCCGACCTGCGCCATACCTGCAAACACTGCCGGAGGCGGGGCTTCGAGGCGGTGTATCGGCAGGGTGCCGCAGTCGGCCCTCGACCATCTCAGACACCCAACGGGCCCGCCGTTCTGAGCGGTGGTTGTAGCTTTCCACCCCAACCAGCCCATCCGGTGGGATCAGCTGGCGTCGCAGTTCGTGCCCGAGCGTATTGAGACCACAGCGGTCTTGGCCCCGTTTAGCGGGCCGTAGAGGCCGTCTTCGGTCAGGAAGACGTGGCTCGGTGTCGTGGTCTCCTGAATTTCGACCGTTGGATAAGCAGCGCGGAGTTCTTGGACCGTCGATCCGGCGTGGACGCCGGTTCCGGTGGTCAGGCCGGCACCCGTGCTTTCCCAGCCGACCAGTGCTTCGTTTTGGAACAACAGGGTCAGGCCGGCATCCCAACGGGCGTATCTCATGGCACCATTCGGGCACTCATTGTTCGTATTCTCCACGGGGGTCGCCCCGCCCAGGGCGCCTGTGACGAGGGTGACCGCCTCGTCGTAGGGGGCTCCGAGGGCGATGAGTTTGCCGGTTCCGGCGGACAAGCCCTCTGTGGCCAGTACGATGGGCGTATCGAGCGCCGATGCCTCATCCAGCACGACGTTCTCTTCCGCGTTTTCCGCGACCGGCGTTTCAGCGGGCTGGCAGGCGACGAGGCCAAGCGCGGACACCGCGGCGGCCACTAGCAGATGCAATCTCAAGATTGTTCCCTCCCCCGCAGCTGAGCGGTGAAGGCAGCCTAACCAGTCACGAAGCCGTGTAAACCACTGTGAGCGTTGGCCCACTCCCATGTGGCTGCGATCTGATCGCGATCCGTGAACTAGGTGACGTGTTGGGGGTCCACTTCCGCCGAACCGGACGCCCCGTTGCAGAGAAGGAGCCGTCCACAGCTGACAACACCCCGAAAGGGCCGCCCCGTTACCGGAGCGACCCTCCGCAGTTCTCGTGACCTACCAGAGGGCGTGCTGGACCCGTTGGACCTGATACTCGATCCGGTCGAGGCGGGCGTTCAGGTCATAGTACTCCCGGGCCGAAAGGCCGTTGCGGGCGTAGTGGTACTCAAGGCTCTGATACTGCTGCAGTTGGCGCGACAAAGCGCGGGCCTCGCGGCGGTGCAGATCGCCATTCCAGGCCAGGCGCTCAATGTGCTGAGACAGGGCCTGGGCGCGGTATTGGAGGTTCTGGGGGGCATAGCCGCGGCCGTAGCCGTAATCTTGGCCGTAGCCGCGACCATAGCCGTAATCCTGGCCGTAACCCGGCGAGCTGAAGCTTAGAGTTACGCCCACGCTCTGAGAGCCTGAACGAAAAAGAAGTTGGGTGATTTCAGTTCGTTGTGATTCTGTCGGAGTTGCGAAGCTTCGATGGAGACCACGATGGCCTGGACCGAAACCACCCGCCACCAGTATC
>NZ_JAFCTT010000028.1:0-6583 GCF_049896165.1 Brevundimonas sp. TWP3-1-2b1 | reverse complement strand
TCGAGGCCACCATCGCCTCGGCCACCGCCTGGGTCTTCGTCGCCCATATCCGCCTGCTCACCCGCAGACTGGCAAGAGCCTGATATCCATCAGAATCATTATGAGTCAGACTCTTAGGCAAGAAGCTGTTCCATCGAAGGGCCTAAATCTTTGTGGGAATGGGGCTTTTGCAGAAGCTGCTCGCCCGGGACGAACCGGGTGGTCATCGCAGCGGTGAGCGGCGTCTCGGAGGTGTAGAGCACGCGCAGACCGGGCTTCAGCGCGATGGCCTGATTGGCGACATCGTAGCCGCCAAGGGCCAACTCACTCAGGCGCATGTCCACAAAAAGGGCGTCGATGGTCGCCTCTGCGGACAAATGGACGATGGTTTCGCCAAGATCACAGGCGACCAGGGGCTGGTGGCCCATTTCCTCCATCATCCACTCGGCGCTTTGCCGAATGAAAATCTCATTCTCGACGATGAGTATTATCGCCATCCGAATGCCATCGGCGCTGAATCTGGCAATGCCCCCCCTTTGCCGCGCCTCAGAAAAACGCGGCGTTTAGGGACATGTGTCGGACCTAGGATAAAGGTTCCCGATGAAGGCGAGAATTTTTTGAATCCAAATTTCAGGGTGGGCGCCCCATCCCGCCATCTGCAGGTGTAGATAGGCGTCCAAAAACGGGACCCTCTCCATTTTGGCCAAGCATCTAATCTAAAAGACTCTGCTGGCAGTAGCTTGCATGACATCGGCACCGCTCGGGACCCCGCGTAGGATAACTTTCTTCATTCACGTCAGTCGGTTACCGGCGTAGCGATGGGGGTCCGTTTTGGACGCCGATCCACACCTCGACGCCATCATGCGGGCACAGGCGGAGGCGGACCGTCTCTATCGCGCCGCCCTCGCCCTGTCGGAGCGGCCGCAGATCGAGGCTATTGCCCGGGCGTCGGCGATGGCCGACATGTTCGCCGAGAGCGACCGGCTCACGCGCGGCGTGCGAGAGGCCGTCGGCGTCTTCTCGATCATGGACATGCCCCAGTTCGCCAATCTGGGCGGCTATCGCAACTTCCTCGACGCTGCGGGTTTGCGGCTGTCGCACTGGCCGAGACGGCGCCTTCTGACCTAGGCCGAGAAGCGGCGTCGCCTGAAGGCGCGGCTCCGGGCCAACTCCGCCCCGCCGCATGTGAAGCGCGCCAAGACGCTCGTTCACCGCTACGAACTGACCCTGCGCGACAGACTCGACGCGGTGATGGCGGAGACCTACGGCGAGGATTGGCCGGATGAGCGTCTGCCGCTGTACGAGTGCAAGGACTTGCTCGGGAAGTGGAAGAACCGGGGAGGGGAGGTGCTCGATCACGCCGACTACACCCACTACGCGCGGATCATAAGCCATCCGGAGCATTTCCAGGCGATCTTCGAGGCCGGTTTCGACGATCCCACGGCGGTATCCGGTCTTCTGAAACAGGCTGGAAAGCTGCGTGCCGCGTCGCATCATGCGCACCTGTTCACGCCCGACGATCTGAAGGAGCTGCGCCTGACATGGAACCAGCTCGAAACTGGATTGCTCGCGCTCACCCCGGACTTCGATTTCGAGTGGGCGGGCTAGTGGCTCACAGAACGCCTACCGATCAGACACATGGCGTCGACCGCTGCGCCGTACTCGGCCTTTAGCGCAGCACTTCCCCGCCGACCGGATCGACTTGGCGCAATTGGCCGGCGGCGTCCTGGACGAAGACCTCGACCCGCTCGCCCCTGTCGATCAGGGTTGTCGCCTTCATGAGCGCGGACTCGATGGCGTCGACGCTGAAGTCGAAATGCCCGGAGTTTTGACCATCGCGCAGGACTCGCCAGTCGCCGTCGCCGCGGATCACGGTGAACTGGATCATGTGGGAATGTGTCGCCAAGGGGCCACTCGTTCGCTTGCCGCCGGATGTCGACGGTTGAGTTCAATCTACAGGGCTTCCCAAGCTTGGTTCAACAGGGCTCAGGCGCGGGGAGTGGCGGCGGCCCAAACGGCCTGTGCATCTGGCCAGCCGAACGATTTCGCTGCGGTTCCTGCCGGTGCCCGGCTTCCGGTCTTGAGGTCATCGAACGCGGTCAGGTCCAGATGACGCTGGAACGGTGGCCTGGGCGAGCCGTTTGTGGCCGAGCGCCTGCGCCGGCATTGGCGGCATGATCCCTACGACCGGCGTGACTCGTCCGCGTAGTTCAAGCGGGGGTGACCACCCGTCTCTCCTGCAACAGGCCAGCCTTGCGCGGCCTCTCAATAGCCTGATCTGACCGAAGCCCGTCCGGATTCCGCAACCGCTCGCTCGACTTTCTTCCCCGGCCTGACGGCCTTCCTCGCGAAACAAGAAAGTCGCTCTCCCGGTCCTCCGCTGTGCTGCGGGATCTCGCTGCGCTCGCCCTGCGGGCCGTCCGGTCTCCGGTCCGTCGATCGCCATCGAGGCCGCGGCAAGCGGGGCCCGACATCAGCAAGGAGAGACTTCAATGGCCACCATTGGCACCTTCACCCAGCAAGCGGACGGCAGTTACGGCGGTTCGATCAGGACCCTGACCCTCAACGTCAAAACGGCCCAACTGCGGGCCAACGAAAAGACCGACGACAAGGCTCCTGACTTCCGCATCTTCTCCGGCCAGACCGAGTTCGGCGCCGCCTGGAAGAAGATCAGCCAGCAGAACCGCGAGTATCTGTCGGTCAAGCTCGACGACCCCAGCTTCCCGGCGCCGATCTACGCCTCGCTGGTCGAAGTCGAAGGCGGGCACAGCCTGATCTGGTCCCGCTGACAGAGCTGCGGCGGCGCGGAGTTCGCGCCGCCGCGTTTTTCTTCACATTCTGTCTCAGGACGCTGTGATGACCGACCTCCGCCGGTCCGGTCAGTCGGGGCGCTTGGCTGGACGCGGCGCAAGCTTGTACTGGCCAGGCGACCGGAGGGGTCGCGGGTGGGCGCTGATGGGCCGGGGAGCCACCCGGGGGCGCGGGGGCTGGTCTCCAGGCAGTTGAATGGAGATGACATCTTCCCGTACCACGATGTGTCGCCCAGCCTTCAAGCCGTCGATGATGTCAGAATTTGCGTCCTCGGCCGGATTGAAGACACGTCCGCGCGCCTCCTTCCATCGGCGGTGCTCCGCATCGCAGGCGGCTGCTGAATAGGTCAGATGGACCAAGAAGCCGCCGTCCGGTCGGGCGCGCTCCAGCATGAGCAGCGTCTCCCGATCGGGATTACCGTGAGTCCCGTCTGTGGATCGGCGTCGAAATCGGACTCCATCGAGAGGCGGCCTAGGTGGTTGAATTCGCTATATAGCAATACATTAGCGCGCATGCTGACCGTCGTCTTCGGGACCCCGTATCGCTCCGAGATATTAAGCTCATTCAATATGTTGTTTCATATCGGGTGGGGTCCCGCCTTGAACACCGATCAACAGATCGGGGTGTTCACATAGTGGAGCGCGCTCATGTAGCCGAAGTTGGCGAGACTGCCGCCGCGGACGCAATCCGCCCAGACCGAGGCGTCGGCCAGAGAGGCGACCGGGCAGACGCCAGCGCCTTCCTGTTGGCCCGCAGTAGCGATCAGCCGGTCCACGAAGGCTCGGCCCTGCGGCGTCAGCTCCTCATAGGCGAGGTCGCCGATCAGCCGGTGTCCCGCGCCGCCCCAGGCCAGGGCCGATGTCGGGATCAGAAGCGAGCCCGTAACGAGGACCGCGATCAGTCGACCGATGATGCGGACCATGGGATTTCCTTGACGCTTCTGGCGGGAGGGATGCGCCTCGCCGAGTTCCATGACGTTACCGCGTCGGTTCTGGTATCCGAAGGGCTTTGACGGCCATGTTGTCGTTGAAATCGGGTCCGTGCAATTTGCATGGAATTTAAATCAAAATCGTTGCATTATGCCGGATCGCATCCTACGTCGGTCGCGAAGGAATTTGATGATGTCCGCGCTCAACGACGTGAAAAGGCGACTGCGGCCCGGTCAGGTCTACCGTCGCCAGGATTTCGAGAAATGGTCCAATGCCGTGGATCGGCATCTGCGCCAGCTCGTGGAGGAGGGGCGGCTCGAAAAGGTCTCGGGCGGTCTCTATCTGGCGCCGCGAAAGACGCGGTTCGGAAAAGCCCCGGCCAAGCCGGAGAAACTCGTCGAGAGCTTTCTCAAGGACGACCGTTTTCTGATGGTCTCGCCCAACGCCTTCAATGGCCTCGGGGTGGGCACGACCCAGCTCTACAACGAGCCGGTGGTCTATAATCTCAAACGCCACGGCCGTTTCGACTTGGGTGGCCGCGTCTATGACTTTCGCAAGAAGTCATCGGTTCCGGCCAAGCTGACCGAGGAGGTGCTGCTCGTGGATCTGCTTCAGAACTTGGACCGCCTCGCGGAGACGCGCGCCGAGGTCTTGCCGCGCGCTCTGGAGCGCGCCCGGCGCATGAACCCCGCGCGCCTGTTCAAGGCGGCGCGGGATTTCGGGTCCGTGCGCGCCGAGCGGCTTCTCAGCCAGGCGCTGGAGGCCGCGTGAGGTCGTGACCGTCTTCCTGCACGATACCCCGGACTTCCGCGACCTAATCGAGGTGCTCGCCGGCCAGATGAGCATCGACCCCAGCCTGGTGGAAAAGGACTACTGGATCATGCAGGCCTTGTGGGGTCTGCAGGCCGGCGGCTTCGCCTTCGAACTCAAGGGCGGCACCTCCCTGTCGAAGGGCTATCAGCTGATCCACCGGTTCTCGGAAGACATCGACATCCTGATCCATCCTGAAGGTGATCTGCGTGTTGGGTCGAACCACACCAAGCCAGCGCACGTCGCGGCGCGGCAGGCCTTCTTCGACGGTCTCGCTGAACGGATCGCCATCCCCGGATTCGAGGCCGTCGAGCGCGACGTCGCCTTCGACGACCCCACCGGCCAGATGCGCGGCGCCGGCATCCGGCTGCGCTATCCCGAGCTCAATCCGCTTCCGGACGGCGTGAAGACCGGCGTCCTTCTGGAGGCGGGCTTCGATCAGGTGTCCCCCAACCGCCCGATCACCATATCGTCCTGGGCCTACGATTTCGCCGTCCGGCAGGGCGTCGAGGATCTCACAGACAACCGCGCCATAGACGTCGCCTGCTACGAGCCGGGCTACACCTTTGTGGAGAAGCTGCAGACCATCTCGACCAAGTTCCGCCAGCAGCAGGCGAGCGGTGAGATGCCCACCAACTTCATGCGCCACTACTACGACGTCTACAGCCTCCTCGGGGACGGCGACGTCCAGGCCTTCATCGGCTCGGACGCGTACGTCGCGCACAAGAAGACGCGCTTTCGCGGCGCCGACGAACCGGACATCCGCCGCAACGAGGCGTTCTGGCTGAACGATCCCGACACCCGCAAATTCTATGATCGCGCCTATGGCGCGACCCGCGCGCTGTATTATCGCGACCAGCCCTCTCTCGATACCATCCTGGCGCGGATCGCCGAGGTCGCGGACCGACTGTAGAGCGCCCGCGGGGGCGACGCCGAAGCCCACGGCGGTCGATCAGATGGTTGTCGTGCCTCGCCGTGCGGAGATCAGCAGAACCACCGTCACGTGTCGAGCATGTCCCAGTGGTCGCCGAGCATCCAGCGCAGGGCGCTCAGCTTGCCGTTGATCATGCCCCATTCGAAATCGGTCCAAGGTCCCAGATCGTTAGCCCTGCGCGTCTCGATTTTTTTGGCTGCTGCAAGAGCGCCTTCCCAAGCTTGGCGGGACATCAAATCTTGAGGATAGACTCCGACGGGATAGTCCTTGTCTTCGACGACCCTGATCTCGCCACTCTCGACCTGGTTTCGAAGGCCCCAATGTCAATTGTACCAGACCTTGTCCGTGAGATCGTCCATCGCCTCCCCGACCTTGCGAAAGACCCGCAGGGTCTTGAATCCTTCGACCTCCTCGACCGGGCTTGACGCGGCCCATTCGGTGATGACCGTCTCTGCCTGGGCGTAGGCGTAGGAGCCAGTATAAAACAGGAGATGGCCGCCCGGACGGGTGCGTTCGGTGAACAGGCGCGTCAGTTCCAGATCGGTCAGAGCCCCATAGGCGTCGTTTTCTTCGGTACGGAACTCGCAAAGGTGGAACAGGGTGACGACGTCGAAGGTGGGCAGAAGGGCGGCATTTGCGGTGTAGATGTCGCCGAAATAGACGCAGTAGGTCCGCGCCAGTTCTGGGCGACGGGTGACGAGGTCGATGTAGGTGTCGTATTCCTTGCGGGTCGCTGTGATCCCCATGACCGAGACCCCCAGGTCGCTCTCGCCCAGCTTGATGCCAACGTGATGGTGACTGCCTGTTCCGAAATGAAAGACCACTTCGTCACGCGCGCTGCGCTGTTCCATCCATTCGACGAAATGCAGGTCGCAGGGGCAGTCATCCGGGCGGAGCGTCCAGACGCCCTTCAGGCTGTGCAAGACTGGGCCGGACCGGGGCGTGAGCCGTCGAAGAAGCGATCGCATCGAACTGCACCTGGCATTGTGGTCACGTCGTCACTCTTAGAGTCTGACTCATAATGATTCTGATGGATATCAGGCTCTTGCCAGTCTGCGGGTGAGCAGGCGGATATGGGCGACGAAGACCCAGGCGGTGGCCGAGGCGATGGTGGCCTCGA
>NZ_JAFCTT010000027.1:0-12632 GCF_049896165.1 Brevundimonas sp. TWP3-1-2b1 | reverse complement strand
CGATACTGGTGGCGGGTGGTTTCGGTCCAGGCCATCGTGGTCTCCATCGAAGCTTCGCAACTCCGACAGAATCACAACGAACTGAAATCACCCAACTTCTTTTTCGTTCAGGCTCTAAGGCCGCCAGCCTTTCCAAGTCCATCGGGCGAACGGCTGAAGTGAGGCGTTCGATGTCGTCGAACACCACCGCCCTCGCCTCGCTTCCGGTGTTTCGTCGTCACCCTCCCGCTCCAAACAACGTATCCTGGCGTCTCCGAAGCCGTTGGAAGATCACTATGGACGATTTGACGCGTATCGCGCGTTGGCTAGGTCGGGGTTTCGGTCGTCAGCTGGCACGGTCGTCGGGTGCCGAGCAGATCGTCGCCTTGCCGGACCGGGTCATGATGGCGCAGGTTCTGATCCCGGCCTTCGCTGAGGAAGCGGGCAGAATCCTCGTCATTGGATGTCGAGGCTACAACCGTGATGACTACCCGCCTCTCCTGGACGCCGGTGCCGAGGTCTGGACGACCGACATCGACCCGCGCGCTGCGCGCTGGGGCGTTTCGGGTCATCATCGGACCGGCGACGCCTGTCAGGTCGATCAGATGTTCAATGGCCTGACGTTTGACGCGATCCTGTGCAACGGCGTGCTGGGGCATGGGGTCGACAGGACTGACCAGCAGACCCGGATCCTGGCGGCCATGGCCAAAATCCTGCGGCCGGCCGGACGCTTGCTTCTGGGCTGGAACACGGATCGGATCGCAGACCCTGTACTGACGGGTCTTACTGCTATCTGGTTCTCGCCGGCGCCCTTTGCCGGCCTGCCATCACGGGTTACCTTCGATGCGGTCACCCACGTCTATGACAGTCTGGTCAGGGTAGAATGATACGCTCTCGTCCGCATCTCGGGGACTGAAGCCGGTCTAGACCGAAGAGGCCTTGAGGAGGCTGCCAGGAACACGAGCCTTCCGCTTGCCAAGCCGGATGTCGGCCGCTTTCGCTGAATGCGAGAGACTCAATTCGGCGCGCATCAGGTCCAGCTGGACCGCCCGGCTTGCCGGCGAATGCACGGCGGCGACATAGGCCTGTCCTGCCCGGGCGATGGCGAGGCGCCGATGGTCATCCAGGATCAGGGCGCATACGGCATCGGCCAGGGCACTGGCTTCGATGGGCTCCACATAGACGGCGTGCGGCCCGCTGACCTCGATTAAACCCCCGCGTCCCGACGAGACGACCGCTGCGCCTGCTGCAGGGGCTTCCAGCGCGCTCAGGCCCAGAGCTTCCGGCACTCGCGACGGCGTGACCGCAATCGCGGCCCGGCGGGTCACGTCCTGGACCCGCGCCAGAGGTGCCGAACGAACGACCTGCACCCGCGCGCCAAACCGCGTCAGTCCGGCCAGCCAGGGGCCCGCCCAGTCTTCGTGCCTTTCCCATTCCGCCAGCATCAGCGAGGCTTGCCACTCCGGCGCGCGGTCCAGCACGTCCGCCAAGGCCGTGCAGAACAGGTCGAACCCTTTCTCAAGTGTCGGTCGTCCGGCGAAAACGATCCGCTTTTCCTTTGCGGCGGGGTCTGCTTACCACGCCAAGCCATCGACGGGATTGCAGATCGCTGCAGCCCTGTCTGCGAACGAGGGATAGTCACGGACGAACTCCGACCTCGCCGCCTGACTCACGAACACCAGTTTTTCGAACTGTCTCAGGCGCGCCCGGTAGCGCAGGCCCTCGATCGGATGACGCGCGGGTTTCACGCGCGTGTGGCGATAGAGGACATGAGGCGTGTCGGGGAAGCGTCGGGAAATGTCCGCTGCCGACTTCAGGTGCTGGTGGTATTCGATCTGGTCCGGTCGGGTAGCGCGAAGCACGGCCTCCACGGCCTTGTTGCGCGCGGATCTCCCGAGGCCTTTGGGGACCGTGACGACATTGGCCGATCCGGTATGGCTGGCCCCTTCGTCGCAGATGATCGTGGTCGAGCGACGGTACCGGCTGGAGGCAAGCAGGGTCCCCACGACGGTCTCGATGGAGTTGGGATGGTCCGGGCAGAAGCGGCTGCCGCGCGGCATCACAATGGCGATCTTCATGGGCGAGCAGTCCCGGCGGCGAGGTTGCGAACGGAGGGATGGGTAGAGAATCGCCAACGGTGCGAAGGACCGCATGCCCGGCCGGGCCCGTTCAGGCCCAGCAGACGCCGCAACTTGTATTCGGCACGGACCCAGCCCTCTTGCGGCGAACGACGGATCGATTTGACGTCGATACAGGTGACCTCGCCATAACCGGACAGGGTGTGCAGACCGTCGTCGAAACCCGAAAGCCGACCCTCAGGCTCGATCCGACCGACGATGTCGGCCTGAAAGTCGTCGGGGGTCAGGGTCTGGATCCGCAGCAGGCTGATTGCGACCCCGTAGGCCTCTTCACAGTCCTGGACCGGAAGGACCGCCACGGCCGCTTCCGGGATAGCGATCTACTGCGCCAGTTGTTCGACACGGTCCTGCGCCGGTGCATGTTGGAAGGCCTGGTCGGCGGCGAGGGCTTCGCCGTGGACGCCAGCCTGATCAAGGCCGAGGCGAACCGCGAGCGCAGCGTGCCTGGCGATCCCGGTTTGCCGCCCGAGGCGTCGAGCCGGGCGATCGACGAGTATCTGGCGGTGCTGGACGACGCGGCGTTCGGTGGGGCGACGCCGGTAACGCCCAAGTTCATCTCGCCGGTGGATCCAGCCGCGCGCTGGACCGCTGCCAACAAGGGGCCGGCCTTCTTCGCCTATGCCACCAACTACCTGATCGACCTGAAGTACGCCGTCATCGTCGATGTCGAGGCGTCCACCGCCGTGCGGCCGGCCGAGCTGACTGCGGCCCGCACCATGATCGAGCGGGTTCGGGACAGGCATGATCTCCACCCCGATCGCCTTGCCGCCGACACCGCCTATGGCTCGGCCGAGATGCTGGAATGGCTGATCGACGACCAGGGGATCGCACCCCACATCCCGATCATCGACAAGTCTGGCCGGACGGACGGGACCTTCTCCCGAGCCGACTTTACCTATGATCCCGCCGCCGACCTTTATCGCTGTCCGGGCGGCAAGGAACTGAAGCAATATCGGCGAGCCTTCCGCGCCGATCATCCCGATCCTCCGCCGAATGACACCTATCGGTATCGCGCCTCCAAGATCGATTGCGACGCCTGCGCGCTGAAGCCCAACTGCTGCCCCAACGGGCCGGCTCGGAAGGTGACCCGTTCCATCCACGAAGACGCCAGGGACATCGCCCGCGACATCGCCAGGACCGACGCCTACGTCACCTCCCGACGCGAGCGGAAGAAGGTCGAGATGCTGTTCGCACACCTCAAGCGCATCCTCAGGCTGGACCGGCTGCGCCTTCGCGGTCCCTGCGGCGCCCGCGACGAGTTCCTCCTCGCCGCCACCGCCCAGAACTTGCGGAAAATGGCCCGCCTGATCCAGTTGCAGACCGCCCCGGCACCCGCCTGAAGGACCCCGAGCCCCGCGATCTCGTCACAGCCTGATCAACCAGCAGCGACGCCTCGTCAGCCAGCCGACCTTTTCAACGGTATCGGTGGACAGCGGACCTTGGCCACCGCTGCAGCACTATGCCTGCAAAGCGCCAGGACCAGGCATCATCCGCTGTTCATGCCGCCTTTGGTTCGTCCGATCAGTCGCCCGAGCCCCCCTTTTTTACCCGCAGGCTCGAAGCCGTGCGGTGCGCCTTCAGATAGGTCGCGTCGATCATCACGGTGCGCCGTTCGGCCTGGGCACCTGACAGCCCCTCCATCATCCGGATGAAGACGCCGGCCTCGCTCCATCGCTTCCGGCGATTGTACAGCGTCTTGTGCAGGCCATAGGCTGGCGGCGCGTCACGCCAGCGAAGCCCGTTGCGGTTGACGAAGATGATCCCGTTCAACACCCGGCAGTCATCTACCCTGGGCTTGCCGTGGCTCTTGGGGAAGTGCGGCCGAAGCCGCGCCATCTGCTCGTCCGTAAGCCAGTAAAGGTGGTCGCTCATATCCAGTCTCCTCGCAGAGCCCGAATCAGATCGAGAGCATCACATCAATGGGTCCTGAGCCTAGCTATTCCTGGAGGAGTTTCAGGGGGTCACGTCATCCGCTTTGGGTGGTGGGCTCAACCGGTGACCGCAACACGCTAGCTTTTCTTCGGAGATGGAGCGTGGGTCATGAAGCAGCGGCGGCGGATCTATTACTCGGCGGCCCAGCGGGCTGAAATCTGGGATCGCTGGAAGGCCGGCGAGTCGATGAGTTCGATCGGACGGCGGTTCGATCGGGAGTCCTCGTCGGTGTTCTCGGTGCTTTCGCCAACGGGCGGCATCCGGCCGCCAGACCGGAAGCGGGCTTCGAAGGCGCTCAGCCTTGGCGAGCGGGAAGAGATATCGCGAGGGCTCAGCACCCGCTGCTCGCTGCGTGGGATCGCCCGGTTGCTGGGTCGATCACCGTCGACGATCAGTCGCGAGGTTCTGCGCAACGGCGGACCGGAACGGTATCGAGCGACAGGTTCCGATCAAGCGGCCTGGGACCGGGCACGGCGTCCCAAGCGCTGCAAGCTGGCTTGCCGACCGGCTCTGGCGCGGACAGTATCAGCCAAGCTGCGGCGAAACTGGTCGCCCGAGCAGATCGCCGGCTGGCTCAAGCGCACCTGGCCCAGGGAGCCGCACAGTCAGGTGTCGCACGAAACCATCTACCGCAGCCTGTTCATCCAGACCCGAGGGGTGCTGAAGAAGGAACTGCTGGACCACCTGAGGGCCCGGCGGACCATCCGCCGCTCAAGGCACGCGAGCCTGAAGCGGCAAGGTCTTGGCCAGATCAAGGATGCCGTCTCCATCAGCGAGAGGCCCGCGTCCGTCGAGGATCGCGCCGTGCCCGGCCACTGGGAAGGCGACCTCGTCGGCGGCTCCCGCAACCGTTACGTCGCCACCCTGGTCGAGCGGCACTCGCGCTACGTCATGCTGGTCAAGGTCGCCAACAAGGACACCGAAAGCGTTGTCACCGCCCTGATCAAACAGTCGAAGAAGCTGCCCGGCGAACTCTACCAATCCCTGACCTGGGACCGGGGCAAGGAGCTCGCTGATCACAAGCGGTTGGCCGTCGCCTCGGACGTCGCGGTCTACTTCTGCGATCCTCGATCACCTTGGCAGCGCGGCTCGAACGAAAACACCAACCGGCTGCTGCCCCAGTACCTGCCCCACGGGACCGACCTGTCCCTGCACAGCCAGGCCCAGCTCAGCACCATCGCCCGTGAGCTCAACGAACGGCCCAGAAAGACCTTGCTCTATCGAACGCCAGCGGAGACCTTCGCCGAGTGTGTTGAGGCGATCAGTTGAGCCCACCGTCGGACCACGACATTGGCATCAGGCCCGAAACCAGACTCTCACCGCCAGGCCCGACAGCAGACCTCCTGACCGTCGCTTAGAGGTGGATACCGGACATGACCGTTTTGTCGCGATAGCTGACATTTGAGGCATCTCCAAAAGGTAGTCTCTGCCAAGAGGCCTTCGGGGCTGGTGAACCGGCATTATTGTCAAAGCAGGCTGGACCGCTGCGATGCTCTCAACTGGATCCAGCCCATCGGCTCGGAACGACGGCTCGTTTCTCCCGTTGGTTCAATCGGAGGAGTGGTCTCTCGCGTTCGAGATGCGGCTGCGACTTTCAGGAACGAATGCCAATGAAAAAGACATTGACCTGCGCTGTAGGGGGGGTGGTTATGCTGGCCGCAACAGGTGCCCATGCCCAGACCCAGGATTGGTCTGGCCCCTACGTCGGTGTTTACGGCAGTGCGACCGTGACCAATGACCAGGACGACGAGCGTCTGCGCTTCGATCGCAACCTCGACGGCAATTTCGGCGACCTCGTCACCACTGGGACCGGGGCCGACGCCTTCAGCCCGGGCTCTTGCGGCGGCTCGCCCAACAGCAGTGTCCCTGCCGCCGGTTGCGATGGAGACGCCGAAGGCTCGGAAGGCGGCGGTCGTATCGGCTGGGACTTCCAATTCGGTTCGTTCGTGGTCGGCGCGGTAGCAGAATACTCTGGCTTCGCGGGTGCCGAGGACAGCGTGACCTCCTATTCGACCACGCCGGCCTCCTATACCTTTGAACGCAAGCTCAACCATCTGGCCGCCCTCCGCGCCCGCCTGGGGTACGTCTATGGCCCGGCGCTGTTCTACGGAACGGCCGGCGGCGCGACCGGCGAGATGACAAACCAGTTCTATTCGTCGAACACCCAGAACAGCTTCACCGACACGGTGAACGACGATCAGGCCGACGGCTATCAGGCCGGAGGCGGCGTGGAATACATGCTCGCTCCTCACCTCAGCGTGACCGGCGAATATCTCTACACCTCGCTGGAAGCGCCTGATTTCGATATCCGCGTCGGGCGCGGCGTCGCGATCGCGACCAATCCGTTTGTTCTCACGCCCAACATCACCGGCACGGACACACGCCGTTCCAACGGCCGGTTCGGCCTTCATGCTGTGCGGATCGGCATGAACTACCGCTTCTAGGTTTCCCACGCTGAAAGCTGATCGGACGCCGGGTTCTCATGGGAGGACCCGGCGTTTCGCAACCGTTGGCGCGTGGCGCGGTCCTCAAGTGGCGGTCGGGTCAAGCAAACGCGACGGGTGCCGGCATCCGACCAGTCGGTGACCCTCGCCGGGGTCGAAGATCTGTCTCGCGATCGTGCTCGAGTGTCACCCGTTTCCATGGGACAGGCCTCGCCGCTGCGATTTTGCGAGGCCTGTCAGGCACGCGGACGTGACCCTGCCGGCGTCTCCACCGGCGGGGTCACGTCAGAGTCTTGAGGCCGTCAGGTTGTACGGAACGCCGGTGGGCCGTTGAGGCCGGCTGGGAAGAAGCCACCACTGGTCTGGCCTGTGCCCGCCTTCAGATAGACGATGTTCAACCCTTGTGCGACGGTACGGCTGAATGCGAGAGCATTGGAATCGCTGGGGAAGATGTTCGATTCCTGGGCGCTGCCTGCCCCGATTGGGCTGATGCCTTGGTCGAGGTCGGTGGTACCGTCCAGGCTGTCGCGGGCGTTCGAGATCGCGTCGGCGCTGGTGAGAAGCGACGGCGTGGCAATGCCCTTTGCAGACAGGGTCGTGCGCACGATAGAGGCGTGATAGGCTTCGGCGGCGAGAAGCCCGGCGGCGGCTTCGAGGAACACCTTGCTGGTGATCAGCGGGGAGGCACCCTTGTAAAGGGTCACGCCGACATCTTCGAAGATGAAGGCACCGAGCAGGAAGTTATTGTCGTTCAGATACGGATCGAACGCGACGCCCGGTCCGACCAGGCCCGCCGCGCGTGCAGCACTGGAGAAGGCGCCGTTGGGATCGGTGCCGCCTACGTCAATTGCCGGTTGGGCGACGGCCGCGCTGCCCAGCACGGTGCGCAGGAAGTTGACGTGCGCGATTTCATCTTTGGCGATCTCGTTGGCGTAGCGGCGAACGAGGGGATCGGAGAAGGCGACCTGACGGCCGCCGATGACCCCGCCTTGCGTGCCCGTTCCGCTCAGCGAGCTTTGCGCAAGCCCGGTTCCGAATGCGGCGAACGAATAGAACTGGGCTTCAAGATACTCGAGCTGGAGCGCGAAATTCAGGATTTCGACATCCAGGTTCGCAGCGCCCGCTGGAGGAGCCTGAGCCACAGCCGTGTCGCTGGAACTGGAGCATGCGCCCAGAACAGCACCTCCGATGGCACCCACGGCGAAGCCTCCGCCGACCTTAAAGAAACGACGCCGCTCGTCGCGTCGCGCGACGCGAAGATCAAGCGCATTGATTATAATATCGGTCTTGGACATTTATGAATCCTCCGGAGGGATGAAGTCGTTGCACCGTTAGATACCCCCCAAGAAGCGGAGCGGTTGCAGCTTTGCCATAAATTATTCCGTGCTCATTGCATTTCATTGACAATTTCGGTGAACCGAAATTTGTATCAGTCTTCCTGATTTCTGAAATACTGAAACAAAACCGAAGCCGAACCCCTGAAGATGTTCTTCATCCAGGGGCTCCGGTGTCGCGCCCTACGTGACTAGGAACTGACCTCATGTTGCGGTCAGGCCGCACCTTGATGATTTTGACTATCCCGCAGAACCTCGAGCCCACCTCGCCCGTTCTGGTCGAATGAACAAGACCATTCGCCCGATTGCGGCCCGCCCAAACATCAAAGACCGCAGGTTCGAACTCAAGTTGCGCGCTGCCCAAGCCACGGCCATCGCGGTGAGTTGGAGCTTGGGCGTGAGCATCGTGTTGATGATGGTGTTCACGACAGGGTGAGGCGCAGTCAAACTACGGTCACGAGCCCTAGAATGCGGCTGCGGCGCGAAAGTTGGACTTTGTCGGGGCGCGTCGCTCAGAGTGTGCTGCCTTGGGTCGGGTCCGCTCATTAGCCTGACGCTAGATGGCCGGCATTCGACGGACGCACCTTACCCGAACATCGTGCAGGTCCGTTCGGGTGGCGCGACGGCGGTCTGAGCGAACGAAGCCATCGGTGCCACCGGGCCGATCATCATCGATAGGGCAAGGACGCTGGTCGTCGACAGGCGGAGAAACTGGGTCACGCCGGGCTCCTAGCGAAGGGGAAAGGTGAGGGTCAGACTACGACCATTTCGATTGACCACCACACGGGCCTGACCGGATGACCGTGCGCTTTCGAGCAACTGCTGGTCGCTGGAGGCATTGCCGACCGGCTGGCCGTTGACCGAGGCGATCACGTCGCCGGGTTGCAGGCCGAAGCGACGCAACTCGGCCGAAGGATTGGGGCCGACGCGATACCCGCCCGACGTCGCCGTCACGCCCGCCGCCCCCGCCGCCGCCGCCACGTTCGGTGCTGGACCGGTATCGACGCTCGGCGCGGGCCGGTCCGCCGCCGCGGCGGCTGCCGACGCGATGGGGGAGGCGCTGGCCAGGGCGGCCTGGGCCCGCTGCGACAGGGCCATCGGTGCGGGCGTCACCGTGATCCCGGCACCGGGCGGCGTCACGGCGGCTCCGGCCGCATCAGGTCCTGCCACGGGAGCCGGAAAGTCCAGCCGCTCGCGCCCGTCACCGACCTTCAGGATCACATGGTCGATGCCGATTTCCTCGATCACGGCATCGGCCGCAGGCGACTGGCCGATGCCGTACAGGGTCGCCGGCCCTTCCCCCACTGCGATCAGGGCTGACGAGGCGCTCGACGGAGAGGCCATCAGAACGCCCTTCAGAACCAACCCCAGTGTGGACGACGGCAGTCCGCCCGGTGACGTTGACGCACCGCCGCCAAACGGGGCCAGCGACACGATCCGCGCCACGTCGGCGTCCGCGCCCGGCGTGGTGCCTCCCAGCGGTGGCAGGCTCTCGGCCACCGCGACTTCCGACCGCCCGTCGTCCCAGCCCGTCAGCCGCCAGGTCAGCCCCGCCAGCGCCAGGCCCAGCGATCCGACCACGACGACGCTCCCGACCCGGAGCGCGATCTCGTCCCGCCGCTCCGGGCTCATGACGCCAGTCCCGACAACCGGTCGATGAAGCCCGACAGCCGCACCGTCCCGCCTGTCGTCCCGGCCGGGCTGATCGCCACATCGACCGCGACCAGATCGGGATCATCGGTCGCCTTACGCGAGACCGGAACGGACCAGTCGCGATCCATCATCCGGACCGTTGAGACGTAATGACTAGAGATAACGACTCACGAAACTGGCGATCCCGATGCAGACCACGGCGGCTACGATCCAACGCAAAGCTGTCTTCCGGTGCGGCTTCGGCGGGGTGGGCCAGAAAGGGTTTTGGTGATCTGGGCTCATCGGCATGCGGCAGCATAGCAAGGCCGCGCGGACGCACCACCCCTACGCCCCTATCCAGACTTCGTGAGCGGACTCCCAGAAGGTCTGCTCAGGGTCGGACCACGACACTGGCATCAGGCCGGAAACCGGACACTCACCGCCATGTCGCGGAAGCAGACCTTCCTGAATGCGGCTAGGGTTAAAAGCGGACGCTTGAAACCTCAGATGAACGCTCTCTGGTGTGTTGAGATTGTTCCCTCTTCCAATAAGCCTTATCCACTTTCATAGCTTTTTCATTTGCTTGCGCCAACATCGCCTGCTCGTCTTCGGGGGGATGGATGTGACGCGAAGCTTTTGGGGACTTGACCGATCGTTCGACGATACGGCGGACGCCACGCGAGTCCAATTCCGTGATCGTCTGTTTGCGGCCATAGCGGTCTTCCTGCTTTCGATGCAGCAAATGTCAGCTCCACAGTTGGCGCTCTGGATGTGTCTTTTCGCCCTCGGCGAAATCCTCCTGCGCGTTGCGACGGCCAAGAAAATGCGTCAGCTCTACCCGGTCGGCAGCCGAACTCTGCGACTGGTCAGTTCAACAATCGCTGCCAGTTCCTGGGCGGCCCTCGCATCGTTTTGGTGGTTGTCGGAAGGTGGGCATGGTGGTGCCGTCGCGCTTGCGCTGCTTTGCGGCGTTTTGGTTTACATCGTCCGCGGCTGCCATCGCTCCCTTGCGCATATGATCGCGGTTGCGGCTCCTGTGGTCGCCACCTTGCTTGTCGTCCCGTTCCTCGCTCCCGTTACGAGCGCAAGATTGGAGACGCTGACCGCGATGGTTCTCCTGATCCTGTTCACTGCGTCATCGGCTGTCGGTTCGTGGAAGGCGGAACGCCAACTCAATGAGCTGACCGACGGCCTTCGGGAAAAGGAGCAGGAAGCTTCCGCCGCCAATACGGCCAAGTCAGAGTTCCTGGCCAACATGAGCCATGAAATTCGCACGCCCCTAAACGGGATCGTCGCCATGGCTCATATGCTGAAAAGGGCCGATCTGTCGGCGGAGAACAAGGAAGCGGCCAACCTGATCGCCACCTCGGGCGATACCCTGGAAGCCTTGCTCTCGGACATCTTGGACACAGCCAAGATCGAGGCAGGACGTCTGACCCTGGAGGAGACCCCCTTCCATTCGGGCGATCTCGTGCGGAGCGTGGCGGCGCTGCTACGCCTAAAGGCTGACGAAAAGGGCGTCCGGTTGCAGGTTGAAGTCGACCAGAGTCAGGATCGGATCCTAATGGGTGATCCAACCCGTCTCCGCCAAATCGTGACCAACCTCGTTTCAAACGCAGTGAAGTTCACCGAATCCGGTCAGGTGACTATCCGTCTCACCGCAGGCGTTGAAACCCGTCAGCGGATTTGGGTGACAGACACAGGCGTGGGTTTTGACCCGGCCTCCAAACATGCCCTGTTCGAGCGTTTCCAGCAGGCTGATGGATCGATCACGCGGAACTTTGGGGGCACCGGGCTGGGTCTCTCCATATCTAAAAGTCTCGCTGAAGCGATGGGGGGTACGCTCGATTGCGACAGTGCGCCGGGCGAAGGATCAACCTTCTGGTTGGACCTGAATCTCCCAGACTGCTTGATGGGGGAGAGCGATCAAACCCCTAGCGCCCCGGCCTGGCAGGGAGAAACGCCGCTGTCCGTCCTCGTCGCGGATGACCACCCCACCAATCGACGCGTGGTAGAATTAATTCTCAGCTCAGTTGGCATAAACGTCACCTGTGTCGAAGATGGGCTACAGGCGGTCCTCGCTGCGCAAACACAGCTCTTCGACGCAATTCTGATGGACATGCAGATGCCTGTTATGGACGGCTTGACTGCCGTTAAGGAAATCCGCGCTCAGCAAACTGCTGCCGACAAGCGCATCCCCATCTTGATGCTGACCGCGAACGCCTTGCCTGAGCATATCGCCGCCGGAAGAGAGGCAGGCGCGGATGGTCACATCACCAAGCCGTTCAACCCCGAACAGCTCCTTAGACGCATCCATGCCATAGCTGCTGAAGCAGATAAGGGCGGCGCGCGATTGGCGGACGCGGCGTAACTCACAAGTCGGAACAGGGCGGCATGCGCCGCGCTGCCTGGTCCGGGCGTTGGCGCTGCCCGATGACGTGACCCCCCGATTCCTGACTATTGGACAACGGTTCCCTCAGACTGCGGTCAGGCCACGTGTGGTCTTGTGTTTCCATCGACCGGGGATGGCCCCGGCCTAGAAAGGAAATTGCAATGAAGACCGCGATGATCAGGAAAGCCCTGCTTCCGGTTCTGGCGGCGTCCGCGGTCTTGGCATCGACCCCGGCACTGGCCCAGAACGTGGGTGTGACCCTCAGTTTCGGCTCGCTGGGTTACGGCCAAGACTACGGCTATGGCCGCGGTTACGGCCAGCACTCCGGCTACGGCCGTAGCTACGCCCCCCAGAACCTCCAGTACCGCGCCCAGGCCCTGTCGGACCACATCGAGCGTCTGGCCTGGAACGGAGCCCTACACCGCCGCGAGGCCCGTGCCATGTCGCGCCAACTGCAGCAGTATCAGAGCCTTGAGTACCACTACGCCCGCAACGGCCTGTCGGCCCGGGAGCATTATGACCTGAACGCCCGGCTCGACCGGATCGAGTACCAGGTCCAACGGGTCCAGCACGCCCGCTGGTAGGTCACGAAACAGCGGAGGGCCGCTCCTGTTGCGGGGCGGCCCCTTCGCGGTGCTGTCACCTGTGCACGGCTCATTCTCTGTGGATCGGCGTGGAAAAGGGACCCCGTTAGCGGGGTGATGGGCGTCGAATAAGGACCCCTCATTCCTGATGTCTAACGATGGCTGCTTGGCGGATGTCAGGCGGCGAGTTCGGGATG
>NZ_JAFCTT010000026.1:0-12655 GCF_049896165.1 Brevundimonas sp. TWP3-1-2b1 | reverse complement strand
GACCGCATCACTCACCACTGCGACATCGTCGAGACCGGCAACGACAGCTGGCGCTTCAAACACCGCAGCTGACCCTACCAGGAAGAACGCCAAGCGAGGGTTGAGCCTCCAGTCGGGCTTCGCCCTTCCTACGCCCCAACCCTCGCAAGCGGTGCGCTCGTGACGTCCATCCCGAACACCAAAAGGGGGGTCCCTATTGCACGCCTATAGGGGGGCCCTTTTGGACGCCGATTGACACGCTGGGAGCATGAGGCCGTGCTGGAAACAATGCAGGCGCGGCTCGACCAGATGCCCGACGCCATGAAAATCCGACGACAGACCGTCGAGCATCCCTTCGGCACGCTGAAGGCCTGGAGGGGGGCCACCCACTTCCTGACCAGGACCCTCGAAAAGGTCCGAACCGAGATGAGCCTCCACGTCCTGGCCTACAACATCAAGCGGATGATCAAGATCTTCGGGGTCATCCCCCTGATGCAGGCCATCAGGGCCTGATCGCACCGCTCAATCAGCGCCTCATTCCTGCGGTCAGCCCTCTGGCTCGCGCGACGCCGAACACGTCGTCGCGCTGACCCTCAATCTCAAAACGCGTTTTTCCACGGCCTCGGTCGGACCACGACATTGGCATCAGACCCGAAATCGGACATCCAGCCCCGATGCCCGAAATCGGACGCTTCGAACTGCGGATAGGGGTGGGGACCGGACCCGCTGTCGCAACGAAGAGCAGCGAGGGAAAGTCGCAGACTTAAACCTGCCTTTAAGAGGACTCATGGGACGCTGTTCGCTGGGAGCGGACCATGTCAGAGAAATCGGCCTTATCGCGCGCGCAGCTGCTGCGCATTCTGGTCTTCGCCGTGATCGCGGTGTCGGCGCTCATGATCAGCGTCGGCGGAATGGTGGCCTATTCCGCTTCCGTTATCGACCAGCAGACCGTCCGCACCCAGTCAGATTTGGTCGACCGCAGGGTCGAACGGCGCCTTAAACGCCTGCGCGATGATGTTCTGTCGGCAAGTGTCTGGAACGAGGCTTACGCCAAGACTCTGGCTGGCGACCGGGAATGGATGCAGGTCAACTACGGCGACTACTACGCCGACTATATGCAGCATGAGGTGACCGTCGTGTTCGATGGGGCGGGGCGTGCTATCCACGCCTCGCGCGAAAGCGAGGAGACATCCCCCGAGACCGAAGCGGAGCTGCTTGAAGTGGCTAGGCCCATCGTCGCCGAGCTCCGCCGCAGCGCCGATGCCCAGCCGGCCGGCCCCGTCAAATATGGGTTAGACGCCGTCGTGACCCGAGAAGGCTCAGTGATGGTAGGCGACGAGCCGTATTTCATCACCGTCTCCAGCGTCGTCCCTGAAGATGCCGCGAATGACCGGCCGGGCACGCCAAGCCCCTTCGTTGTGTCAGGGGTTTCGGTTCGAACCTTCGTCGCCTCGCTCGAAACCGATCTGATGCTGACCGCCCCGAGGCTGGCGGGAGCAGATGAAAAGCTGACCGAGGCGTCGGTTCCCTTCATGGACAGTTCAGGGCAGTTGCTGGGCTCGGTTCATTGGACCCCGGATCGGCCGGGGGCCTCACTGCTAGTCGATGCTATTCCGGCGCTGTCGATCATGGTCGCCCTCTCGCTGGCCGCGCTGGCTACAGGCGGCTTCCGTGTCTACCGGCTCATTCGAGATCTGGCTTACAACGAAGCTGTTCTGGACCGCACCTTGGCGGAGGCGGAATCCGCCAATGCGGCAAAGTCTCAGTTCCTCGCAAATATGAGCCACGAGCTGCGTACGCCGTTGAACGGCATCATCGCCATGACTGAACTTCTGCGGGACCACCAGACGGATGCACGTGGCCGCGAAATGGCGGCCACGATCATCTCATCGGGTCACACACTCGAACATGTGGTCAACGACATTCTGGATGTCGCCAAGATCGAGGCGGGACTGCTGAAGTTTGAGGCTGCGCCGTTTGAACTGGACGAGTTGCTGAAGGTGGCCGCTCAGCTTCATGGTGCGGCTGCAGGCGCCAAGGGCATCACGCTCGGACTGACGATCCAAGATGATGCCTCTGGGGTCTATCTGGGCGATCGGACGCGCGTATCCCAGGTCATATCCAACCTGATCAGCAATGCGGTGAAGTTCACGGAAACCGGCGGGGTCCAGGTCACCGCCCGGCTGCATGGGGATAGGGGGCTCTGTCTGTCGGTTAGCGATACGGGCGTCGGCTTTGACCGGGCGACTGCCGCCCGGCTCTTCCAGAGGTTCGAGCAGGCGGATGTGTCCGTCAGCCGGCGATATGGCGGCACCGGGCTCGGTCTCGCGATCTGCGCATCCTTGACCGAGATTATGGGAGGGCGGGTCGCGGTGCGATCGGTTCCCGGGAAGGGATCGACCTTCTTCGCCCATCTGGCCCTGCCGAGGATCGGCAACGCCGAGGTCATGGTGTCGGAGCCGGCGGCCCCCTGTTTTGACGGGGACGGCCGCTCGCTGCGGGTGCTCTACGCGGACGATCACGCCATCAATCGTCAGGTCGTGACGATGATCCTTGAACCTCTCGGCATCTCCCTGACCCTGGTCGAGAACGGACGGGAGGCCGTCGATATCTTGACCGCTTCCGCCTTCGACATCGTCCTGATGGACGTTCAGATGCCTGAGATGGACGGCCTGACGGCCACCCGGCTCCTGCGTGCTCATGAGGCCGCACATGGGCTTTTGCGCACACCCGTCATCTCGTTGACCGCCAATGCAATGCCGGACGACGTCGACCGAAGTCTGGCGGCCGGCGCCGATCTTCATCTCTCCAAGCCGATCCGACCAGCCCAACTGCTCGAAGCGATCGACCACATACTCGCCACATCCCCGCACCACGCCGCAGCCGCCGCCTGAGGACCCATGAACAAGTCCATCTTCGTGGCCTTGGGCCTCTCCTGCTTCGCCTTTCCGGCCTGGGCGCAAACCTCTGACTGGTCGCTGACTGGCACGGTGGGTGTCGTCAGCGACTATCGATTCCGTGGCTATTCGCTCTCCGATGAACGACCGGCCTTTCAGGCCTGGCTGACAGCGGGTCACGCTTCCGGCTTCTATGGCGACGTTTTCGTCTCCACGATTGATGAGTATGGCGTCGGCTTGGACGGTGACGGGGCCGAGGTGGAGATCACAGGGACGCTGGGCTGGGCGGGCCAGGTGGGTAGCTTCGATGTCGATGTCGCCGCCAGCGCCTACCGCTACCCAGACGGGGACGACGTGAACTGTGTGGAGTTCCCGCTGCAGATTGGCCGGACTTACGAATCGCTCGGCTGGGCTATCGGCGTGGCCTTGGCGCCTGCTCAGGCAACTCTGGGCGACGAGGAGAACCGCTATGGCTGGACGTCGCTGACCTACGCGCCCCCGTCGTGGCCGGTGTCGTTGACGGGCAGTGTCGGGTATGAGGACGGCGCATTCGCCCCTGATGGAAAGACCGACTGGTCGGTTGGCGTCGCGCGAGACCTGGGGCGGGTGAGCCTTGATCTGTCCTGGACCGACAGCGATGCCGACAATGGTCAAGCTGTCGCGTCCGTGTTCGTCAACTTCTAGCAGGCCATCAGGGCGACCGAACGAGTTGCTGCGCATGTTCATCCTCAACAAGGACCCAGTCTGACCGATCGCCGACAGAGGGAACTGATTGCTGTTGAACAGATCCCGTCCGGTGATCGGCTGTTTCGAGCGTCCGGAAGGGGTCTTATACCCGTCGCACAGCCGACATTCCTGACCCTGCTCACGCAGTCGCGATGACTGCCCCAATGCGGTTCGCGAACGAGGTGACGCCGTTCAGGAGCTTCTGTCGTGCGGCAAACTTAGGATGTGGATCGACGCCGAAATCGGACCCCATCGAGATAGAAGTTTAGGTGGTTGACTTCGCTATATAATAATACGTTGGCGCGTGTGCTGACAGGCGTCTGTCGGGCCCCCGTCTCGCCCCGAGATATTGAGCTCATTCAATTTGTTACCTCATATCAGGTGGGGTCCCGCCTTCAACACCGATCAACACTACCGGAGTGACCCGAGGAGACTGGTGAGCTCCAGCTGGCTGGAGACGCCGGATTTTTCGTAAATGCGACGGATGTGGCTGCGCACCGTGGCAATCTCGACGCCCAGTTCGGCGGCGACGGTCATGGGGGACCGGCCTGCCAATAAGCCAGCTGCGACCTTGGCCTCCGTGGTGGTGTAGCCGAACATGATGGTCGCGCTGGCCAGCCGCTTGCGCTCCGCCTGGCCCGGATCCCGCACGAGGACCAGCACGGCGTCCTCCAAGGCCGACATGTGCCGTTCGAACGGCAGCGGCACGACCTCGATCACAAGCGGGCGCTTGCCCTCCGCGTTGCGCACGACCACCGGCGCACTGACGAGACCGTTGAACGTCTGCTGGATCGCCGCGCCCAAGGCAGCCGCACCGCCGTGCGTCGGGCACAGCGCCCCGTGGCGAAGGCGTAGGCGGTCGCCGTCGACCAGCAACTGCTCGGCCTTTGGGCTCATGGCCCCGATCCGACCGTCGCGGAAGCAGACGAACCCGATCGTCTCCATCTGCTCCAACAGTCCGGAGACGATCAGCGCGGACTGGTTCTCGAGCATCTCCTGGACGCGGACCGCGTGGCGCATGTGATGCGAGAGGATCGAGAACTCGCGCTGCTGGCGAATGCTCATCCCGCCTTCCAGCGGCGAACGGTTCACGGCGAAACCGACGCCGAAATCACGCTCCTTGACCAGGTTGGTCAGACAGGGTGCTGTCAGGCGAACGCTAAAAGGTCTCCGGCAAAATCGGCGTAAGTCGCTGTCGGGGATGGATTATTGTGAAGCCGATTTCGTTCAAGCGCCACCGGTTTCCGGCGGACGTGATCCGCCATGTGGTGTGGCTGTACTTCCGCTTCAGCCTGAGTTTTCGAGACGTCGAGGAGCTCATGGCGGCTCGCGGTGTGGACGTCAGCTATGAGACCATACGGTGCTGGACGATCAAGTCTGGGCCGCTGATCGCCCGGCGTTTGAAAAAGCGGCGGTGGCCGCCGACTCCTCGTTGGCGCCTGGATGAGATGGTCTGCTCAATCGGCGGAAAGCGGATGTACCTGTGGCGCGCCGTCGACGATCCGACGACGAGAGCGCCAGCAGCAGCGGTTCAAATCACAAGCCTCAGCCCAGAGATTCCTCACCACCCAAGCGGCGATCTACAACACCTTCAGCATCCAGCGCCATTTGATCAGCAGACCCACACTTCGCCACTTCCGCGCCGAGGCGGAGACCGCTTGGGCGGCAGCGGTTGCGTGAATCTAGACGGGCAGGGGGCTTTTCAGCCGACGGAAGTTTCCCTGACAGCGCCGTGAGGCCATTGCCCATCGCCGAGGTGAGATCGCCCTGCCGACCCGGCTTGTCGACCCGATGCCGACCGCTCGGGTCAAGGCGATCCGAAAGGCGGTTGCAAAGAGCCCAAGGGATTTCGAGCAGCAGTTTGGGATACCTGCCCGGACGATGGAAGGATGGGAGCAGGGGCGGCGTCAGCCTGACCCAGCCTCCCGAACCTTGCTCAAGGTCATCGAGCGCGAGCCCGAGGCCGTTCGTCGAGCGCTATCCGAACTCTAGATTCCTGCCTCCAGTCCGGCTTCGGCAGATTGGCCCTCCTAGAATGGGGCTTAGGCGCAAGGCCGCCTCCCGAAGGAGGCATGCGTATCTACCGAAACGAGGGAGGATCAATGCCGTTTGGGCGGCCGCCGTTGCCTGATCGGGCCCGGGGGTAGGGGCTTCTCGGACGACGAAAGCTTCCCTGACAGCGCCGACCGGCCGCCCCGACGTGATACAAGGGTGGCGATGGTCTCCTCCCCGGACCTGACGAGCCTCGGCCATGACCCTTGCGGACCCCGTCTTTCGGCCCTGGTCGCCCCCGCGGCGGGCGCAGCCGCTGCCGCTGGTGCCGTTTCTGTATCAGAGCTGGCGTGATCCGCTTCTGATCTGGTCGAGGCGCCATTTCGAGGAGCCCCAGATGTTCGGCCGCAGCCGTTTCGGTGCGGTTCTGGTGGTCAACACGCCGGCGGGGGTGCGTCACGTACTCACCGACAACGCGGCGAACTATGAGAAGGGGCGTCTGCAGCGCATCGTGCTGGGACCGCTGCTGGCCGATGGATTGCTGTTGACCGAAGGCGATCAGTGGCGGCGGGCACGCCGGTTGTTGGCACCCCTGTTCACCCCGGCCCGCATGGCTGCTCTGACAGCGCGGATGGCCGAGGTCTGCGCCGCCCGGGTCAGGACCTGGAACCTCGGGTCGGCGACCGGGGTGCTTGAGGTCGACAGTCAGATGTCGACGCTGACGTTCGAAATCCTGTCCGCCACGATGTTCTCGGACGATCTCCAGGACGATGCGGCGGCCTTCGAGGCGGCGTTGAACCGGTTTCTCGACATCGGGGCCCGCATCGACCCTCTGGATGTGCTGGGCGCGCCGCATTGGATCCCGCGTCTCGGGCGGTTGATGAGCGGAGACAGCGGCCTGTTCTTCGAGCGTCGGGTTGCGTCGCTGGTCGCCGCCCGTCGCGCTGCGATCGCTTCTGGAGCCCCTGCCGCCGACGATCTGCTGACCGCCCTGTTGTCGACCCACGACGAGACCGGCGGCCTGACGGATCACGAGGTCGCCGCCAACATCCTGACCTTTATTCTGGCCGGTCATGAAACAACGGCCCGGGCCCTCGGCTGGACGCTGCATCTCCTGTCGCGCAGCCCCCACGTTCTTGAGCGGTTGAAGGCCGAGGCGCTGCTGCTGGATGTATCCCGACCTGACTGGGCCGACGACCTGCCCTGGACGCGGGCGGTTCTGGACGAGACCATGCGGCTGTTCCCTCCCGCCCCGACCATGGCACGTCGCGCCCTGGGGCCTGACGTGATCAACGGCCAGGCCATCGAGGAAGGGACTGCAGTCGTCATCTCGCCCTGGATCCTGCATCGCCACACCCTGCTCTGGGAGGATCCGGAGGCGTTCCAACCGGAGCGGTTCCTGCCGGAAAATCGGAAATCCATCGACCGCTACGCCTATCTCCCTTTCAGCGCCGGGCCCCGGGTCTGCATCGGTGCCGCGTTTGCCGTACAAGAGGCGGTGATCGCCCTGGCGACCATCCTGCGTGAGGCCGAGATCGAGCCGACGTCAGGGCCCGAACCCGTTCCGACCCAGAGGGTCACCCTAAGGCCGAGCAAGCCGATGAAGCTGCGGATCCGGCGCCGCGCGAACTAGCTCCGGGCCGAACTGAAGACCGTCACAAACCGGTGTTGTCAGGATAAAATTCTCTGATTCCACTCAGGCCGGAGCGAGTAAGATTCTAATAGCAGCTACTTGGGTCGCTATAGGCCACGGAAATGTCGGCACTAAAGTACATCAAGAGGAACGCAGAGATTTTCCAACAGCAAACTTGGAAAATGTCACGGTATGGCGTGTGGCGCAAAACTCGAGTGTCGTGATTTGTTTGAGATGGCCGATGGCCCCCGCGGGCGGTGAATATGAGCGTTATTCGCTGCATGGCGTGCGGTGAATAACCTTGCTTTTTGCGGTGAATTCGAGCATATTCACCGCAGATGACGCGGGGATTATGACCACCTACATCCATGAGCTCGACACTTGGCCAACGTTCCATTGGAACGGGCTGAGGCTCGCCGAGCGCATGTCGGGACTCAGTCGCAGGCAGGGGTTGCTCATTGGCCATATGGCGGCGCTCGGCTTCCAGCTTCGCGCCGAGGCCGTTCTTGCGACCCTTACCGAAGACGTTCTCAAATCCAGTGAGATCGAAGGCGAAGTCCTGGACAAGGAGCAGGTGCGCTCCTCCATCGCACGCCGCCTTGGCATGGATATCGGGGCCCTAGCGCCGACCGACCGGCATGTCGAAGGCGTCGTTGAAATGATGCTGGACGCCACCCAGAACTACGCCCAGCCCCTGACCGCCGAACGCCTGTTTGGCTGGCATGCCGCGCTGTTTCCCACCGGGCGCAGCGGCATGACCAAGATCACCGTCGGCGCGTGGCGTACCGCAGATTCGGCCCCCATGCAGGTGGTGTCCGGCCCGTTCGGACGCGAGAAGGTTCACTACGAGGCACCGGCGGCCGATCGGCTCGAGTACGACATGAATGCCTTCCTCGCCTGGTTCGAGGGCAAGGACGCCGCCGACCCGGTCATCAAGGCGGCGCTGGCGCATCTATGGTTCGTCACCATCCACCCGTTCGAGGATGGGAACGGGCGCATTGCCCGCGCCATCGCCGATATGGCCCTGGCACGCTCGGAACATAGTCCGCAGCGGTTCTACAGCATGTCGGCGCAGATCCGTCTGGAGCGCAAAACCTACTACACCCTCTTGGAGACCACCCAGAAAGGCGACCTCGACATCACGGCGTGGCTGGAATGGTTCCTCGATTGCCTGGAGCGCGCTTTCGAGGGAGCCGAGAGCATTCTGGCGAACGTGCTGGCCAAAGCGCGCTTCTGGGAACGCCATCAGCAGGCGGCATTCAACGAGCGACAGCGCAAAATGCTCAACCTGCTGCTCGACGGTTTCGACGGGAAACTCACCAACGCCAAATGGTCGGTGATCGCTAAGACCTCGTCCGACACCGCGCTTCGCGACATCAGCGATCTCGTTGCGCGGGGCGTGTTGGTCAGGGGTGGAGCAGGCGGTCGAAGCACCAGCTATTCGTTGGCGTTGGATTAGCGAACCATCATGGTGCCATCCCCAGAGTACAACGCCGACCGCCTGATCATCCTGGGGCCCGTTTGCGCGCCCATTCCCGAACGCCTTCTCCTGGCCCATGCGCGCGGGCAGGTTGGGCCGCGTCGCATTCGAACTCGCGGCGCCATTTCGCGGAATGGGGCTTAGGCGCAAAGCGGGCAGGGCGGGAATGACCGAGTCTGACTCGCAGCGCCGGTGCGGATTGTCCGCTTTTCAACATCGCTCCAAAGACCAACCGCACCGGCTGAAAGCGGACCTTCCGAAGGTCTCTTTCGGGTGGAAAGCGGACACCATGCGTCACATTGCCGAAGGCTCGCCTGCACCAAAACAAAGACAGGGGGGCGCAAAACGGACGTCCTCTCGCCAGGACGGGAGCTGTGTTTGCGTCAGTCTCACGAGACCCCGGCGCGTCCCCGCAAGGCTCCAGCCTCCGCTCGGATCCTGATCGCGAGAACTGCCGCATTGAGGACCGTAAAGGCCGCCGCGAAGGCGGACAGACCAAATGCCAATGGCAATACGGCGATCTCAGCGGCAACGACGACATAGTTGGGATGGGTCACGAACCGGTAGGGGCCGCGGCGGACCAGGGTTTCGCCGGGTACAGTGATGATCCGTGTCGTCCAGCGCGCGCCCAGTGAGGCGATGACCCAGACGCGGCCGAGTTGGAGAACGACGAAAAGCCCCATCCAGTACCAGTTCACCGGCCGATCCCAGGCCAGCAGGAAAAGGCCTGCCAGCCAGGCCGCATGGAGCGCCACGATGAGGGGATAGTGGGCGGCTCCGGTTTCCACCCCGCCCTGTGCCATCAGTCGCGCGGTGTTGCTGCGCGCGAGCACAAGTTCTCCCAGCCGCTGGGCCGTCACGAGCGCGAGAATGACGATCGAGGTGATCACGCCGCGCGGCTCAGCGTCACTGTGCTGGCGGTAAAGCCGGGGCCGAGGGCGGTCACGACCGACCGCGGCGGCAGGCCGGCGTCCCGGGCGCGATCCAGAACATGCAGCACGGTGGGCGCGGACATGTTGCCATGGTCGGCCAGGACGGTCCGCTCATGGTCCAGCGCGCCCTGATCCATGGAAAGCGCGGCCTCCATGGCGTCGATCACCTTCATGCCCCCGGGATGGCAGATGAACCGGTCGACGGCCTCGACCCGGTGTCCGTGGCGGGCCAGCATCAAATCCATGGCGGGCCGGAGATGCTCGCGGGCGAAGGGGGGGATGGCGCGGGCGAAGATGACGCCGAGACCATCGGGTTCGACCCGCCAGCCCATGATGTCGAGCGTATCGGGCCAGGTGTGTTCCGCCGTGGCCTCGACATGGGCGAAGCCGCCCTCGCCGCAGCGCAGGACGCAGGCCGCTGCGCCATCGCCGAACAGGGCGGTGGCGACGATGTCGGCTTTGGTCAGGTCTTCCATCCGGAACGACAGGGTGCAGACCTCGACCGCGACCAGCAGGACGACGGCCCCCGGGCTGGCCCGGGCCATCCGGCTGGCGATCGCCAGCCCGGTCGCACCCCCGGCGCAGCCAAGGCCGAAGAGCGGAATTCGCTCGGCGTCCGGGCGGAATCCCAGACGCGCCATGGCGCGGGCCTCGAGGCTGGGGGTGGCAATGCCCGTGGACGAGACGGTGACGATGATGTCGACCTCGGGACCGGTCAGCCCGGCGTTCTCCAGGGCACTCTCTGCTGCACGGCTGAACAGATCGACCGCCCCGGCCACATAGGCGTCGGTCCGCTCGGGCCAGGTGCGCGGGGTCATGTACCAGTCGATCGGCATGACGGACTGCCGATGGCGAATGCCCGCAGTGTCGAACACCTTTGCCATCCGGTCGAACTGCGGAAACCGGTCCTGGAACAGTTGCCGCGCCACTGCGGCGACCTGGGTCTGGGGCATGTTGTAAGGAGCGTCGGCCGTCCCGATGGACAGCAGGGCGACGGGTGCGGTCATCGGCAACTCCAACCGCTGGACCGGCCTCCGGCTGGAAGTCGACGCCGGGCGGTGATCTTTATAACCGATACCGGTGTGTCGCAGTTCCCATCAGAGGTCGAGCGTGACCTTATCGCGCAGGGGGGGCTGCGTTCCCTACGCCGTCCCGTTCGATTGTCCGGAAGCTTCGATGTCGGCCAGCCTCACACCCGCACCCGCCCAAAACGTCATCCGCCTCTGGACGGGTTTCGTCGTCATGTGCGTGGGCATGTTCATGGCCATTCTGGACATCCAGGTCGTGGCGACGTCCCTGCCGACGATCCAGGCTGCGATCGGCGTCGCCCCGGACCAGATGAGCTGGGTCCAGACGGCCTATCTGATCGCCGAGGTCATCGCGATTCCCCTGACCGGCTTCCTCACCCGCGCCTTGACCATGCGCTGGCTTTTCGTGACCGCGATCTGTGTCTTCAGCCTGGCCTCTCTGGGCTGCGCGCTCAGCCAGGATTTCAACACACTGATCTTCTGGCGGGTGGTGCAGGGGTTTTCCGGCGGAACCCTGATCCCCGGGGTCTTCGCGGCCGTCTTTCTGCTGTTCCCCGAGACCCGCCAGGGCATTGCGACGACGATCGCGGGCGTGATGGCGGTGCTGGCGCCCACGGTAGGTCCGATCGTCGGCGGCTGGATCACAGAGACCTACTCCTGGCACTGGTTGTTCCTGATCAATCTGGGACCCGGGGTCGTCTGCGCCGTTCTGGCGGTATGGCTCCTGCCCCACGACCGTTCGAACCCGGGCGAGGTGCGCCGGCTGGATCTTGTGTCGCTGATCCTCATGGCCCTGGCGCTGGCGGCGCTGGAGATCGCGCTTAAGGAGGCGCCGCAGCGCGGATGGGCCTCGCCGCTCGTGATCGGACTGGCCGCTCTGACGATCGCCTCTGGCCTCGCCTTCGTTCGGCGGACGCTTGGAGCGGTCAATCCGGTGGTCGAGCTGAGGACGCTGTCGAACCGCGGTTTCGCCATCGGCTGCGTCCTGAGCTTTGTCCTGGGTATAGGTCTGTTCGGATCGGTCTATCTGATGCCGGTGTTTCTGGCCTTCGTGCGCGGGCACGGCCCGCTGGCGATCGGTTCGATCATGCTGGTCACGGGCCTCGCCCAGCTCGCGACTGCGCCGGTCGCGGTGGTCATGGAACGCCGGATGGACGCCCGGTGGATGACCGCCTTGGGTTTCGCCCTGTTCGCAATCGGGCTGGGCCTCAGCGCCTTTCAGACCCCCTCGACCGACTTTGATGAGATGCTGTGGCCCCAGATCCTTCGCGGCGTGGCGATCATGCTGTGTCTGCTGCCGCCGACGCGTCTCGCCCTCGGCCATCTGCCGGCGTCGCAGCTGCCCGACGCGAGTGGTCTGTTCAATCTGATGCGCAATCTGGGTGGGGCCATCGGCCTGGCCTTGATCGACACCGTCATCTATGGCCGGGCACCTGTCCTCGGCCGCGAGATCGTGGCGCGCCTCCAGGCCGGCGACGTAGAGACGGCCCAGGCCCTCGGTATTCCGGCCTCCGTTTTTGTCAGCCGGATCGGACAGCCGGTCGACGCGGCCACCACCATGGCGCTGACCCCTCTCGTGGAGAAATTGGCGCTGGTTCACGCCATCAACGAAGCGTGGGCCATGATCGCCATCCTGACCCTTCTGGCGCTCTGTACCGTCCCGTTTGCCAAGCGAGATCCATCTCGATCGCCCTCCTATGAGCCCCGACTGCAGAGGAGAAGGGGGTTATTCTGAGCCGGCCCCTCTGATGCACGAGGTTCGCTTTGGGTCGGGCTCGGCCATTAGCCTGATGCCCGATAGCGGACCTTGCGTCGATGGCGGGTGCCGCAAGCAGACATCGTGCAGTTCTGCTCGGGGTGGCTTGCGGATGACGTGACCCCCTGAAACTCCTCCAGGAATAGCTAGAGTCCGCCCCTCGAAAGGACGGACAGAATGAAGCGATCACGGTTCACGGAAGAGCAGATCATCGGGATCCTGCGGGAGCAGG
>NZ_JAFCTT010000025.1:0-12764 GCF_049896165.1 Brevundimonas sp. TWP3-1-2b1 | reverse complement strand
CCCGGCCTGCCCAAGACCCGATCCGGCAAGATCATGCGGCGGATCCTCAGAAAGATCGCCGAGAACGATCTGGGGTCATTGGGGGATACGTCGACGCTGGCCGATCCGTCAGTGGTCGATGACCTGGTGAAGAACCGGGGTGAGTGAGACTCCAAAAAGGGAGCCGATAGAGTCGACAGAGTCGCGTGGGGCGGATGTGTTCGCTGTGACGGCTGGACGCGCGGCAGCGGGATTGCGATGTCAAAGACCTGATCGGGGACGTGATGGCGCGGGGCGGTTGCCGCAAGGGCCAAGAAGGAATAAATTCACACTTTGACGTTGCGCTCGCAAAATTCCCGTGCATCCCCGCGAAGGCGGGGACCCAGGTTTTAGCGACAGCTCGGTGGGCAGGATTGGCTTCAGAGCGCGCTCGGTCCCGATCATCGCCCAAAGAACCGGGCCCCCGCCTTCGCGGGAATGCACGGATTTTGGGGGCCCGTTACCTAGTTGGCTGGCAGCGTCGGCACGAAATCCGGGTCGATCAGGCAGGGTTGGCCGTAGGTCTCCGCCCGTGACCGACACGCTTCCACGACATCCTGCGCGTCCGGCTTCTCGCCCGTGTCCAGCCAGTGGGTCATGGCGATCAGCAGGCCGGCATACTGGGGGAGACTGAGCTGGCTGTGCAGGGCCTCGGTGGTGAAGACCTGGGTCAGCAGGTTCGAGCGGCCGGCCCCGCCGACCGTCTGCGCATAGATCGCCTCGTGCTCCACGAAGACCGTCGGGTCGTAGCGGGCGTGCAGCGTCAGGGTCGGCAGCAGGATGGCGCCGGTCAGGTCGGCGTCATAGGCCAGGGCCGCGACGGCCGCCGGATCGGCCTCGAACCGCTCGACGCCCTGGTTCAGGGCCACGTCGTCGTCCGAGCCCTGATAGGTCGTTCCTGCGTTGGAAAACGGATTGCCGCCGTCCAGGCGTTCCCAGACCATGTCCTGGAACAGGTTGGTGCCCCAGGCGAGGTGGGAGACCAGACTGTCCGCCGTTACGCCCACCACCGACAGGATGTTCCTCAGCGCGTCGGCCTGGGCGCGGGTGCGGGCCTCGGGGGCGAGGCTGAGGCCGGTGCAGTCCTCGACCCGCGCGGCGATGTCGGCGCGGGGCATGGCGGCGCCCTCGGGCAGACCCTGCCAGAGCGGGTACCGGGTCTCGGTCGGGCGCGGGTGGTTGCGGCAGTAGAACTGATAGACGGCGCGCAGGTCGGCCCGGAACGTGTAGCCGCGCGTGCCGCCGGCCAGCAGGCCGCTGGTCAGGATGACGCCGTCATAGTTGCGCTCCCCGTCGGCCGAGACAGCATAGAGCTCCGCCGCCTTGGCCGCGACATTGCCGCCCCAGGACTGGCCGTGAAGCAGGGTGCGCTTCGGCTTGCCGAAGGCGTCCCAGACGATCCGGCGCAGATCGTCGGTATCGCGGGCCGCCATGCGCACGCCATAGCCGCCCCGGCGATAGGTCGAGCCGGCCCAGGCGTAGCCCTCGCTGACCATGACGGAGAAGCGTTCGAGATCCTCGACCGGGTCGTTGCGCCTGGGCTCGGCCGTGCGCGGGCCACCGTGCGCGTGGACGATCAGGGTTCCGTTCCAGTCGTGCGGCCGGGCGATCCAGAACCAGGCTCCGTCCGACGACCGACCCGAGGAACAGGTCGTCCCCTCCGGCAGGCTGGCCGGGCACTCGGCCGGCTCCGGTGCGATGGCCTGGGCCGAGGCGGGCAGAACGCCCGCCCCGATCCAGCTCAGGGCCACGACGGCTCCTGTCAAAAGGAGGGGGGTCGATAATACAGAACGCATCGTCCCCATCCGTCGCAACCGCCTAGAACTCCTTGGCCATCGACACGTACCAGTAGCGACCGTAGGGGCGATACAGCGAGCCGAGGTAGCCCGAGGACGACAGCGGCGGACGCTCGTTGGTGATGTTGCGTGCGCCGAAGCGGATGCGGCTGTTGGAGGCGAAGCCGTTGTTTTCCTCCCACTCGTACTGGCCGTAGAGGTTGCCGGTCATCTGGCTTGCGACCTCCCAGGCATTGCCCGAGGCGTCCAGCAGGCTCGTATCGTCCACCGCCGAGATATACTGGGTAAAGGCGCCGACCTGCCACGGCCCCTGGCTCCAGGTGAGCGAACCCGACAGCTTCCATTCCGGGCGGCCGTTCTGGGCCAGCAGATTGCGGGAGTCCGGCAGCGGCGTGGCGGCGTTGATGGTCCCGGCGGCGCGTGCGGCATACAGGGCGTCCACGGCCGGACCCGCTTCACGACCGAACTTGATCAGCTTGGCGGCGTCGATATTGACCCGGAAGCTGCCGAGCGGGGTGTCCCGCAGACGCCAGTTGAACCCGATGTCCATGCCCTCGACGTCCTGCGGCAGCAGGTTGACGAACCGGTCGCTGATCGAGGTGATCACACCCGCCGGCGTCAGGCCCGTACCGGCGAACAGGGCGATGTCGTCGGCGTTGACCGCGGCGCGTGTCACCAGAGGGTTCGAACGACCCTGGACCCGCTCGGCGTAGTCGAGGACCACCGCGTTCGGGCCGCCGAACAGGCCGACGATCTTCTCCTGCTGGATGCGCCAGCGGTCGACCGTGAAGGTGAAGTCACCCCACTCCGCCGGAATGAACTGGGGCTGGAAGACGACGCCGTAGGACTGGTTCTTGCTCTCTTCCGGCTCGAGGTCCGGGTTGCCGGAGACCAGCAGCGACGCGCCGATCGAGCGCGAGCAGGCGCCGAAGGTGGCGATCCGTCCGGCTCGAAGATCCGCCTCGCAGCGGATGTAGTCGGGGTTGGTCGACAGGCGGCCGTAGGTGGCGGTGTTGACCTGTTCCAGGTTCGGCGCGCGGAAACCTTCCGAGTAGGAACCCCGGATCCGCAGGCCATCGACGATGTCCCAGGCGGCCGCGACCTTTGGCTTGGCGACGTCGCCGAAGTCCGAATAGTGCTCGGCCCGGCCGGCGACCTGGAACTCCAGATTATGGACCAGCGGGATGTTCATTTCCGGCGACACGACCGGGATCGCGAGTTCGACATAGGCCGAGGTCACGGAACGCTCGCCGTGGGTGTCGGGGTTCTGGCTGACGGCGATGACGTTCGACAGCTGGACCGCGCCGGTGACCGTGTCGCGGAACGGGTTGGAGCCGTCCAGGTTGGAATCGCGGTCGTCGTTCTGGGTCTCCTTGCGCGCCTCGAAGCCGAAGGCCAGACCGACATCGCCGGCCGGCAGGCTGAACAGGTCGGGACGCGAGACCTTGAAGTCATAGAGGGCCAGGGTCGTGCGGCTCTCGCGCTTCAGGGTGAAGCTGATGGCGTCGATCGCGGCCTGGGAGCTGGGCGAGCAGTCGCCATAGCTGGTCTGGGCGATGCAGCCGCCGCTGAACGGATTGTAGGCGTCGGGCGTCGACAGAGCGAGCGAGGCCTGCAGCGCCTGGGTGTTCACGGCGAGGGATTCATCCGTCGCCTCCGCTTCCGAATAGACTAGGGCGGTTTCCCAGTCCCATCCGCGCCATTCGCCGCGCAGGCCGCCGAGGGCGCGGGCCTGATAGTTGGTGACGTTGACCTTCTGATAGCCGGCGTCGACGAAGCGGTACTGGTTCAGGGTAATGGCCAGGCCGGTGACCGGGACATTGGTCAGGCCCGAAATGCGGTTCGGGTTCACCTGGCCATTGGCGAAGGTCACCGGGCCGAACGGGTTCCAGTAGTTGGTCGTCGGGATGGTGAGGGTGTTCAGATTGATCACCGGCGGCTGAATCCGCTGGGTGTCGGCCGTATAGTAGCCCAGCTCGCCGAAGGCGGTGACGCTGTCGTTGATGTCGTAGTGGCCCTGCAGGAAGACGTTGAGACGCTGGGTGTCGGGCAGGATGGTGGTGCCGGGCGCGGTGTCGAAGCGCAGGTCGCGCTGGACGCCGTTGAAGTTCAGAGCGCCGGAGCCCAGGCAGATGTTGGCGTCATTGGCATTGGGAACCAGACAGCCCGTCAGGGTCGTCGGCTGGATGTGGAAGGCGCCGGCGGCTGTGGTCAGGGACGTCGTGCCGCGACGGATCGCCGTGGTCGCCCCGACGACCGCGAAGTTGCCCCAAGCGCCGCGCGTGTTGCGGGCGTCCGGCGTCAGGCTGGAGGCGAAGGCCTCATTCCCCGCGAACAGAAAGCGCAGGTTGTCGGTCGCCGTGTACTCCTGGTCCTCGGCGCGGAGGGCCGCACGGTCCGTGTAGTCGATGTAGACCGAGATATTGCCGCGATCGAAGTCCTTGCCGGCAAAGACGCCGAGATTGAACTCCTTCAGGTGGGTGCTCTCGGCACCGCCGTACTGGGCGTTCATTTTCAGGCCGTCGAAGTCGTCCTGGAGCACGGTGTTGACCACCCCGGCCACGGCGTCCGCGCCGTAGATGGCGGCCGCGCCGTCCAGCAAGATCTCCAGACGCTCGAGGCCCGTCACCGGAATGGCGTTGGAGTTGTAGGAGAGGACGGGGACCGTGCCGGTGTCCGACGTGCCCTGGCTGGTCGGGTGCTGCACGATACGGCGGCCGTTCAGCAGCACGAGGGTGTTGCCGACGCCCAGCGAGCGCAGGTTGACCGAGTTCACGTCGCCGCGCGCCGCGTTCGAGGTCTGCGGGTTGTTGGCCGCCGAGAACAGCACGTCGCCCATCTGGGGGATGGACCGCAGCAGGTCGTCGCCGTTGACCGCGCCGGTGGCCAGGATCTGTTCCTCGCTCAGCACCGTGACCGGCAGGGCGGCGGTGACGTCCGCGCCACGGATCTGGGAGCCGACGACGACGATGTCGTCGACCGACGAGGCGTCCTCGCCGTTCTGGCTGGCCTGATCGGCGATCGACTGTGCCGCCTGCGACAGCTGGGTCGTCGAGGGCACTGGCGCGGGGTTTTGCTGCGTCGTCTGCGCCCAGACGCCAGGGGCGAAGGTCAGCAGGGCGGCTGCGGCGGTGGTCGCGAGCATCGCGGTCTTCGTCGAATTCATGTCATTCTCCCAAAGTCTTTTTTGTTTTCAGGCACGGCAAGGTCAGTCGGCGGCGAGCACCGCATCGTCTTCAGGTCTGGCGCCCGGGGTGAGCCATTCGGGGCTTCCCGCAGGGCGTCACGGTCGAGTTCGCCCTCCCGCCGTGCGGCCACCAGCGTCGCCACCGCCTTGTCCTGGCGCCTTCGCTCAGAATGATGCACGGGCTGTGACGTAGTAGTAGGCTCCGTTGAAACCGAACTGCCCGGCGTTGCGGGTGTAGGGCGTCTGGCCATCGGAATAGTTCGCTGCCTGACCGACATTGCCGCCCGCCAGACTGTTCCACTTGTCGGGATAGACGTCGAAGACGTTGTTCGCGCCTGCCGTCAGCGTGACGCCGTTGTCGAAAGCATAGGTCACGTTGAGGTCGACCAGTTGTCTGGCCTCAAACGTCTGGACGCAGCGGTTCACGGCGTTGCAGGCCACATTGCCGTCTGCGGCGTTCAGGCCATTGCTGTTGGCCTCAACCGTACCGAAATGGGTCGCATTGGCGCCAAAGGTCCAGGGCCCGTGGGTGTAGTTGCCGGACAACAGGATCTTCACGCGCGGCTGGGCCACCTCGATCAGTTCGATGGCCGTCTCTCCCAGCAGCAGGCGGCTCTGGTTCGCAGCCGATGCGCCGACCAGAATCTGCGGCGGGGTGGCGCGCTGCGAGACCACTTCGGTGCTCGCATTGGTGCCCGACAGGGTGACCCGCAGATCGTCCGATCCGATCGAGGTGCGATAGGTGACGACCGCGTCGATGCCTCGTGTCTCGGTGTCGATCTGGTTGGTGAAGAAGCGAATCTCGCGCACGCCGGGGAACAGGGCCGCCACGGCCGGGAAGCTGGCGGTCAAAAGACCGTCGTTGATGGCGATGCGGTTCTCGATGTCGATGGCGAAGGCATCGAGCGTGAAGGACACCTGACCTCCCAGAACGTCGGGGTAGTCCCCGGTCAGGCCGATGCTGAAGCTGTCGGACGTCTCGGCGATCGGATCTTCGATGCCCAGCGTCGCCAGCCGGGGATTGTCGCTGGAAATCTGCTGCGTCTGCAAAATCAGATTGTTCTGGACGGTCGAGGTCGTGACCCGGTTGCCGATCTGGGCCAGCGACGGTGCCCGGAAGCCCCGGTTGTAGGAGCCGCGCACGGCCAGTTCGTCATTGAACTTGTAACGGGCCGCCAGCTTGCCGGCGAGACTGCCCCCGAAGTCGCTGTATTCCTCGTAGCGCAGGGCCGTGGCGATCAGCAGGGCATCGCTGACGTCGGCCTCGATGTCGATGAAGGCGCCGACGTTGGTGCGGGTGATGTCGATCTCGTCGGCGGGCGCATAGCCGGGACGACCGTTCGATCCGGGGCTCTTGCCCGTGATCGCCAGCGGACCGACCGCATAGGATTCCGGTGAGCCGCGTGACACCTCAAACCGGTCCTCGCGCCACTGGGCCCCGACAGCGACGTTCAGGTTCTGCAGGAAGCCGACAGGCCCGAAGTCGCGCGAAGCGGTGAAGTCGACGATCTGTTGCTCGAAGGCCGTACGCCCGACGTAGAAGTCACGCGGGCTGGCGGCCCCCAGAGAGGCGTTGGTCGTATTGTTGGCCCACTGGTCCAGATGGTTGTGGCCAAAGCTGTAGGACAGATCCAGGTCCCAGCCGCCCATTCCTCGCTTGATGCCGCCGACCCCCGAATAGTCGATGGCCTGGCCGGGCAGGACCGGGATGTATCCGTCCGGATAGATCGACAGGTTGGAGTTGGCGAACGTCGCCGGTGCGCGGAAGAAGCCCGCCGCGATCACGTCCTTTTGTGAATAGCCGCCGAAGGCATACAGGGTCCCGCCACCCGACAGGGGGAGTTCGGAGTTGATGAACGCCTGTTGGGTCTCGTTCTCGTTGGACCCGTAGGTCCCGATGACGAACGGCGTCGTGGGATAGACGCCACGGTCCACGCGCGGGTTGGCGGTGGTGTAGGGGAAGGCGGGCGTGGGACCGGTCACGCCATAGGTGGCCGGCGTCGCCGGATACAGAACGCCCGTATAAGGGTCCGAACGGTTCGTCGGATCGGTGGAGAAATACTCCAGCGTATAGTTGAAGAAGCCGCCGTCGCTGCCCAGCGGCAGACCCTGGTTCAGGGCGATCTTGCGGGTGAATCCATCGCCTTCGCCGTTGATGCCCAGGGTGCCGCTGACGTTCGTTTCACCAAAGCCGCGACGCAGCTGGATATTGACGATGCCGGCGATGGCGTCGGAGCCGTACTGGGCTGCAGCACCGTCCCGCAGCACCTCGATCCGTTCGACGGCGGCGGAGGGCACACTGTTCAGATCTGATACGACCGTGCCCAGGCCAGGCGCGACGTTCAGGTTCAAGCCCGAGAACTGGTGGCGACGATGCCCGTTGATCAGCAGCAGGACCTGGTCGGGAGAGAGGCCGCGCAGCGACGCCGGATCGGCGAAATTGGTCGCGCCGTTGATCCCGAACTTGGTCGAGTTGAAGGACGGCGAAGTGAATTGAAGTTGCTGGCCCAGGTCCGTCTGGCCCGTCGACAACAGTTCCTCCGCGCCGACGACATCGACAGGCACCGGACGCTCGACATCGGTGCGGGGCCGGCCGCGCGAACCGACGACGACGATGTCATCGACGCTGCTGTCGTCTTCCTGCGGTTCGGCGGCGACATAGGGTGTCTGGGCCTGGGCCTGGCTCGCCAGCAAGGCCAGCAGGGCGGTTGCACCCAGAAGCGCGGTGCGTTTGAAGTTCCTCATGTTAGCCTCCCTCTCTGATTTTCCGGCGCCTGTTTCGACGCCTGGTTCCTTGGTCTAGTCGCGAGCGACCACGAGATCGTCGCCGGGTCCGGCAGCCGGATCGGGTTCGGCGGCGAGCGGACGCGGCGAGCCATCCAGCGCCTCGCGCAGGGCGTCGCGATCAAGCTCGCCCTCCCAGCGCGCCACAACGAGGGTCGCCACGGCGTTGCCGATGAAGTTGGTCAGGGCCCGGCACTCGCTCATGAAGCGGTCGATGCCGAGGATCAGTGCCATGCCGGCGATCGGCACAGTCGGCACGACGGCCAGCGTCGCCGCCAGGGTGATGAAGCCGGCGCCCGTGATGCCCGCCGCCCCCTTGGAACTCAGCATCGCGACCAGCAACAACAGGATCTGCTGCTCCAGCGTCAGGTCGATGTTCAGCGCCTGGGCGATGAACAGGGCGGCCATGGTCATATAGATGTTGGTGCCGTCCAGATTGAACGAATAGCCGGTCGGCACGACGAGGCCGACCACGGACTTGGACGCGCCGGCTCGCTCCATCTTCTGCAGCAAACTGGGCAGCGCCGCCTCGGACGACGAGGTGCCGAGCACCAGCAGAAGCTCTTCCTTGAGGTATCGCATCAGCTTGAAGATTGAGAAGCCGTTGGCGATGCCGACCGCGCCCAGCACCCCGATCACGAAGATGGCGGCGGTCAGGTAGAAGGTGGCGACCAGGGCGATCAGGTTGGCGATCGTCTCGATGCCATAGGCGCCGATGGTGAAGGCGAAGGCTCCGAACGCCCCGATCGGCGCCGCCTTCATGACGATGGCCACCAGCTTGAAGAAGGCCGCGCTGACCGATTCCAGGAAGGTCAGGACTGGCTTGCCGAGGTCGCCGACCGACGCCAGCGCGATGCCGAACAGGACCGAGACGAACAGGACCTGAAGGATATTGCCGGTGGAGAAGGCGCTGGCGAAGGTGTCGGGAATGACGCCGAGCAGGAAGCCGATGATCGTGGTCTCATGCGCGGCGGTCGAATACTGGGCCACCGCCCCGGCGTCGAGCGTCGCGGGATCGATGTTCAGGCCACGGCCGGGCTGGACCACATTGCCGACCACCAGACCGACGATCAGGGCCAGGGTCGAGAAGACAAGGAAATAGGCGAAGGCCTTGGCCGCGACCCGGCCGACCCGGCCGAGATCCCGCATGCCGGCGATGCCGGTGACGATGGTCAGGAAGATCACAGGGGCGATGACCATCTTCACCAGCTTGATGAAGGCGTCGCCCAGCGGCTTCAGGCTCTCGCCGAACGCCGGCCAGAAATGTCCGATCAGCCCGCCGAGCAGGATCGCGCCCAGAACCTGGACGTACAGGTGGCGATACCATGCGCGAGGCGCGCCGGACGCGTGACCTGGATCGCTCGTGAGCTGCATCCGTCCTCCCTTGCGACCGTGGTCGCGCTGTTTCCGCACGGTCTGACGCCGTGTCCCAAGACCGCAGTTTGGCCGCAATCCAGATGAGGACCAAACCCGAATTGTTCGCATTCAAGTCACTGTTTTATCTGTATTTCTTTAGCCCTCATCTGAATTTTGGCCGGAAATCCAGCCACCGATATGGTCTTTCTGTGCGGAATTCCGCATGCTCGCCAAATGACGGCGTCCCCGCTCGATCAACTCGGCAGCCTCGTTTCCACCCGGTCCTCCCGGCCGTGGCTGGTCCTGCTGCTGTGCTGGCTGGTCGCCTGCGGACTGGCCATGACGGCCGCCGGAGAACTGGCCCGCCGCGACGCCCAGGCCGACCTCGCCCGTCAGGCCGACGCCGCCGCCGTCCTCCACGCCGCCGTCCTGCGCAGCGAACTGGAGAAGCACCGCTCCCTCCCCGTTGTCCTGTCGCAGGACCCCGAGGTCGTCGGCCTCGTCGCCGGCCCGGAGCGCCAGGCCGCCGACGCCGTCAGCGCCAAGCTGGAAGCCCTCGCCGCCCAGACCCGCGCCGCCGCCATCTATGTGCTCGACAGGAACGGCGTCGCCCGCGCCGCCAGCAACTGGCGCGAGCCCACCAGTTTCGTCGGCTCCGACTATGCCTTCCGGCCATATTTCAAAGGCGCAATGCAGAACGGGGAGGCGGAGTTCTTCGCCCTCGGCACGGTCAGCGGACGCCCCGGCCTGTATCTCGCCCGCCGGATCGGAACCGCCGCTGCGCCGATCGGCATCGTGGTGGTCAAGGTCGAGTTCGACGCTCTGGAGGCGGACTGGCGCGGCTCCGGCGAGCCTGCCTATGTCACGGATTCCCGCGGCGTCGTCCTGGTCACCAGCGTGCCGGAATGGCGGTTCCGCCGCAGTCGCGACCTGACCGCCGCCGAGCGCGAGGAGATCCTGGCCGACCAGACCCTGAGCGGTCAGGCGCTGGCGCCTCTGCCGTTCGACAGCGAGGCGACGGGCACGCATCGGATCGTACGCGCCGCCGCAGGCGGGCCGTCGGCGGAGTGGATTCTCGCCCACACCGGGACGGATACGCCCGGCTGGACCCTGCATCTGCTGGATCCGATCGGCGGCGCCATTGTCGCCAACGTCATGAGCGCCCGGGCCGTCGCAGGGCTCCTGATCACCCTGCTCGCCGGCGGCGCAGGCGTTCTGCTGCGCCGCCGCCAACAGGCCATGGCGCGCGCCGAGACCGAGGAACGCGCCCGCGCCGAGCTCGAGCGCCGGATCGATGAACGCACCCTTGAGCTCCGTGCCGCCAACGGCCAGCTGAACCGCGAGATCGACGAGCGCCGCCGCGCCGAGGCCAGCCGCGAAGCCCTCCGCGAGGAACTGGTCCAGGCCAACAAACTGGCCACTCTCGGCCAGATCGCCGCCGGTGTGGCCCACGAGATCAACCAGCCCGTCGCCGCCATCCGCACCCATGCCGATACGGCCAGCGCCTATCTTGATCGCGACGACCCGGAGTCGGCGCGTCGCAGCCTGGGTCGCGTGGCCGAACTGACCAGCCGCATCGGCGCCATCACCGACGAACTGCGCGCCTTCTCACGCAAGAGCACGAAAGGGATCTCCTCCGTCTCGCCCGCCGCCGCCATCGACGGCGCACTCCTGCTGATCGGCGGGCGGCTGCGCGAAGGCGGCGTCGAGCTGGTCCGCACCGGCGCGGGCAATCTGCAGGTTCAGGCCGAGCCGATCCGGCTGGAGCAGGTCATCGTCAACCTGGCCCAGAACGCCTTCGAGGCCATGACTGACGCCGGAACGGCCGAACCCAGACTGACCATCGACGTCGCCCGCAAGGGGCGTCGCGTCGAGATCGTCATCAGCGACAATGGGCCCGGCGTCGATGCGGTCGTCGCGGCGGCGCTGTTCACCCCCTTCGTCACGACCAAGTCGGCAGGACTGGGCCTCGGCCTCGTCATCTGCCGCGACATCGTGGCCGGCTTCGGCGGCGAACTCAGCCTGAGGCCGGGCAAGTCCGGGGCCCGGTTCGTGATAGCCCTGAAGGCCGCCGCGTGAACTTCTCCCGCCCTCGCTGCGTCACCCTGATCGACGATGACGATGACTTCCGCAGCGCCCTGCTGGAGCGGCTTCAGCTTGAGGATCTGGAGGTGCAGGCCTTTGCCTCGGCCGAGGCCGCGTTGAAGGTGCTGGGTGCCGACTATCCGGGTGTCGTGGTCTCCGACCTGCGCATGCCCGGGATGGATGGGCGCGGCCTGCTGGCGCGGCTTCAGGCGCTCGACCAGGGATTGCCGGTCGTGATGATCACAGGCCACGGCGACATCGCCGACGCGGTCGATGCCCTGCGCAACGGCGCCTACGACTTCGTGGCCAAGCCGTTCGACTTCGGCCGGCTGTCCGACAGCCTCAACCGGGCGCTGGAGAAGCGCGGACTGGTCCTCGACAACCGCGCCCTGGCGGCGGAGGTCGGGCGCGCGACACCGGACCTGCCCTTGCTGGGGTCAAGCCCGGCGATCGCCCGCCTGCGCACAGTCATCGAACAGGTCGCGGACGCCGGAATGGATGTCTTGATCGAGGGCGAGACGGGCGTGGGCAAGGAGGTCGTCGCCCGCGCCCTGCACAACAGCGGCCGGCGGCGCGTCCATCCCTTCGTGCCGATCAACTGCGGGGCCCTGCCCGCTGGCCTGATCGAGAGCGAGATGTTCGGCCATGAGCCGGGCGCCTTTCCGGGCGCAGTCAAACGCCGCGTCGGCCTAATCGAACAAAGCCACCGCGGCACGCTGTTTCTCGACGAAATCGAGAGCATGCCGATGTCCGCCCAGGTTACCCTTCTGCGGGTCGTCGAACAACGGGAGATCCAGCCTCTGGGCGCGTCAGGCCCGCGCCAGCTGGACCTGCGTATCCTCGCGTCGTCCAAGGCGGACCTGAAGCGCGCGGTCGAGCGCGGTCAGTTCCGCGAGGATCTGTACTACCGTCTCAACGTCCTGAAGCTGCGGGTGCCGCCGCTGCGGGAGCGGCGCGAGGACGTGCCGCTGCTGTTCGCGCATTTCCTGGCGCGGGCCTCCGGCGATCGCCAGCGGACGCCTCCGCTGATGAGCACCGCCGTCCGGCGCACCCTGATTGAGCATGATTGGCCGGGCAATGTGCGGGAGCTGGCGCATTTCGCCGACCGGGTCGCAATGGATATCGACAGACCAGCCGCACTCGGCTCGGCCGAAGACGCGGGCGCCGGCCTGGTCGACCGGCTCGAACGGTTCGAGAAGGCGGTGCTGGAGGAGGCGTTGCATCGCCACGCTGGCGACGTCGTCGCCATGACCGACGCCCTGCGGGTTCCCCGCAAGACCCTCTACGACAAGTTCCGCCGTCACGGCCTGCGTCCGGGCGATTTCCGCGCACGAGATGAGGTCGGCTAGGGCTGCGGCGGCTTGGGAGCGTGGCTTCGGACAGCAAAAAGCCCCGCGGCGAACCGGCGGGGCTTTGAGATCTTGGGTGCGGGAGCAGGATTTGAACCTGCGACCTTCAGGTTATGAGCCTGACGAGCTACCGGGCTGCTCCATCCCGCGGCAAGAGCGGCGTTGTGAAGGAAGATGTTCGAGAAGACC
>NZ_JAFCTT010000024.1:0-14554 GCF_049896165.1 Brevundimonas sp. TWP3-1-2b1 | reverse complement strand
CCAGCCTGGCCCGTGCGACCGCCGACGGCGTTCGCGAGCCTCTGAACCGTCGCGCCACCATCGGCATCAACTTCTAGGACGCCTGGACAAGGATCCCGATCCCGCAAGGATCGGGATCCTGACAGGAGTTCTGCCGATGAGCGGCATCAAGCCGTCGCCTCTTCCGAGGCGGCGGTTTTTTGCTGTTGGGAGTGTCAGGCCGGGCCCGGTTGAACCTTGACGGCGTCAGGCGTCAGGCGTCGAAGGTCGCTTCGATGACGTCGCAGACACGGCCGATGTCGGCGTCGGTCAGGGTGCTGCCCGAGGGCAGGCAAAGGCCGTTGGCGAACAGGGTTTCGGCCACCCGTTCATTGATCATCAGGGCGTCGCGGAACACCGGCTGCAGGTGCATGGGCTTCCACACCGGCCGGGCCTCGATGTTGGCGGCCTCGAGGGCGAGGCGAAGGCGATCAGGGCTGGTGACGAACTCCTGATCCATCACCATGACGGTTAGCCAGCGGGTGTGGCGCCGGCCGGGAGCCTCGGGCGCGAAGGCGACCCCATAGCGACCGCCGAGCCTGGACTCATAGCGATCGAAGATGGCGCGACGCCGGGCGACCCTGGCCTCCAGCGCCTCCATCTGGGCCAGGCCCAGGGCGGCGGCGAGGCTGAGCATCCGGTAGTTGAAGCCGACCTCGGCATGTTCGTAGTGGACGGCGGGCAGGCGCGCCGCGGCGGCCAGATTACGGGCGCGGGCGATCAGCGCGCCGTCCTCGGAAGCCAGCATGCCGCCGCCGCCCGTGGTGACGATCTTGTTGCCGTTGAACGAGAAGGCGGCGGCCGAGGCGCCATGGCCCGCGTGGCGGCCGTTAAGGGTGGCGCCGACGGCCTCGGCCGAGTCGAGGATCACGGGGACGCCGTGGGCGTCGGCGACCGCACGGATCGCGCCGATATCGCAGCACTGGCCGTAGAGGTCGGCGGGAACGATGGCGCGGACGGTCAAACCTTCCGTCCGGGCGCGATCGAAGGCCTGTTCGAGCAGCCGGGGATCGAGGTTCCAGTCGGCGGGGCTGCTATCCACGAAGATCGGTCGGGCGCCCGCGTGAACGATCGGACTGATCCCGCCGATGAAGGTCAGGGTCGGGGCGATGACGGCGTCGCCGGGCTTCAGGTCCAGCATCGTCAGGGCCAGATGCAGGGCGGCCGTCCCGGAGGAGACGGCCGTTGCATGGGCGAAACCGGTCGCCTCGGCGAAGGCGTGTTCGAAGGCCTCCACCACCGGTCCGGCTGAGGAGACCCAACCGGCGTCAAAGGTTTCGAGCAGGCGCTCACGCTCGGCGGGACCGATGTCGGGTGCGGAGAGAGGGATGCGGGTGAGGGCGGTCACTGGCGCAGGAGACGCCGCGTCGCCGATTCCTGCAAGCCGGAGATCAGCCGCCGGTTCGGATCAGGGCGACGTCGGAGGCGGGCTGGGCGGGGGTGTGACGATCAACCATCGACTGGCCCACGGCGATGACGACGGTGGCGGTGAGGACGGCGGACGCGACGGCCGCGCCGACCATCCTCGCGCCCTGCGCCAGACGCCCGTCGTCGCGATTCCAGATGTCCTGATCCATGCCGCTCCCCCGAGTCGTCAGCATGTCCTAGGACCACACCCGGAATCAGGACGCAAGTCACTGAACCGTGTGCGTTAACGATAAATCTCCCCACACCCCGTGCATCCCGGCGAAGGCCGGGATCAGGATCGACAGCCAGGCGGCCGGGGTGAACCGAACGCTCCCCGGCGGCGGCGGAGTTCGCCGTCTGGCCCCCGGCCTTTGCCGGGGGCGCACGGTGAGAGAAGCCGCGATCAGCCCGTGAAGGGGCGGATCAGGATCTCGACGCGGCGGTTCTGGGCGCGGCCCTCGGCCGTTGCATTGGACGCGACCGGGACGCGCGAGGACTGGCCGGCGACGAACAGACGCTCGCGCTGGACGCCGCTGCTGATCAGGGCGTCGGCGACGGCGAGAGCGCGGCGCTCGGACAGGGGCTGGTTGATTGCGTCTCCGCCCGAGGAATCGGTGTGGCCCACGACGTCCACCAGCGAGCGGTCGTATTCCGCCAGAACGCCGGCGACATCGCGCAGGACGGAATCGAAGCGCGGCTCGATGTTGGACTGGTTCACCGCGAAGGTGACGTCGGACGGCATGCGCAGGACCAGATTGTCGCCCTGACGCGCCACGCCCACGCCGCTTCCCGACAGTTCGGCCTCCATCGCGCGCTGCTGGCGGTCCATGTAGTTGCCGACGGCCGCGCCGCCCAGGGCGCCGACACCGGCGCCGATCAGGGCGTTACGACGGCCCTGCTCGCCGTCAGAGGTGTTGGTCAGATAGCCGAGGACCGCGCCGCCCAGGGCGCCGTAGATCGCGCCCGTGCCCGTGTTGTTGCGGCTCGGTGTCGAGGAATAGGGATCCATGGTGGTGCAGGCGCCGGCGCCCAGCATGGCGGCAACGCCGAGGCCCGTGACGATCAGGTTCATGCGCATAGGGAGTTCCTTTGAAAATGTGCGGGTTCGTATCCACCCGAAACGTGGGCTTACGGTGAAGGTTCCTGCCTGACCCCGAGATGAACGAACCGCGCGAATGCGGTATTGCGACCTCGATCTGCCAATTTGTGATGTCAGGGCGTATGAACGTCTCCCCCGGCGTCCTCGGATGGACTGCCGCGCACGAATTGAAAGGCCCGCCCGTGACCGCCACCCTCGCCGCCACTTCCGTTGCCGCCAAAGGCATCAAGCCCGTTTCGATGTCGCGCTACGACGCCGACTTCCAAGGCTTCAGCGATGAGCTGGGCGCCTCGTTCAAACGCTATGGCTTCGCTGTGATCGCGGATCACGGGCTGGACGAGGACGTCATCCAAGCGGCCATCGACGACGCCAAGGCCTTCTTCGCCCTGCCGGAAGAGGTGAAGCGCCTGTACCACCAGCCGGGTACGGGCGGAGCGCGCGGCCTGACGCCGTTCGGGGTCGAGGCCGCCAAGGGCGCGGCGGCCGTGGATCTCAAGGAGTTCTGGCACACGGGCCGCGAACTGCCGGAGGGCCATCCCTATCGCCAGTACATGCGCGACAACCTGTGGCCGACCGAGGTGCCGGGCTTCAAGCCGCATTTCTACGGGATGTTCGAGGCGCTGGATCAGCTGGGTCGCAAGATCCTGAAGGCCATCGCCCGGTACATGGAGCTCGGCGACGCCTTCTTCGAGGACAAGGTCGAGCTGGGGAACTCCATCCTGCGAATGCTCCACTATCCGCCGGTTCCGGCCGGGGCGCCGGGCGTGCGTGCGGGCGCGCACGAGGACATCAACGTCATCACCCTGCTGCTGGGCGCTGAAGAAGCAGGCTTGCAGCTGAAGGACGCCGACGGTCAGTGGCTGGAGGTCGCGCCGCCGCCGGGCGCCCTTGTGGTCAATATCGGCGACATGCTGCAGCGGCTGACCAACCACGTCCTGCCGTCAACCAGCCACCGGGTGGTCAATCCCGCGCCGGACCGGGCCAGCTTCGCGCGGTATTCGACGCCCTTTTTCCTGCACTTCAATCCAGACTATGTGATCGAGACCCTGCCGTCGACGATCACGGCGGAGAACCCGGATCGCTATGCCGGCAAGTCGATCATGGCCGAGGACTTCCTGACCGAGCGACTGAAGGAAATCCGGCTGCTTTAGTGGTTCCCTCTCCCGGTGGGAGAGGGATTGAGCGCCCGAGAGCCATCAGGCGATCGGTCTTGCGCGAAAGGGTGAGGGTCGGACCTCACCTCTAGCGCACGCCCCTCACCCTTTCGGCTGGCGCATCGCTACGCTCTGCGAGCCTCAAGCCCTCTCCCAACGGGAGAGGGTTGCTAGACGGCCGCTTCCGCCTGGACCGCGCCCGGGCTGGCGGCGAACTGGCCGCCGCGGCGGTAGCGCCACAGGTAGGACGGGGCGATGGCTTCCAGACCGGTCGCTTCGATATCGAGCGCCGACAGACCCTCGGCGTCCGGGGCCACGACATTGTCCGTCTTCAGCATCACCACCTGGTCGCGCGTCAGGACCGGCGCGATGCCCAGGACGGCGGTGATCTCGGCGAGCGAGCCGATGGCCGAGGCGGCGAAGAAAGGCAGGGGCGCCAGCAGGCGGCGGCGGCCGGTCTCGCGCAGGATGTATTCGAGGATCTGCTTGAACGACCAGACCTCCGGGCCGCCCAGTTCGAAGGTGCGGCCGGCGGCGTCGGTCCGAACGACGGAGCGGGCGATGGCCTCGGCGACGTCTCCGACCCACACCGGCTGGAATTTCGTCACGCCGCCGCCGATCAGGGGCAGGGCCGGAGACATCGTCGCCATGGAGGCGAAGCGGTTCAGGAAGCCGTCGCCGTTCCCGAACACGATCGAGGGACGCAGGATGACGGCTTCGGGCTTGATGGCGCGGACGGCGGCCTCGGCCTCGCCCTTGGAGCGGCCGTACTCGCCTTCGGCATGGGTATCGGCGCCGATGGCCGACATCTGGACCAGACGGCTGACGCCGGCGGCGACGCAGGCCCCGGCGACATTGCGGCTGCCCTCGACGTGGGCTTTCTGAAAGCCGCGACCCGGGGTTTCGAACAGGATGCCGACCAGGTTTACGGCCGCGTTCGCGCCCTTCAGGGCGGCGGCGACGTCAGCGGGGTTGGTGATGTCGCAGCGGACGGGCTGGATCTGACCCACATCGCCGAGGATGCGCAGGTCCTGGGCCAGGGCGGGCTTGCGCACGGCGACGCGAACGCGCCAGCCGAGACGAGCCAGGGCTCGGACGGCCTGGGTTCCGACGAAGCCGGAGCCGCCGAAGACGGTGACCAGACCGGGAGTGGATTCGGACATCGGGCGTTCCTTGAGCGGCGTCGTGAAAGCCCGCGCGGGCCTTGCAGGGCGGGGATAGACGATGCCCGGCGCCCCCGCAACGCAGGGGTGGCGCGCAAGCTGCGAGAAACCGCCGAAAACCGTGTTGACCCGCTCCGTGCACTGCCTTAAGGGTCCGCGCCTTCCGGTCAGGAACGCGTTTCGACGCGCGCCTCCGGGGCCCAGGTGGCGGAATTGGTAGACGCGCTGGCTTCAGGTGCCAGTGATAGAAATGTCGTGGAGGTTCGAGTCCTCTCCTGGGCACCAGTTTCAAACGGCGTCGCATCGCAAGATGCGGCGCCGTTTTTGTTTCTGCCCTCTCCCCTTGCGGGAGAGGGAGGCCGCGCACGGCGGCGTAGCCGTCGTCCTGGCGCGGTCGGGTGAGGGGTGACACCCTGTCTGGCCGGCGAGCCGCAAAACCCCTCACCCTTTCGCGCAAGTCCGATCGCGGGGCTCTCGGGCGCTCAAGCCCTCTCCCGCAAGGGGAGAGGGACTGCTAGACCGCGTCCATGACCGTTTATCTGCATGAAGGCGACCTCCCGGACGGCCTGGACCTGGGTCCCGAGGTCGCCGTCGATTCTGAGACCATGGGGCTGCGATTCCGCCGCGACCCGTTGTGCGTGGTCCAGCTCTCGGCCGGGGACGGCGACGCCCATATCGTGCGGATGAACCGTCCCGGCTACGACTGCCCGAACCTGAAGCGGCTGATGGCCGATCCGGACGTGCTGAAGATCTTCCACTTCGGCCGGTTCGACATCGGCATGGTGGAACTGCACCTCGGGGTCGAGACGCGGCCGGTCTACTGCACCAAGATCGCGTCCAAACTGGCCCGGACCTATACCGACCGGCACGGGTTAAAGGACGTGGCGCGCGAGATGGCGGGCATCGACCTGTCCAAGGCGCAGCAGTCTTCGGACTGGGGCGCGCCCGAGCTGTCGCAGGCCCAGCTGGAATACGCCGCCTCCGACGTGCTGCACCTGCACGTCATCATGCGCCGGCTGAACGAGATGCTGGTCCGCGAAGGCCGGATGGAACTGGCCCAGGCCTGTTTCGACTTCCTGCCGGTCCGCGCCCGCCTCGACCTGAGGGGCTGGGACGAGATGGATATCTTCGCGCACACATGACCTTCGACCCCGGCGAGGACAGGAATCGGGCCGACGAGGCTCGACTGGCCCAGCAGGCCGGTCGCTGGCGCTCGCGCTCCCGCCGGGTGCATCTGTACCGCCGCCTTCTGCCCATACTCATCGTGGTCCTGGCAGGCGGGGCCCTGACCTGGACCGTGTTCCGCACCGTCATGTCGGGCGTCGAGCGCGAGGCGAGCCAGTCGAAGGAGATCCGCCTCGACAACCCCATGTTCCACGGCCAGGACGCGGCGGGCCGGTCCTTTATCATCGGCGCCCAGGGGGCGGTGCGCGATCCGGCGACGGGACGGTTCCGGCTGAATGGCCCGGTGCTCAGGCTCAACCTCGGCGGCACCAAGGTGACCGAGATGACCGCCGACGCCGGGATCTACAACGAGCAGGCGCGCAGCGTGACGATCGGGCCGAACGTGCGGATTTCCGACGGAGGATCGGGCTTTACACTGACGACGCCGGAGGCCGTGGTCGATACGGCGTCGGGCGTGGTGACGGGCGACAAGGGCGTTCAGGGGCGCGGCCCTCTTGGAACCATCTCGGCAACGTCCTATGCCATCTATGAACAGGGCCAACGGGTCGTGTTCAGGGGCTCTGGCGACAACAAGGTGCAGGGGACCATCAACCCCGCTTCCGGTGAATGACATGAAGACCAGCCACCTCATCCTGACCGGCGCGAGCGTCCTGGCCCTCGGCCTGGGCGGCGCAGCCCTGGCGCAAACCCGTTCCAACGTCAGCAACCAGCCGATCGGCTACGGCGCCGACACGGGCGAGCTGACCAATACAGCGGTGTCGTTGCGCGGTCGGGCCGAGATCACGCAAGGCGACACCCGTCTGCGAGCCAACGCCATCCAGGGCGTGCGTGACGCCTCGGGCGGACTGACGCGAATCGAGGCAACCGGCGAGGTCTATTACGTCACCCCCAACGAGACGATCCGCGGCGACCGGGCGACCTACACCGTCTCCAACGCCACCGTTGTGGTGACCGGCGACGTCATCCTCACCCAGGGCCAGAACGTCCTGACAGGCGCCAGCCTGAGCTACAATGTCGACACCGGCGAGGCGCGGGTCGCGGGCGGGACGGCGGCCAACGGCGGCCGGGTGCGCGGCGTCTTCTATCCCGAAGGCGCCAACTAGCTCCTGATGGCCCGCAAGGAACTTTCCGCCCTCAATCTGGAAGACCGCGAGGCCGGCAAGGTCGTCGCGCCCGAAGCCGCGCCTGAAAAGGGTCTGCGGGTGCGCAACATCGCCCGGGCCTTCGGCGCGCGTCAGGTCGTCTCCGACGTCTCCCTGACGGTGCAGCGCGGCGAGGTGGCGGGCCTGCTGGGCCCCAACGGCGCCGGCAAGACCACCTGTTTCTACATGATCACCGGCCTGATCCCGGCGGACTCCGGCTCCATCTGGCTCGACGGCGAGAACATCACAGGCCAGCCGATGTACCAGCGCGCCCGCATGGGTCTGGGCTATCTGGCGCAGGAGGCCTCGATCTTCCGCGGCATGACGGTCGAGCAGAACGTCATGGCCGTGGTCGAGCTGAACGAGACCGGCAAGGCCATCGAGACCGAGACCACCCGCCTGCTGGAAGAGCTGCACATCGACCATCTGCGCCATGCGCCGGCGACCGGTCTGTCGGGCGGCGAACGCCGACGTGTCGAGATTGCCCGGTCCCTTGCCGGCAAGCCCAGCTTCATGCTGCTGGACGAGCCCTTCGCCGGTATCGACCCCCTGGCCATCGCCGACATCCGCCAGGTCATCCGCTATCTGGCCGGCGAGGGGATCGGGGTCCTGATCACCGATCATAATGTGCGCGAGACGCTCGACATCATCGACCGCGCCTCGATCATCTCAAACGGGAGCGTGCTTTTCGAGGGCACCGCCGACGAGGTCATCCACGACCCCGAGGTGCGCCGCGTCTATCTCGGCGATCTCTACGGCTGACGCGTAACGGCACCGGTTGGATCTGGCCGTGGACCGTCTCCCGCGCATGCGCCCGACGTGCGAAAGCCCGCGTTAACCGGTCGCGTTCATCCTGCCAGCAAGTTCCGGGCCACAATGGCTCGCTGGGGGCGTTCAGGGTGATTGGTCAGAGGCTCGAGGTTCGGCAGGGGCAGGGGCTGGTCATCACGCCCCAGCTGCAGCAGGCGATCAAGCTGCTGCAACTGTCCAACCAGGAGCTGGACGAATACGTCGAGGCCGAGCTCGAAAAGAACCCGCTGCTGCAGCGTGAGGAGCCGGAGGCCGGCGCGGAGGCCGCGCGCGAGGCGCCGACCGATTCCACCGAGCTGAGCTTCTCAGAGGCCGAGGCGTCGGAGCGGTCCTCGACCGTCGATGCGCGCGAGGACGACGTCTATGGCGACGCGACGCCGGGCGAACGCACCTCCGACCGACTGTCCGACGAGGCGGCCGAACAGCCGGGGCTGTCGGACTGGTCGGCAGCGGGCAAGGGCGGGTCGTTCAATGACGGCGACGGGGGCGAACGCCCGGAACGCCACGACCCAACCCTGTGGGAGCATCTGCAGGAGCAGGCGTCCTCGGCCGGGTTCTCGGCCACGGACCACGCCATCGCCCTGTCGCTGATCGACGGCGTCGACGAGGGCGGCTATCTGCGGGGCGAACTGGCCGAGATCGCCGACCGTCTGGGCTGCAGCCTTGAGCGGGTCGAGGCGGTGCTGGCGGTCTGCCACGGGTTCGAGCCGACGGGCGTCATGGCGCGGTCGGTGCCGGAATGCCTGAAGCTGCAGCTGGTCGAACGGAACCGGTTCGATCCGGCCATGGGCGCCCTGCTCGACAATCTGGACCTGCTGGCCAAACGCGACCTGTCGGCCTTGCGCAATGTCTGCGGCGTCGATGCCGAGGATCTGTCGGAGATGATCTCCGAGCTGAAGGCCCTCACGCCCCGGCCCGGCGCGGGCTTCGCCGGCGAGATCGCCCAGACGGTGATCCCCGACGTCCATGTCCGGCCCGACCCGGCTGGCGGCTGGCGGGTAGAGCTGAACTCCGACACCCTGCCGCGGCTGCTCGTCGACAAACGCTACCACGCCTCGGTTTCCGCCGGTGCGCGGACCGAGACGGAGAAGACCTTCGTCGCCGACTGCGCGGCCCAGGCCAACTGGCTGGTCAAGTCTCTCGACCAGCGGGCCAGGACCATCCTGAAGGTCGGGTCCGAGATCGTGCGCCAGCAGGATGCCTTCCTCGCCTTCGGCGTGGAGTTCCTGCGCCCCCTGAATTTGAGAACCGTGGCTGACGCCATCGGCATGCATGAATCCACGGTCAGCCGGGTCACCTCGAACAAATACGTCTCGACCCCGCGCGGCGTGTTCGAGCTGAAATTCTTCTTCACTGCCGCGATCCAGGCGACCGACGGGGGCGCCAGCCACTCCGCCGAGGCCGTGCGTCACCGGATCAAGTCGATGATCGATCACGAAGGTCGCGATGGCGACGTTTTGTCCGATGACCGGATCGTGGAGATCCTCAAGGAGGCCGGCATCGACATCGCCCGCCGCACGGTGGCCAAGTACCGGGAAGCGCTCAGAATTCCGTCGTCCGTCGAGCGCCGGCGCATGCTGAAGACGGGCTGATCGAACAACAAAGCGTGACCGTGAAAACGGTGTTCCCGATTGACACTTTTCGCGGTCGGTCGCGTTCTATCCCTATGCAAGTCCAAGTCAGCGGCAAGCAAGTGGATGTCGGCGAAGCGTTAGGCTCGCGCATCTCCCAGGAACTCGAAGACGGAGTCGGAAAATACTTCGATCGCGGCGGCCAGGACGCCGAGGTCGTGGTGTCCAAGGACGGCTACGGCTTCAAGGTGGACTGTTGGGTCCGCCTCGCGTCCGGGCAATCGCTCGTGACCACAGGACTAGGCGGCGACGCCCATGCGGCCTTCACCGACAGTCTCGAAAAGCTGGAGAAGAGGGTCCGACGCTACAAGCGCCGGCTCAAGGATCACCACATCGGACCCAAGGGCCTGTCGCCCGAGAAGACCGAGATGGCCGCCGCCTCCGTGGCCCGCAGCATCGTGCTGCGCAATCCCGACGATGACGTCGAGGATTCCCTGTTCGAAACGGCCGGCGACGACGACGGACCACCGCCCACGGGCATGGTCATTGCCGAAAGTATTTCGGAAATCCGCACCATCACGGTCGGACGCGCGGTGCTGGAACTCGACATGACCGGCTATCCGGTCGTGTTGTTCAAGAACGCGGCGCACGGCGGCCTGTCAGTCGTCTATCGCCGCCCGGACGGCAATGTCGGGTGGATCGATCCTGAACGCACCGCGTCGCTCAACGGACACGGTTCTGTAAACGGTTCTGGCGCATAAGACTTCCCAGGGGCGCGTGAACCGTCTAGACGGCGCGCGCCCCCTCAAGCGGGCCTGCCCACAACCTCGAGTATGAGTCGGGACGATCATGGACATTGGGGAACTGCTGGTTCGGGACGGAATCGTCCTGAAAAGCGGCGCGTCATCGAAGCGGCAGGCCTTGCATGTGCTGGCCTCCGCTGCGGCCCAGGCCATGGGCCTGGACGAGATTCGCGTCTTCGACGCATTGATGGAGCGCGAGGCGCTGGGCTCGACCGGTCTCGGTTCCGGCGTGGCGGTCCCGCATGCGCGCCTCGCCGGTCTGGACCGCGTCAAGGCGGTGTTCGTGCGCCTGGACACCCCCGTCGCGTATGACTCGGTGGACGATCGCCCGGTCGATCTGATGTTCGCCCTGTTCGCGCCGCCGCGCGACGGCGCTGAACATCTGCGCGCCCTCGCGGCGGTCTCACGGGCGATGCGCTCACCGGAGCTGCGCGAACAACTGCGCCAGGCCCGGACCGAGGATGCGATTCACGCCCTGTTCGTGCGCGACGCCAACGTGCCGGCGACGGCGGCCTGACGTCCAACCGTTCACCCCGGCCTTCGCGGGCGTGCACGGTGATGGCGCCTAGTGCACCGAAACCGGCGCGAGTTCGTGCGCCACGGCGGCGGCGAAGGCCGCCTCTCGATCCATCATCACCGCCAGCCGCTCACCGTCCGCACCGTGCACGGCATAGAGGGTTTGATCGGGATCGATGACCAGCCCGCTGGCGTCTTCCAGGGGCGCGTCGGAGATCGCGTCCGCCATCACGTCAGCGGCGGTGATCTCGCGCACGTAAACGAGGTCGGGCGCGCCCAGGCCGGCGAAATCCTTGTTGTTCATCATCGGCGTCATAAAGACCGCCTCCTTTTCAATTAGACAACGCCCGGATGCGCTGCGAGTTCGCAGGCGCGTCATGGCGACCGTATTCGGTTGAGATCAGCCGACGCTGATCGGGATTCGACGGACCGGTTCGACGTTCTCGGGCCGGAGCAGATCGACGTGCAGCAGGCCGTGCTCCAGCCGGGCGCCCTCGACCTCCAGACCGTCGGCGAGGACGAAGCTGCGGACGAAGCCGCGCGCCGCGATGCCGCGATGCAGAAAGGCCTGGTCCGGCGAGGCGCCTTCGCGCTTGCCGGCGATGGTCAGCTGGCGGCCTTCCATGGTGATCGCCAGGTCGTCGGGCGAAAAGCCGGCCACAGCCAGCGAGATGCGCACCGCGTTGTCGCCCCGCTGTTCGACATTGTAGGGCGGATAGCTCTCGGCCGCGGCCTTGGCGGCGCGGTCGATCAGGGCGCGGGTCTGGTCGAAGCCCAGAAGGAAGGGGCTGTCGAACAGCACGGTTCGGGTCGTCATGGTTCAGTCCTCGACAAGCGACTGCGGCCTTGATGCCCCCCGGGATCGGCGAGGCGTCGGCCATGATCCGATATGGGCAGGTGCGGCAGCGTGAGCAAGAGCATTGGTTTCGACCGGTTCTGGCCGATCATCCCGCCCGACGAGCGACCGGTTGCGACCCATCGGGGCAGCCACTAAGGTTCCTGGGCTCCGCCGACTTCCAGGCGCGCTGTTAACTTTCGTTAGCATCCAGATGGTTGCAGTTCAGGCGGTCGCCAGATGGCGCTATATCCGGTGATCATGTGTGGCGGAACCGGCACGCGGTTATGGCCGGCATCGCGCCCCTCTCGTCCGAAGCAGTTCATCCGTCTGGCGGGTAATCGATCCCTGCTTCAGGAGACGGCCGCTCGCGTCGCGTCGTTGGCCGGCGACGACGGGCGCCTGATCGTAGTCGGTGGCCTTGACCATCGCGTATGGATCATCGAGCAACTTGCCGAGCTTGAGATCGACGCCCAGATCCTGCTGGAGCCGGAAGCCCGTGATTCTGCGGCCGCCATGGCAGCGGCCGCCGTCTGGGCGGCCAGAAGAGATCCGGAGGCGAGCCTCGCCTTCGTCGCCTCGGACCATCACATTCCCGATCATCGGGCTTTCCGGGCGGCAATCATCGAAGCTGCGGAAAGCGCGGCCCAAGGTCGCATTGTCACCCTCGGCGTGACGCCGTCGGGACCGTCTCAGGCCTATGGCTACATCAAGCCATCAGGTCGCGGCCTGACGGAGGTGCAGGCCTTTGTCGAGAAGCCGGATCGCAACCTGGCCCAGACCTACGTCGACGCCGGCTACCTCTGGAACAGCGGCAACTTCATCGTCTCGGCGCAATCGCTCATCGGCGAACTGGCCACCCACGCGCCCGCCGTTCTGGAAGCCGTGCGATCTTCCCTCGAGACCGAGGACGCAGGCGATATCCAGACGCTCGGAGCGGCGTTCAGCGGCTCTCCCAAAATTTCCATCGACTACGCCGTAATGGAGAAGACCACCCGCGCCTCGGTGCTGGAGGTCGATTTCCTGTGGTCCGACCTGGGGTCCTGGGATGCGATCGCCGCCAGCGGCGAGGGGGATACCGGTCAGCATATCTTCGAGGGTTCCGAAGGCTGTCTCGTCCGGGCGCCCGACGGGGTTCTGGTGGCGGCGCTGGGCGTCAGAAATCTGGCGATCGTCGTCGAGGAAGACGCCGTCCTCGTCTGCGATCTGGCGCAATCTCAAAGCGTCAAGCAGGTCGTCGAGCGTATTCGCGCGACTTCGCCGCGCCATCTCGACTTCGCCAAGCCGGCGCCCGAGGATCTGGTCTCCGGCGCCGCCCGCTTCTCCGACTGGATGCGGCTGAGCGCCCTGCCGACCTGGGCGACCTTGGGACAGTCGGACGACGGCGCGTTCGCCGAAGTGCTGTCGCTTGACGGCCGGGCGCCGAAGTTGCCGCGCCGGGCGCGGGTTCAGGCGCGCCAGATCTTCGTTTACGCCAGCGCCGGGATGAACGGCTGGAAGGGGCCGTGGCGCGGCGTCGTTGAGCGGGGACTGGAGCAGCTGTACGCTGACTATCTGCGCCCCGACGGCCTGTGCCGGGCAGTTCTGTCCGCCGATGGCCGGCCGCTGGACGAGACCGCTTACCTTTATGACCAGGCCTTCGTGCTGTTCGCCCTGGCGACGGCGAAACGGGCGGGGATCTACGATCCGACTCTCGAGGCGCGGGCGGTGAAGCTTCGCGACGCTGTCCTGGCGGCGGGTCCGCCGAGCGGCGGGCTGATCGAGGCGGGCGACCAGCCCTGGCAGGCCAACGCCCACATGCATCTTCTGGAGGCCTGCCTAGGCTGGGAAACGGTCGGCAGGGACACGGGCTGGACGGTGCTGGCCGACCGGTTCGTCGATCTGGCGATGACGCATTTCATCGATCCCAAAGGCGGATTCCTGCGTGAGTTCTTCGGCCCCGACTGGGCGCCGGCGGCGGGTGATGACGGACGGCTGCTCGAACCGGGCCACCAGTTCGAATGGGCATGGCTGCTGGCCAGGGTCGCGCGCTCACGGGACCGCCCCGATCTGCTTGCGGCGTCCCGACGTCTTTATGCCCATGGCCGGAAGGGCGTGGCCGAGCGCCCGGCCATCGTAATCGACGCAATGAACGATGACGGCACGGTGCGGAGTGGCCGGGCCAGGCTGTGGCCTCAGACCGAATGGCTGAAGGCGTCGCTGATCCTGATCGAGAGCGCGAACGACGGTGAACGGCAGAGGCTGCTGGACGATGCGGCTGCGGCGCTACGCGCGCTCTGGCTCTATCTGACGCCCGACGGCCTGTGGCGGGACAAACACCTGCCTCAGGGCGGCTTCCTCGACGAGCCGGCGCCCGCCAGCTCGTTCTACCATATTGCCGCTGGCTTCGATCAACTGGCGGAAACTGGGCGTGCGGAGGGGCTGATTGGCTTGTCGGACCTGGATCTTTCCTGAGGGCTGCGCTGACCGTCGCCGCGCGGAGGTCGGTTGTCCAACGGGGGGCCTGGCTGGAAAGTGTTTGACCGTCACGCTGTCCGCATATCCGCATCTGTCGCCGCGATCCGCGCAAAACGCAAACTCACCAATCGACTGATCGCTGCGCGCGACGCCACGCGTCTGGGCCCGCACAGAATCGTGGATATGGTCCTGATCGTGGGCGACGGCGCCCTTGTTCAGGGCCGCGAGGACGTGACTACGGCCTTCGGCGCCGAGTTCGCCAACCCATCGTTCCTCTTGACGTGACCCCCTGAAACTCCTCCAGGAATAGCTAGAGTCCGCCCCTCGAAAGGACGGACAGAATGAAGCGATCGAGATTTACGGAAGAGCAGATCATCGGGATCCTGCGCGAGCA
>NZ_JAFCTT010000023.1:0-20004 GCF_049896165.1 Brevundimonas sp. TWP3-1-2b1 | reverse complement strand
CCTGCTCGCGCAGGATCCCGATGATCTGCTCTTCCGTAAATCTCGATCGCTTCATTCTGTCCGTCCTTTCGAGGGGCGGACTCTAGCTATTCCTGGAGGAGTTTCAGGGGGTCACGTCAAGCTCGATCTTCAGCGTCTCGTTGTCCCAGCCTGCAAGCTGACCCAGCTGGTTCTCCGCGATTGCGAACACCCGTCGCTCGGCTTCACTCAGGTGGGTGATCCGGATGCAGGGAACCTCGGTCATGCCGAGGAGGCGGGCGGCTTCCACCCGACCCTTGCCGCAGATGATCCGGTTGTCGTTGTCGATGGTGATAGGAATCACCAAGCCGAACTGCCGTATGCTGGCGGCCATCGCTTCGATCACGCTCTTCTTGCGGATGCGAAGTTGTCGGCTGCCGAGCACGAGCTGGGCGATGGGAATGACCTCCACCGCCAGGGCGACGGACGGAGGGATTTTCTGGGCTATGGTTTGGGCAGGGTCGATCGTCATGATCAGATCTCCAGACAAGCAGACGCAGGTTCGCAATCGCGCTGACGCGTGCGGCTGACGCCGATGTTGATGAAAACCTGTCGAATGCCCTGTGGGACGAAGCCCAATGTTCTGCCGACAGCGTCGATTAACTCGATGTCCACAACGTGGTTGTGAAGACTTGCTTCCCGCAAGGGGTGACCGTCGAATAATCGGTCGTTTTAAGCTTACACATTATGGACACGACGGAGATAGGAAGCGCGCGCTGGGCGTCAAGTTAAAGCATTGAAGCACTGGACTACCGCTGCACGGGAAGCGGTAGTGATCCCGTCCCCGCCCGGTAGTCCGGGCTTGGCTCAGTAGGGCGCAACCCGGCGCTCGCTGACCCAAGGAACGATCCTCATGCCCCGTAAACCCAAGGCAGAAGCCCTCGCCGCAGCCCCGCGCGCTCAGACCAAGGTCGATCGACTGACCGCCATCCTGCAGCATGCAGATGGGGCGGATATGCCCACGATGATCGAGGCGACCGGCTGGCAGGCGCATTCGATCCGCGGAGCCATGGCGGGCGCGCTAAAGAAGAAGGGTCACGCGGTCTCCAGTGAGAAGACCGGCGACCACCGCGTCTGGCGCATCACCGGAGCCGCCGCTCCGGCCGAGGTGGCTCAGTAATGAGCGACCTGCGCGTAACCCTGGCCAGCCTAACGGCCATGGACGTCGATGCGCTTCGCGCGGTGTGGCGGGAGCGGCTCGGCGAGCCGCCCCCGGTGCGCTCGATCATTGTCCTCCGCGGCGCTCTGGCTGAAGCGCTTCAGGTCCAGGCCAGCGGCAAGTCCGTGGTCCTGGACAGGCGGCTGTCCAGCGCGGCGAGCCAGCATCGCACCGGCAGGAAGCCGAAGCTGCGCACCTCGTCCTTCCAGTCGGGTTCGATGCTGGTCCGCGAATGGCAGGGTGTTCGCCATGAGATCGAGGTCCGGACCGATGGTTTCATCTGGCAGGGGCAGAAGCATGCCAGTCTGTCGAAGGTGGCGCGCCTGATTACCGGCGTTCGCTGGAACGGCCCACGCTTCTTTGGCCTGCGTGAGGGGGCGGCGGCATGAGCCAGCCTGGCCGCACGCTCCGCTGCGCGATCTACACGAGGAAGAGCACCGAGGAGGGTCTGGAGCAGGACTACAACTCGCTTCACGCCCAGCGAGACGCCTGCGCGGCCTACATCCTGTCCCAGACCGGCGAAGGCTGGACGATGCTGCCCGAGGTCTATGACGACGGCGGCTTCAGCGGCGGCAACATGCAGCGGCCGGGACTGACGCGCCTGCTCGCCGACGTCGATGCAGGGCTGATCGATGTGGTGGTCGTCTACAAGGTCGATCGCCTGACCCGGGCCCTGACCGACTTCTCCAGGATCGTCGATGTGCTCGACAAGGCCGGGGCCAGTTTCGTCAGCGTCACCCAGGCCTTCAATACCACGACCTCGATGGGCCGGCTGACGTTGAACGTGCTGCTGTCGTTCGCCCAGTTCGAGCGCGAGGTGACGGGCGAGCGGATCCGCGACAAGATCATGGCCTCCAAGAAGCTCGGCATGTGGATGGGCGGGGTGGTGCCCCTTGGCTATGAAGCCGCTGGCCGGACGCTGACCATCAACGAAGCGGAGGCCAGGACCGTCCGCTGGATCTTCGAGCGCTACCTGGAGCGGGGCTCTGTGCATGCGGTGATGCTCGAACTGGAGGCGGCGGACATCCGGTCAAAGTCCTGGACGACCGTGGCGGGAGTGCAGAAGGGCGGCCTGACGATGGACCGGGGCGCGGTGTTTCATATCCTCCACAACCGCATCTACATCGGCGAGATCACCCACAAGGGCGCGAGCTACCCCGGGCAGCATCCGGCGATCGTGGATCGCGAGCTGTTCGATGCAGCCCAGGCGCTGCTCGCCGAGAACGACCTCAAGACCCGTGCGCCCGGCGAGGCTCGTCGCCCTCACAAGGGTGCGCCGCTCAAGGGACTGATCTTCGATTCCGCAGGCAACCGGATGACGCCGCTGAAGGTCGCCGCGGCCGGCAAGCCGATCTACCGCTACTACGTCTCCAGCCCGCTGCAGATTGGCCGCCGCGAAGGGGTTGGGTCACTGCCGCGTATCTCCGCTAATCTGATCGAGGAGCTAATCGTCCAGCGACTGAATGAGCTCAAACTCTGCGCCCCGATCGACGCGGCTCCGGACTGGCTGGCGATCCGAAACCTGATCGATCGGGTCGAGGTGACCAGTGACGCCATCACCCTGCAGTTCGACGAGGTCATGCTCGACCTCGCCATCCGGGACTTCGGCCCCCAGTCCCGAATCGCGGTCGACCGCATTCAACGCAAGGGAACCGCGCCCATACTGACAATCCCGGTCCGGATGGTGAAGCGCGGCGGCGCCAAGGTGGCCATCGGGCCAGACGGTCAATCCGCCATCCGAACAACGAAAACCGACCCGGCGCTCAGCGCCGCCCTGATCCGGGCCGAGGCCTGGAAGCGTCAACTGCTCTCCGGCGAAGTGGCCTCGTTGAAAGAGATCGCGCGGGCCGAGAATGTCACGCCGGCCTATGCCAGAAGGGTGATCCGCACGGCGTTTCTCGCCCCGGATCTGAAAGCTGCGATCCTTGATGGCCGCCAGCCTATGGGTCTCACGCTCGAGGCTCTGGTTCGCACCGAGATGCCGCTCGATTGGGAAGATCAGCGCCGGCTCTACGCCGCCTGATCGGCGCACGCGCCGATCCCTGATCCTCGTTCCCGACTTCCCTGTTCCGATGAAAAGGCTTCCCTGTTCGGTGCGGATAAATTCCCTGTTCCGGCCGCGGGAATTCTGACCAACACCGTCCCCGCGCTCCAGGCGTGGCGGGCATTTGCGGGCATATCGTCGTGCCGGTCAAACTGCGTTCAGACCGACTTTCCCTGCACTTCCCTGATAACAGGACGCGCCCCAACACCCGAAAGGGACCCGCCGCGAGGGCTGCGGAGACACGGGCGGCAAAAAGCCCGACCATCAGGCATGGGGCCTCGAACGGAGACCGGGTTCCGGTCTCCGGCGTCGAGCAAGGTGCGGTAAAGTCGAAGGATATTCCCTAAGATCAGGGACGCGGGGGCTACCCGTTAAGAGTGTGGCGGTGCTGTCAGTCCAACGCTAACTCGTCTCCACTGATGAGGGTCCGGGCAGGGGAGGCGAGCCCTACGCGGCGAGCGTCTGCCACTCAGCCAAGGCGGCTGAGCGTTGTGCCTTGTATGTCTCTCTGCTGATGAGGTGGCGGTCCTGATTGAAGTGGTTGTGGAAGGCGGCGTGCACTGAGCTGAACTTCTGCAGCGTCTTCATCTGCCGGAACCTCAGCATGGCTCGTTCTCGTCGTCGGAAGGGCAGGTGTGAGTTCTCGACTCTGTTGTTGGCCCAGCGGCCGATCTCCTGTTTCGAGGTGTTCCCGAGGTCCTTCTTAGCGGCCCTGTAGGAGCGCAGACCGTCGGTCGTGATCGTCTTGGCCCGGCCATGGCGCTTCATCAGCTTCTTCATGAAGGTGAGGGCGGCAGCCTTGTCCCTGGTCCTGCTGGCAAAGGATTCCAGCACCTCGCCCTCCTGGTCGACGGCCCGCCAGAGGTAGTGCATTTCGCCGTTGATCTTCACGTAGACCTCGTCGAGATGCCACCGCCAGTGCGTGAAGGCCCGCATGCGCTGAACGCGCTTCCGGCGGATCTCCGCGGCGAACATCGGGCCAAACCTGTTCCACCACAGACGGACCGTCTCGTAGCAGATGTCGATGCCGCGCCCGGTCAGCAGGTCCTCCACGTTCCGGAGCGACAGCGGGTACTTCACGTACATCATCACCACCGTCCGGATGACCTCAGGCGAACTGTCGAAGTAACGGAACGGATTGGTGGAGCGGGCCATAGGGCCACGCCAGGTGCCGACCTTTTGGCGGGCAACTTGTTTGGGCTGACAGAGCCGTCTGGCGCGATATCCGCGTTGGGAAAGTGCGACGCCCTCGCTCTTCAAGAAACCTGATGGTCTCTGACCACGGCGCAACCCTTTTAAATATCACGGGTTAGCGGCTCAGGGGTCCGGGACCGTGGAGATCGGCCTGAAAACTCTGATGTCGCCCGCGCCTTGGCGCCTCCCAACCTAGTTTTTTGGACGGTTTAAAATATGCCCAACCTGAATTTCCGAACGGCCACGCAAGCCGAGGCGACCGCCTATGCAGGTGACGGCTCGGGGGCCGATGTTATCGTGTTGTCGAGCGGGACAGCTCTCGGGACGACCTTCACAGTGAATCCGCCGAGCGGAGGCAATCCCGAGACGATCACCGTGACGAACGGCGGGCGATCTCTGAACTTCAGTCGCGCAGCCATCTCGGGTCCAAACAGCTTCCAGTTCGCCGACGCATCCGTGTTGGTCTACGGCGGCGTGGGCAGCGACGCGGTCACGGGCGGCGTCTTCGGCGACTATCTGATAGGAAACAGTGGAAATGACACGCTCGATGGCGCGGCAGGGGCGGACTATCTGCACGGCAATATCGGAGATGATCTGCTGAGCGGTGGCGACGGAGCCGATACGATATTGGGGGGTCAGGGTAATGACTCCATCACCGGCGGCAACGACAATGATCTGTTGTTCGGCGACCTCGGCAACGACCGTCTCGACGGCGGTGCTGGCGCCGACACTCTGCAGGGAAACGCCGGTGACGACATTCTGATCGGTGGGACTGGCTCCGACACGATCCGCGGTGGTCAGGGCAATGACGGCATCAATGGCGGTGATGACAACGATTTACTGTTCGGCGATCTCGGCAACGACACGATCGACGGCAGCGCAGGCGCTGATGTCATCCAGGGCAATCTCGGGGACGACGTCCTGACCGGCGGCACCGGCATGGACACTATCCGTGGAGGTCAAGGCAATGACGGCATCAATGGCGGCGATGACAACGATCTGCTGTTCGGCGACCTCGGAAACGACACCATCGACGGCGGTGCGGGCGCCGACCTCATCCAGGGCAACATCGGCGACGACATTCTGACCGGCGGGGACGGCGCGGACTCGGTTCTTGGGGGTCAGGGAAACGACGCCCTGAACGGCGGCAACGATAGCGACGTCCTGTTCGGTGATCTTGGCAACGACACGCTTGTCGGGGCGGCGGGCAATGACAGCCTAATCGGCGGCGACGGTAACGATTCCCTCAACGGCGGCGTCGGCATCGATACCCTTTCGGGCGGTGCTGGAAACGATGTGTTTGTATTCGCCAATGCCGAGTCGGGCATAACCCAGGCGACCCTAGATACCGTGACCGACTTCAATGTCGGCGACACCTTCGACATCGGCTTCCTGACGTCGCCGCTCGGTGCTGCAGGCTATCTCGAGACCGCTGCGGCCGATTTCACGGTGGCGCTCGCGAATGCCAACCAGGCCTTCGCCAACTCGGCCACGACCTCGGTCGTCGTGGTAGCGCTGACCAATGGCTCCGGGGCTTATGTCTTCTTCGACAACCTCAATGGGGCTGGGACTGCAGCGACGGAAGCCATCTTCGTCGCGGGCGGAACCCTGAACAATCTCAGCGAAGCCAGTTTCTTCTAGAACGAACGCTGGGGTCGCGGTGAATATCGCGACCCCGAGGCGCGGATTTGTGCGGCTCGCGTGGCGTTCGCGTCGCCGGTTGACGAAGTCTAAAAGAAGTTGAATGATCTCAGATGTTTGTATGCGTGCGGCCTAACAATGGGTCGCCGAATGCGTCGCCGTCCGCCGCGCGCGTTGAGGGGTTCCTGACGATGATTTCTGCACGATATGGGGAAACTGCAGCGCGAGGAGGCAGCGCGGCTGGGACTAGCGCGCCATGAGTGAGTTGCGGCAACGGCACGCGACGCGTCTCAGCGAGTTCGACCCCATGAGCTTGACATACACCCGCCAGCTTTTCCGCCCCCGGCGGCCCCTTTCCCGCTGGGAGCGGTTCGCGGTTCGCTGTCACGTCAGGGTTTGGCGTCGGCTTCGACCCAAGACCTCATGCGAAACAAAGCGCCAGGTCGACCACATCACCGACTTGGGCAAACTGGCCGGTTGTCGATCGGCCAAGGAAATTGTCGCCTTTCACTTCGGCTCCGCCGACGACGAGACCTGGATCGCATTCCGCCCGATGTTCGAGCCGCGCTGGTACTAGCGACGGGATGTGATGGTCTATCCTCCGCCTGTGCTCCTCCAATAGGAGGCCGGTGAAAGTTTGGCCGGAGATTTCAACCGAGAGGCAGTCGTGACCGCCCGCCTCTCGCCGGATGTCCGGTTCCCACCCGTAACCGACCTTCGCCATGTCCGCTTCCGAGAGTGGCGCTTAGGCGCAAACGGACAGTGATGTCCGGAGCCTGAAGCTGAAATTTCAGTCATCGTAGAACTTCAGTGCCTGTTCCCTCGGGCCTTTCCTGGCTTGCCTCGGTGGGGCTGACGTGCGCGCCTCTGGTCAGTCGCCCATGACGGGAGCAGATCACTCCAGTCTCATGGACCGGAGTGGTTCGCCGCGGCACCGTCGTGCCCTTTGCCGTCGACGGGTTCTTCAACCAGTTCGGCCCACTTGGGACTTCTCACCAGTTCGCGAGATTACTTCTGTAATCCCCCGCAAGGGCGTTGAGGGCGTCGGCGAATGTATCGACCTGGTCGTCGTGAGCGCCTGAGGGGAAGCGGGACAGTTCGTCGAGGAAGGGCGTGTTCCAGGCCCCGACCACCAGTTTGACGTTGCCTGCCTGGGCCTGGACGGCCGCGGGTTCGGCGCGGGTGAGCTTTGAGCCGGTGACCGGGGTGGTCCGGACCCTGTAGCCGGCGAGGGCGCGGGTGAGGGCCGCGGCCTGAGCCTTGCCCGCCTGACCGGGATCTTGCGGCAGTTCAACACGACAGGCTTTGCCATCTGCCTCTGCCATGTCGAGGATCAGGCGCTGGACCTCCATCGGTGTGCCCCGCATGCGCGCCACATGCTGGATGTAGAAGACCCCCTGGCGGCACCGCGCCATTTTCAGGCCCACGGTCCAGTCCGGGTTGCGTCCCGCCGTGGGCACCGTGGCCGCCAGATCCCAAGCGCGCACGAAGCTGCAGCCTTCTGGAATATGTGTGACGAGGTCGAACCACTCCGGCTTGAACAGCCCGCCATCGCGCGGGGCTGGTCGCTGCTGATACTGCGAGGCCCAGGCGTAGGCGCCCTTGTCACGCTTGAGGGCTTCGACGGTGCGGACCGGGAAGCGCTCAGGGAATAGCAACTCGCCGTCTTCGGTTCGCGGATCGCTGAAGCCGATGCTCGTCGAGCACCTGCGATCCGCCTCGAACTCCATGGGCAGGTTGAGGTGGTCGTATCCCATGTCACCAGCCAGGATCGTACCGGCGACGTCACGCTCGTGCAGACGCTGCATGATCACGACGATGGCCGAGGTTGCGGGATTGTTGAGACGATCAACGATGGCCTCGCGGAAGGTGACCACGGCGGCGTCCCGAGAAGCGTCGCTCTCGGCGGTATCGACCGAGTGCGGATCGTCGATAATGACCTTGTCAGCCCGTGCGCCGGTCGTGGAGCCGAAGCTGCGTCCCTCGCGCACGCCCGAGCGGGTGTTCTCGTAGCGTAGCTTGGCGTTCTGATCGCCGACCAGGATGACACGATCGCCCCATAGGCGACGGTACCAGTCGCTGGTCACGAGCCTGCGCATCTTCAAGGCGTCACGGGTGACGTTGGCCTCGCTGAACGATGTGGTGAGGTAGCGCAGATCGGGTCGGCCGAGCGGACCCCACTCCCACGCCGGCCAGAAGACCGAGACCGCCAGGGACTTCATCATCCGCGGAGGGATGGTCACGAGCAAGCGCCCGATACTCCCGTCGCTGACGGCTTCCAGATGATCGCAGAGAGCTTGCAGCACCCAGCCGCCTACAAAGGGAGTCGATGGTTCAAGGACCGGCCAGGCCTCCCGGATGAATCCATAGAGCGTTCGGCACCGGTCACTGGCCTCCGCGTCGATCGCTCGAGCTGTGGCAATCCGGCGTTTGCGGGCAAGCTCGACCAGGGCCTGACCGAACCCCTTGGGCAGGGCCGTCGTCATCCCCCCGCGTCCGGTGCGCCAATGACGAAGTGGCGTCGCAGGATGATGGCGGCTTCGTCCGCGCTGCTCTCACCAACGCCTGCGATCACAGCGGGCTCGAGCTTCAATCGCCCGCTGTCGGAGCGTGTCACCAGACCGATGGCCATGAGCCCCATGACGATGGCGTGGGCGTCGACGAATGGTGACAGCCGATCCTGCTCGAAGGCTTCGGCCTCCTCGTGGTCCTGGCCATGGCTCATGGCGATGCGCAGATAGTCGCGGATGGACTGAGGGTCGCCGCCCATGGCCTTGTTGGACAGCTGCAGCAGCACGGCCTCGGTGGCCTGGACGCGGCGGCGCTTGCCATCGATGCGCAGGCTGACCTTGCGGGCCAGCACCTTGTCGAGAGTAGAGCGGATCGCCACCGTCCCGCGTGGCCGCCCGGAAGGGTTGCCCGAGACACCCGGTGCGAAGCGGGTTGCTTTGGGTGGTCGACCATAGCCGACCCGATCGTCGTCGCCCGCCTCAGACATCGGCGGCCTCGTGATCGGCCGCCACGGCATCCTCTGCCACAGGCGTGGCCCCAAGGCTGGCTCGCACGCGTTCGAATGACGCGCCGGTCGCTTCAAGGACGGCGGAACGGCCGGTCATGGCGCTCCAGCGCTCGATGGCGACGTCGACATAGCCCGGCTCATACTCCACCCCATGGCAGCGTCGCCCGGTGCGCTCTGCCGCCAGCAGGGTGGTGCCCGAGCCCAGAAAGGCGTCCAGGACCCGCTCGCCCTTGCGCGAGACATCGCACAGGGCGTCGGCGACCATGGCCACCGGCTTGACCGTGGGATGCAGGGCCAGGTCCTCGCGTCGGGATCCGCGCAGGCTGTTGGCCGAGGCGTAGTCCCAGACATTGGTGCGGTTGCGGCCGTGCCGACCGAGCTCGACAGCATTGAAGTGCGGCGCGCTGCCGACCCGGTAGACGAACACCAGCTCGTGTCTGGAGCGGTAGAGACTGCCCATGCCGGCGCTGGACTTGTTCCAGACGCAGATGTTGAGCCGCGCCCCGTATGTGCTCTCACCGGCTGCAGCGAGCTCGCCCACATGGCGATGATCCATGCAGACGAAGTGCACGGCGCCGTCGCGCGAGGCCCTGGCGCAGGCTCCGAGCGCCTGGGTCAGGAAGGCGGTAAACTCGGCCGGGCTCATCTCCCCGGACGCCATGGCGAACTCGGCATGGCGACCCTTGCCGACGGCGTTGCCGTCGATGACCACATTATATGGAGCGTCCAGAAAGGCGACGTCGGCGAAGCCTCCGGCCATCACCGCGGACATCACCTCCGGATCGCGGCAGTCGCCGCAGGCGATGCGGTGATCGCCCAGGATCCAGACATCACCTGGCCGGGTCACCGGCCTTGCAGGCGTTCCGGGCACGACCTCGTCATCAACATCGCGCCGGCTGGAGGTCAGGACATCGATCTCTCCGGTGCTGAAGCCGGTCAATTCGAGATCGAGGTCGAGTTGGCTCAGCGCCTCCAGCTCGACCTGCAGCACCTCCACGTCCCAACTGGCATTGAGGGCGATCTTGTTGTCGGCGAGCCGCAGCGTCCGGACCTGTGCGTCGGACAGGCCCGACAGGGTGATGGTCGGCACGGTGTCGAGGCCGAGCGACCGCGCAGCCAGAAGCCTGCCGTGACCGGCGATGATGCTGCCGGCCTCGTCGATGAGCACCGGGTTGGTGAAGCCGAAGGCGGTGATGCTGGCGGCGATCTGCGCCACCTGGGCCTTGGAGTGTGTCCGGGCGTTCAGGCTGTAGGGGGTGAGCTCACCGGGCGCGCGGTTCACTACCAGGAGGGGCTCGATGACGAGTGGGCGAGCAGGTTTATGGACTGCGCTCATGGCAGTTGATCCTTCTATGGGAAGCGGGCGTCATCCGACGAACCGAATACATCACTATATAGATGATGAGAGGCTGTCAGACAATATCATCGCATCCCCGGTCATTGTTGCAGGCGATCTACGCTGTCGGTTATCTCTAAAAGACTCAGCTAATCGGTACACTTCACTCGACTGACCCGTGCAACCAGGCCATGGGTGCTCATGGCCCGCGACGCGGGCTCGTCCCGGTAGCAGCGCATCCCGCGCTGCTATCGGAGACACCAGAATGACCACGCCAACCAAACCCGCCCAACGTTCAGCCAGGGCGCAAAGCCTCAAGGCAGACGCGGCCACTCCGCGCGCAAGGCGGACAGCCCGGCAAACCGCGCCCAAAGCCGATCCCACGCCACAGGCCGTATCTGAGCCGCAATCCAGGACGCCAAAGCTCCGCAAACCGCGCGCCTCCCGGGCGCTGGGGTTTGTCGCTGAGCCGTTGCGCGAGCCCGCCAAGGCCCCGACCGGCAAGCTCGCCATTCTCGTCGGCCTGATGCAGCGCCAGGAGGGCGCGACCCTGGCGGCCATGGGAGAGGCCACAGGCTGGCAGGCGCACTCTGTGCGTGGAGCCCTCTCGGGCGCGCTGAGGAAGAAGCACCGCCTCGTCATCACGACCGAGAGGGTTGAGGGCGTCCGGACCTACCGTCTGGTTGCGGGGGAGGTTGCTCCGGCGACCCGCGACGACTCGAAGGTTGCGGGGGTCGCTGATGACGCCTGAGCAGGCCGAGATGATCAACGATCAGGTCCGGGCGCTTGAGACGATGGGCCTGGAGGGACTGAGGCTGGAATGGCGGCGTCGTTATGGCAAGCCTCCCGGGCTGAGGTCGGTCAGGTTGCTGGGGCACATGCTGGCCTGGAAGATACAGGCCGAAGCCTTCGGGGGGCTGGATGCAGACACCCGCCGAAGGCTGAGGTCGACCGGCAAGGCCCTGCGGCCCCCGGTCTCGGTGTCTCCTGGAACGACGCTGACACGCGAATGGAAGGGGTTGGCGCAGACCGTCACCATGACGTCCACGGGCTGCATCTGGGAGGGCCAGACCTACACCTCCCTGTCAGCCGTCGCCCGGGCCATCACCGGGGTTCGCTGGAACGGTCCCCGGTTCTTCGGTCTCAACTCGAAGTACGCTCAAGGGGTTCGCACCGATGGGTAGGTCCAGCGCAAGCGAGCCCCGGCCCCGGCTCCGCTGCGCCATCTACACCCGCAAGTCCTCCGACGAGGGGCTGGATCAGGACTTCAACTCCCTCCACGCCCAGAGGGAGGCCTGCGAAGCCTATATCAAGTCTCAGGCCGGCGAGGGCTGGGTGTGTCTGAAGACGGCGTATGACGATGGCGGCATCTCCGGCGGAACCATGGAACGGCCGGGGCTGAAGACCCTTCTCGCGGACGTCGGCGAGGGGCGAGTGGACGTCGTGGTGGTCTACAAGGTCGATCGCCTGACCCGATCCCTGCATGACTTCGCCCGTATCGTGGAGGTGTTCGATCAGAAGAAGGTGTCCTTCGTCTCGGTCACCCAGTCGTTCAACACGACCACCTCGATGGGCCGTCTGACGCTGAATGTCCTGCTCTCCTTCGCCCAGTTCGAGCGCGAGGTCACAGGCGAACGGATCAGGGACAAGCTGGCCCAGTCCAAGGCCAGGGGGATGTGGATGGGGGGACTGCCGCCCCTGGGTTATGCGCCTGACGGCCGGACCCTGAAGATCATCCCGCAGGAGGCGGACCTGGTCCGCCACATCTTCCGCTCGTACCTGACACAGGGAAGCGTCAACGGCCTGGTCAGGCAACTGGCCGAACAGTCCCTGAGGTCCAAGGCCTGGGTTACCGCCAAGGGGCGGGCGATGGGAGGGATGCCCTTTGCGTCGGGCGCCGTCTACCACCTGCTGCGCAACCCGATCTTCATCGGCCAGGTTCCTCACAAGGGCGTCAATCACCCCGGCCTGCATCCCGCCATCATCGACCAGGATCTCTGGGACAGGGTGCAGGCTCAGATGGATGCAGCGGTGCGTCGGCGGGGGGCACGGCCCGAGGCCTTGAAGGCGAAGGCCCCGCTGACGGGGCTTATCCATGACTGCGACGGCGTGGTGATGTCCCCGACGGCCAGTCGAGGAAAAAGAGGCAAGACCTTCCGGTACTACGTATCCTCAACCCTGCAGAAAGGCGGTCAGGGCAGGGACCCGGATGGGATCTATCGTCTGCCCGCCGGGCCGATGGAGCTCTGGGTCGAGACCACACTTCAACGCCTGTTCGAGACCTCAGGCGATCCTGTTGGCCTCATAAGCCGGATCGATGTCGGTACGGACGTCGTCAATCTGAGCCTTTCTGGCAAGGGGCTCGGTGGCCGGGCGGCGGACCGCCGCGACCTCATCGAACAGGTATCCGCCCGGCTCCACCCCAACGAAACGCTCCGCTACCTGCACAAGGACACCTGGCGCCTCCAGATCTCCCACCGCCTCGCGTTCCGGGGTGGTCGGACCTGGCTGGCGGGTCAGGCCTATAGTCCCGACAGCGCCCCGCCGAACCTCACACTGGTGCAGGGGCTGCGGCGTGCACACAATCAGGTTCTCGCCGAAGACCAGACCCTGAGCGTCTGTTCTGACAAGGCGCCATCGACGTCGTTCGAACGCAAGCTGGCCCGACTGGCCTTTCTGGCTCCCCGGATGCAGCGCGAGATCCTGCACGGTCGCCAACCGCCCATGCTCACGATGGAAGCCCTGAAGACCCTGGAGCTTCCCCTCTGCTGGGCCGATCAGGTCGCTGCAATCCAGGCCATCGGCGCCTAGGACACCACTGCACCACCAGGCCGGGGATCTGTCGGACCCCGACCTCGGACCGGGGTCGAACCGTGCCTGTTGCGCCAACCCAAATCCCTGTTCAGGCGCAGCTGTTTCCCTGTTCGGCGGCGGAATATTCCCTGCCTGGGAGGCGGCCAGTCGCGCTGGAGTTCAGCCTAAGCAGCAGCAATCATGCGGTATTTTGGCATTTACCCTGGATGCCGTCAGCCACGGGGGATGCGGATAATCCCTGCTTATTCCCTGTAAGCAGGGAAACCCGACCGGATCGCTGAAGCGGCCAGAGACTCTCGCCCAAAACAGGGAACAGGGCCCACGAATCGGTGCGCTCAACCGCGACTGAAACCCGATCCAGGCCCGATAAGCAGGCAATAACCGGGAGGTATCTGGTGGGGTTTAAGGAGAGCTAAGTCATTGAAAAATAATGGCGGAGAGGGTGGGATTCGAACCCACGGTACCCGTAAAGGCACGCCGCATTTCGAGTGCGGTACATTCGACCACTCTGCCACCTCTCCGCGGGGCCGTAGGACGCTCGGTCGAAAGCGAGCGGCTTCTCTAATGGGGTCGGGGCCGGGCCGCAAGCGGGCGCGGACGATTTTCCGGATATGGAAGATCTAGCGCAGGGCTGGCAGAGAGAGGCCGGGGGCCTGGCCGTCGCGCGGGCCGGCGCCGGTGAAGCGAAAGAGCTCGGCCGGGCGGCCTCCGGTGCCAGGGGACAGCCGGCCGGTGGGCTCGACCAGGCCGGTGCGTTCCACGCCGCGGCGGAAGTTCTGCTTGTGCAGGTTCAGTCCGACGACGGCCTCGGCAGCGGCCTGGAGAGCGGACAGGGTGAAGGTCGCGGGCGTCAGTTCGAACAGGACCGGGCGGTACCGCAGCTTGCTGCGCAGGCGGCCCAGGCCGGTGGCGAGGATGCGGCGGTGATCGGAGGCCATCTGCCGGTCGAACAGGTCCAGCGGGGAGGCGTCGTCGCGGTCGCGGGCGGCCTCGGCGACCAGACCGGCCTCGTAGAGGAGTTCATAGCGTTCCAGCACGCGGGTCTCGTCCCAGCGGACGGAGGCGGACGGCGCGAACAGGGCTTCGATCCGGTCGACCCGGCGAGGATCGCCGCCCGCCCAGGTCGTCAAGCTGTTGACGATGTCGTTGGTCAGTCTGGTGGCGGGCGTGCGGCGATCCTCCCACGGGAAGATTTCCAGTGCAGGGGTCCAGCGGGCCCCGGACGGGGCCATGTCCACGGCCTCGGCGGTCAGGGCCAGATAGCCGACGGAGACTTCACGCTGGCGGTCTGGACCGGGGGTGGGGCGCGGCGCGGCGCGGCCTGCGTCGCCGAAGGTGTAGAGCTGTTCGACGAAGCCGAGGCCGAAGCCGGTCTGGGCGGTCACGAACGATCGCAGGGCCCGCTCGAAGGTGCGGTCCCCGGCCGGGTCGAACGGGCCGAAAGGCAGGGCCAGTTCACCTTCCGGGGTCTCTGTGGTCAGGATGCAGAGGCGACCCGAGCGCAGCGCCATGACGACCGCCGAAAGGCCGATGCGGACCCCGTGCTCGCCACCCCAGGACATGGCGCTATTCCGTGTGCCAGGCATCGGCGGCGGGCAGGATGCCCACGGCCTCGGCGAGGATGCGGTAGCGCTCCAGATAGTGCTGCTGGGCGACCGGAGCGGGCAGGGGATCGATGATCAGGTTATAGCCGGGTGGCGGTGAGCCGAAGAAACCGAGGGCTTCCTTCGCGTTGAACCCGGCCAGCTGGGTGGCCTCGAAGAAGGCGCAGGCCTTGTCCGCGCTCTTGATCAGCTTCTTGATCTGGACTGGCGTCTTGGGCGGCAGGCCGAAGCGGACGTGGATGGCGTCTTCCAGCCGAGCCTCGAACGACTTGTAGCTGACGCCGAGCGCCGCCTTGAAGGGCGAGATCATGTCGCCGATGACGTATTCGGAGGCGTCATGGAGCAGGGCGGCGAGCCGCCATCTGGGCTCCAGACCCGGCTTGATGTGGACGGCGATCTCCTCGACGACGCAGGAATGCTGGGCAACGGAGAAGGCGTGCTCGCCGATGGTCTGGCCGTTCCAGCGGGCGACACGGGCCAGGCCATGGGCGATATCCTCGATCTCGATATCGAAGGGCGAGGGATCCAGCAGGTCCAGGCGGCGGCCGGACAACATGCGCTGCCAGGCGCGGGGCGCCGGGGTCCTGGAGGCACGAGGGGAGGGCGGAACGGCCAAGGCGGGTGATCCAATCGGCGAACGGCAGGTCAGGTGACCCATCCGGACCGCGGGATCAAGCGTGGGCGCGCTATTCGCCGACGTTCAGCGCGACCAGATCCTTGGCGGAATCGAACACGCCGTCGCTGTCGCGGTCCTTGGCGCGCACCGTGGCGATGACGATCGGACCGCCGACGGGGCCTCGCGCCTCGAAGCCGACCAGTCTCCAGCCCTCGTCGGCGGGGGTGCGGTCGGTCAGCATATAGGTGCGGCGGGTGGCCTCGCCGGGAGCGCGGGTGCGGATTTCGGCCGCGTCGTCGTGGGCCTGGATGCTGACGCTCTCGTCGGATGAGGAGATGTCGACGGTCTCGGAGCTGTCGTCGGCGTTGATGGAGAAGCCGCCGATACGAACGCTGGCCTTGTCGCCGTCGGCGTCGACGCTCATCCCCGGCAGACGGACACGGGCGCGGTCGCCCTCGGCGTCAATGGCCATGCCGGGAGCGCGAACGTGGGCGCTGTCGGCCGCCGAAGCGGCAGCGTCCGCCTCGACCGCCGCAGCATCGGCGGCGACGGCGGCGACATCGGCCTGGACCCGGGCGTCATCGGCCGCAGTCTGGGCGCGGGCCGCGTCGGCGGATGCGCGAAGTTCGGCGGTCGTGTGCGGCATGTCGGCGGCCAGGGTCGTCTCGAAGCGCTGCAGGACCGCGTCGGCGGTCTGGTCCCTCAGGGTGACGAGTTGCAGGGTGACCTCGGCGCCGCGCGGGCCGCTGTAGAGGCAGGTGGCGCCGCCGGCGTGGGCCGTCCCCTTGCGGGTCAGGACGCCAATGGTCTCCGGGCACTGAAGGGTGTCGATGACCTTCAGCACCCCCTTGGCCCCCGAATCGGTCGTGGTCGTGGAGATGCGCACGGATTCGCCGTCGCAGGCTGCCGTCATCAGGCTAGCGGTGCAGATGGTGGCGAGAAGCAGTCGCATCAACAGGTTCCTCTTCAGGCCTTCATCTTGAACAGTGGCCGGCACTATTCCAGTGAAATCGCGGTAATCGATCTGACGATATCTGTTCGTCACATGTCAGGAATGGGCCGTATCTCAAGCGCCGGGACGTGAGCCTTCGCGACGATTGAGGAAGGCCAGCCGCTCGAACAGATGCACATCCTGTTCGTTCTTCAGCAGGGCGCCGTGAAGCGGCGGGATCAGCTTGTTGGGGCTGGTCTCGCGCAGGGTCTCGGGCTGGACGTCGTCGACCATCAGCAGCTTCAGCCAGTCCAGCAGTTCGGAGGTCGACGGCTTTTTCTTCAGGCCGGGCGTGTCGCGGATCTCGTAGAAGGTCTTAAGCGCTTCGGACACCAGCCGGGGTTTGATGCCGGGGAAGTGCACCGCGATGATCGCCTTCATCGTCTCGTCGTCGGGGAAGCGGATGTAGTGGAAGAAGCAGCGGCGCAGGAAGGCGTCGGGCAGTTCCTTCTCGTTGTTCGAGGTGATGACCACGATCGGCCGGACCTCGGCGCGGATGGTCTCGCCCGTCTCCTGGACGAAGAACTCCATCCGGTCGAGTTCCTGCAGCAGGTCGTTGGGGAACTCGATGTCGGCCTTGTCGATCTCGTCGATCAGCAGGATCGGGCGGACGGGAGAGGTGAAGGCCTCCCACAGCTTGCCGGGCTTGAGGTAGTTGCGGACGTCGTGGACGCGCTCCTCGCCAAGCTGCGAGTCCCGCAGGCGGCTGACGGCGTCGTATTCATAGAGGCCGTTATGGGCCTTGGTCGTCGATTTGATGTGCCATGTGATCAGCGGGGCGTTCAGCGCCCTGGCCATCTCGTAGGCGAGGACGGTCTTGCCGGTGCCGGGCTCGCCCTTGATCAGCAGGGGCCGTTCCAGGGCGACGGCGGCGTTGACCGCGATCTTCAGGTCCTGGGTGGCGATATAGTTCGAGGTGCCCTCGAACCGGTCTGTCGGCCGCGACATCGGATGCTCCGGTGGTTTGAGAACCACGACTACCCATGGCGCGGCCGGTTAACAACGATCAGTTTCAGTTGATCCGCTTGGCCGAGACCGAGTCGCTGGCCGGGAAGGTCTCTTCCACGCCTTCGTCGAGGAGGGCTTCCTGGCGATCTTCGGCGTCGCCGTGTTTCTCGTTCAACTGGTCGGGCTTGCCTTCCAGACGCTCGGCGGGGCGGGCGTGCGGGGTGTCGGTATAGAGGTCGGGGTCGCGCGGCCTTCCGGCGCCAGGGGGGGCGTCGGTCATTTGTCGTTTCCTTCGGGGCCATAGCCCAGGTCTTCGATATCGTCGTCGGACAGGGTCCTGGCCTCCCAGTGGGCTGCGCTGGCCTGCGCGCCCTGCACGTCCTCCATCAGGCCGGCATAGACCAGTTCGACCTCGCCCTGCCCGGGCTCGTCCACGCCGAGGTCCGTTTCATTGATGCGGGTTCCGTCGGCGCCGTACCGGGCGTCGGCCTCAGGGTCGACCCCGTCGGCGCCGAGCGCATCATCGAGAGTCTGATCGTCCTCGTCGAACTCCTCCTCGTCGGCGTCGCCGTCGGCGAAGGTGACGTCGAGCACCTCGGGCATTTCCTCGAACGTCTTGAACTCGTTGGTGACGCCGCCGGTCTCCGAGGCGTCGTTGTTGTCCTCGTCGTAGACCTCGGACTGATCCTGATCGTCCAAACCTGGCATGGCCGCCTCCCTGTGTGAGAGATCAACGCTGTGGCTTTGCCGTGCGTTCCGTCCGGGGCGTCCGGACGAGATTCAGGGTGACGAAACGGACGAAACGACTAGTCGGGTGAAGAAAATCAGAGGCTTGCGGCCAGTCGATCTGTCCGGCGGACAGGATTCCCGGAATTGACGGTCCGGAGGGTGTTGCGGATTGTCAAAGACCGTTTGGGGGAGAGTGTACGACAGGTTTGAGGGGCGCCTGCGATAAGGGCTCTAAATAGGAGACCTATATACGTGCTTGACCCATGGGTCAGCGTCGCATATAACGGTTTCAACAAACGAGGCCCGCCGTGATCCAGTCCTTCAAATCCCTTCCACAACTGTTTGCGGCCTTCCCGACCGAGCAATCGGCTATCGACCACCTGACAGCTATCCGCTTCGGCAACGGCCTGTTCTGCGCCCTGTGCGGCTGCGCTGACGAGGGCAAGGTCAATCGTATGTCGTCGGCTGGCATCCTGACGAACCAGTACAAGTGCTACGCTTGCCGGGGTAAGTTCACGGTCAAGGTCGGCACGATCTTTCAGGACACGAAGCTTCCCCTGCGCACTTGGTTCGCCGCCATCTGGATGATCACGAACCATCCCAAAGGCATCGCCTCGACCACGCTGGCGACCGATCTGGACATTACCCAGAAGACGGCTTGGTTCGTCCTGCACCGCCTGCGCCACGCCGCCCGTACCGACAGCTTCAACGCTCCGCTGAAAGGCGAGGTTGAGGTTGATGAAACCTATATCGGCGGCAAAGAGGCGAACAAACACGTCAAGGACCGCAAGGGCGGCACTCAGGGCGGTGCTGGTAAGACAGTCGTCATGGGCATGGTCGAGCGCGACGGAGAGGTCCGTATGGGCGTCGTTGACGACACCCGCGCCGCGACCCTGCAACCGATCATCCGCGAGAACGTGGAGCGCGGCTCCAAGGTCTATACCGACGAACACGCGGGATACCGTGGTCTCGGCGGTCGCTATACGCACCGCGCCGTCGCTCACAGCAAGGGCGAATACGTCCGCAAGGACACCCACACAAACACGATTGAAAGCGTCTGGGCAACCGTGAAGCGCCAATACATCGGCACTCATCACTTCATCAGCGCCAAACACCTCGACGCCTACCTGAACGAAATCGCGTTCCGTATGAACCGCCGCGAAATGGACAAGGGCCAGCGTCACCAAGCCCTCCTGTCTCAGATCGAAGGCCCGATGCCTTGGAAGGTGCTGACCGCATGAAAGAAGCGCCGAAACCTCAACGGCCACTCTTCTTGGATATGGACTTCGGCGAGGCGCTTGCGCGCTACGCGCAGACGAAGCCCGAAGAGGTAACGCCAGCGCCAGGGCAGAAACGGAAAGCCACCAGACCTCCGAAGAGGTCTGGTGGCCCATCCGATTAACGACGGACGTGGGGCGAGACGTGCCGATAATGGTCACGTACCCGCTGGATTGCGCCCCGTTTGGTGATGCGCCGATAGGCGTTCACCGGGACTTCGCGCTTCGCCATGATTGATCTCCGATCATGGGTTGACGGGAAGGCCGCCTTCGTGCAAAATGTAGGTCATTGCTACTGAACTTCGGCGACGACGGTCGGCGAGCTAGCGGCCCCAGCATCACGCTTGGGGCCGTTTTGCGTTTGGGGTGGTCGGGTCAGATCGGCGTTGCTCCTGCGTTTATGCAGGATGATGCCGTCACGACGCGGTGCACGTCGGATTCAATTGGCCGGAAAAGGCTCAAAACTAGGATCAAAAGGGGTTTTGAGCCTCAAGGCTGTGGATCGGCGTGGAAAAGGGACCCCGTTAGCGGGGTGATCGGCGTCGAATAAGGACCCCTCATTCCTGATGTCTAACGATGGCTGCTTGGCGGATGTCAGGCGGCGAGTTCGGGAT
>NZ_JAFCTT010000022.1:0-27021 GCF_049896165.1 Brevundimonas sp. TWP3-1-2b1 | reverse complement strand
CGCCGATACTGGTGGCGGGTGGTTTCGGTCCAGGCCATCGTGGTCTCCATCGAAGCTTCGCAACTCCGACAGAATCACAACGAACTGAAATCACCCAACTTCTTTTTCGTTCAGGCTCTGAGCGCCGATAGAGCACCCGCTTCCCGGCCTTGATGTACGGGAGCGAGCCATGCTCCCAGCGCTGGCGGGAAAGCCAACGAACGGTCAGGCCGGGATAAATCTCCGACACTTGTGGGGGAGAAAGGAAGTCCGATTGCATTTCTAACGCTCCAAGAGTGCCTTGGCGCTTGTTAGATGCAAAGATTGGCGTACGCAGTTACGCAGAGTTACGCGGACAAATAATTCGACATTTTTTAAGTTGGATAGGCACACTCCCTCGATTTTCGGCTGACAAACGCTAAATTACCCAAACTGCCTGTGTAGCCGCTGTAAGCACTCACTCTGGTTTGATTGCCCTCCGGCTTCACAAAGATCCATTCGTTCGGCGATACATAGAATCGTTCTCCGCCTTCAAAGGCATTCCGCGACGCATGTGGCCACTCTGATAAAACTAAGCAGTCATAGATTTGGTCGGGCGACTGATCTGATAGTCCAGACCATGCAGGACCTCGATTAACCTGGTCACCAACCGTCGCGCAGCCGCTCAGAGTTATCATCGCGCTGACGGCAAAAATCATTCTCATAGTGATTGATCCGTTGGTGCTGTCTTTTAAGAGCCTCGTCTCGACGGTTGCACATGAAGCTCCGACGGGAGGGCGACCGGACAGATCGGCCGGCCTGGTGACCGGGTTGATGGCTGCGCAGACCGGCCTCTTGCCACCCCAAGCAATCACGGCTGAAATCACGAAAGTACTCTCGTTATGGCTGAATGAGAACTGGGGGTCACGTCAGACGCCAGCGCCATCGAGTCGCTGATTGATCGTCCAGCCCGGTTTGCCGCTTCCTTGATCGGATGAGAAGCAAGATGGGCATAGCGCTCGGTGGTTCGGCGTTCCCGATGCCCGAGCAGGGCAGCTACTACTTCTAACGACGCTCCCTCGGCCAAGCTACGAGAGGCGAAGGTGTGCCGCAGATCATGAAGCCTGACATCGGCTAGCCCTGCTTTCATCCTAATATCCGTCCATACCTTCGCCGTGTGCTGGTAGTGCCCTTTGCCAGTAGTGCCCGGAAAAACCCACGGCTTGCCTTTGACGCGAGGAATCTTGCTTAGGACCGTAGCAGCGTCCTGAGAGATGAAGACGTTCTTCGATCCAGTCTTGCTTTCTTTGAGCCTGAGAAAACCATTCAGCAAATCGACTTCAGTCCAATTCAACGCCTCGATCTCTCGACGGCGGCAGCCTGTCATCGCCAGCAAACGAATGATCGTCGTCGCCTTGGGGACAGAAGCGTCGGCGGCGTCTAGGGCCTTGCCCAGGGCTTTGAGTTCATCCTCTGATAGGAAGCGCTCGCTGTGCCGGTCAGGCGCTTTGCGGACTCCCATCACCGGGTTGGTGTTGATGTAACCTCTTTGCACCGCATACGAGAATACGGTGCTCAACGTCCTGAGCGTTCGGGTAGCTGCCCCTTCACCGCCTGTGACCCGCGCCACGCCATGCTTCTTGGTCACCTCTGTTTTGGCTGTCTTGCCCTGGGATATGCTGTCCCGCAGGGACTCGATCGCGGAGCGGTTCACCTCGGGCAGCTTGTGCCTCCCGATGACCGCTTTGACGTGGTGGTTCAGACGACCTTTGTCACAACCGATGTTGCTGGCCGACCGGACCTTACCCCGCCGGTCTCGCTGTCCCGGTCCAGCAAGCCATTCATCGATCAGTTCTGACACCGTATGCGCTGAGCGTCGATTCGCCTTGTCGCCAGCAGGGTCCTCTCCAAGACGGACGCGGGCGAGGATCGACCGGGCGGCATCGCGGGCCTTCTCTGGCGTCAGAGTCTCTGAACGACCGATGGTGAGGCGTCGCATTGGTGCACCACGCCCGCCGCCAACGCGGTAACGGACGAAGAAGCTCTTCGCACCTGAAGACATTACCCGGACGCCAAAGCCGGGCAAATCAGAATCCATAACGACCGCCTCACCTCGCTGTGGCGCGACAATCGCATTCACAATCGTTCTGTTCAGCTTGGCCATGCGCTCTCAAGTCCTCATCGAGCTGGGCGCACGATGGGCACACATTAAGCGGAACGGACCGGAGTTTAAAAGAGGCACATCCGCCAGATGTACCTATAATAAATAATCTTTTTCGAGAGTTAGGAGTCAAGCGGAGGCCAGCGGATAATGACACATTGGCCTTGGTAAGGCTGAGGTCGTGGGTTCGATTCCCCCCGGCGGCACCATTCCGAAACGATAAGGCCCGGTCGCGAGACCGGGCTTTTTTCGTTTCCGACTCCCATCCGTGCACCCCGGCGAAGGCCGGGGTCCAGATGGAGGTCATTTATGCGGAATCAGTCGGCCAGGCGCCTTGTCCCAGCCGCCTGACCGCGTGATCTGGATCCCGACCTTCGCCGGGATGCACGGCGGAAATTTAGTCCTCAGCCGTAATCAACGGCGCCCGCTCCCGATCATGCCGTCCCTTGTCCTCATCCCAGCTGAAGCCGATCGACATCGACCGCGAACGGCCCTGCGCGCCGTAGAGCGAATCATAGACGCCATAGGGACGGCTCCGCGAGCCATAGCCGTAGCCAACATCGCCAAACCCGTATTCGCCCGGATAACCCCAGGCGCCGGAGCCGTACCCCGGATAGCCATAGCCGTTCTTCGTCTGGCTGTAGGCCAGGTCCAGCCGGCCGTTCTCGCCGATCGGCAGGGATACGCCGACCGACACGGAGGAATAGTCGTTCGTCCCGATCGAGCCGCTGACGAAGCCGTGCATCTTGCGATCGTCCTGCGGGCCCGAGGCCACAGCGAACGGCTCCGATTCGGGCGCACGGGCGGCGACCCACCGGTCGATCTGGTCGCGCGTGGTCAGATTGTGAGGGGCCACGGCGACCACCTGGGCCGCCTCGGGCCGGGCGTCGGTGGTCGGTGCCTCGGCCCCCACCATCACCGCGCCCGCTCCGCGCGGAGCCGTGGTCACCACGCCGTCAGGATCCGCGGGAGCGAGGATGGCGGCCAGGGCGAGGGCGATCAGCATGGGCGAGACTCCGGACTGGCGAGCATCCTAACCCGGATTGAGGCCGGACCGTGATGGTGAAGTTTCAGCGCCGTCTTGACTCGAGTGGTCACGCCACCCCGTCGCCGCGCCCCAGCGGATCGGGCAGAGGCCGGCCCTCTTCCACGAACGACAGCGCCACGGAGTTGATGCAGTAGCGCAGGCCGGTCGGCGGCGGCCCGTCCGGGAAGACATGGCCCTGATGGCTGCCGCAGCGCGCGCAGGTCGTCTCGACGCGCACCATGCCATAGGCGCGGTCCTCGATGGCCGTGACGTGATCCTCGCTGACCGGCCGGGTGAAGCTGGGCCAGCCCGTGCCGCTCTCGAACTTGGTCGTCGCCTTGAACAGCGGCAGGCCGCATTCCCGACAGACGAACACCCCCGCCCGCTTCTCGCCCAGCAGCACGCCGCAGAACGGCGCCTCGGTGCCGTGCGACAGCAGGACCCGCTTCTCCTCGGCGTTGAGATCGGCCTCCAGCGCCACGCGCTGACCTTCGGACGGCGGCGTCAGGTCGTATCCGGCGGCGGACAGGTTCGGGCGGGTGTCGGTGATGTCGGTCATGAACGGGAAATGGGAACCGTCGCCCAGGGTTCCAAGAGGCCCCGATCTTCTCCCTCCCCCTCGGGGGAGGGTGGTCGAAGCGAAGCGGAGACCGGGTGGGGGCGGCAAGGTAAAACACAGACACGTCGTTGCTTGATCGCTCTGCCGCCCCCACCCGGTCGCTACGCGACCACCCTCCCCGAACGGGGAGGGAGAAACACACGCCGCAAAAGAAAAGGCCGGGCGAGGTGTCCCCTCGCCCGGCCTCATCTCGGTCGTTCAGCCTAAATCAGCCGCCGAAAAGCGTCCCGACCCAGGTCCGCACGGCATTCTCGTCGGCCGGGTTGCCGACATAGACCAGGCCCTGCGCCGGGGTGAAGGGCGCGTTGTTCGGGCGTTCGCGGCTGGTCCAGGCCTTGTGGCCGTAGCTCAGGTCCGAATAGTTCGACGGCAGGCGGGCCTGCGTCGGCTCGATGAAGATGGTGTCGGTCGCCGTGGTCGAGCCGGCGATGCGCACGTTCGGCAGTTTGGACAGCAGGTCCAGGGTGTCGAGGCAGCCGCCCGAGCAGCCCGCGTCGACCAGAACGATCACCGGACCCTGGACGGGGTTCGGCGCGCCGGTGTCCGGCACGGCGGCGCGTCCCGGCAGGGTGAAGGTCGGCGTGCGGGCGGCGATGGCGGTATCGAAGGCCGCCACGACCTCCTGGGTCTGGACGATCACCGGACCGGCTTCCTGGACGAAGCGCGGGTCGGCCTGCATCCGGCCGAGCGTGTCATTGTACCAGGTGCGGTTGCCCGGGGTGGCGCGATAGGTGATGGCGCCGGCGGCCGGCTGGCGGCTCACGGTGAACTCCGGGGTCCAGATGCGGTTGGCCAGGCCATAGCCGCGCGCCGTCGAGGTATAGGCCGAGGCGCCCGAGGCGGCGCGCAGGTCCAGCACGAAGCCTTGCGGCCCGCGCAGGGCTGCGGCCTGGCCTTCGACCAGCGAGTTGAAGGCGTCCCAGCCCGCCGAGTCGGCGAACGAGTGGACATGCACCCACGGACGACCGTTGACCGTCTCGACGTTCAGCGGCGTCGCCGGCGGCATATAGACAGTGGCGCGATAGGCGGCTTCCAGATCACCGGCGACCAGCGGCGCGGGGCGCAGTTCGACGGCGCGCGGACGACCGCGGTCACCCCGCTTGAACTCGCAGGTCGAGGGCGTGCCAGCCGCGAACGGATTGTTGCGGTTCCACAGGAGATACGGTGCCGAGGTGACGCGGCCGGCCTCGGTGTCGAGATTGCCTTCCCACTTGTCGAGCTTGGCCCGGGCGTAGTCCTCGATCGGCGTCAGGTTGCAGCTGACCACGATGTCGCCGATGCGCGGCGCGTTGCGCACGCCCTGCTTCACATAGGTCACTTCATAGCGGCCGTTGCGCCAGCCGGTGGTGATCCCGGGCCAGCTGATGCCGAAATAGGGGCCCAGGCCTTCGAACGACGGCGTGATGGCGATGTTCGAATCGCGGAAGCCGCCGGCGTAGTAGCGCATCAGATAGGCGTGGGCGTCGCCCGAGTTGACCTGGCCGATGCGGCCGTTGGCGTCCGCCAGACCGGCGTTCAGCCAGCTGCGGAAGGTGTCGCCGGACGCGCCGGGGATGGCGGCGGCGGGGTGATTGTCGCGGAGCGCGTCATGCGCGGCCTGCAGGTCCGTGCGGGCCAGGGCGCGGAAATCCTGCGCGACCGCGGCGGTCGCCGTCAGCATGCAGGCGGCCGCCGAAACGGCGGTCAAAAAGCGGATCATAACGAACTCCAGGCGTGGGATGCGAATGGCTCGGCCGCGAGTTAAAGCCGATGAGGCCTCATCTTGCCAAGCGAGAACGGCGCCCGTGTGACCGTTCGTCCATTGGGCGAGCGAATGCGGCCCCCGTTTACAGGCTCGCGAGGCCCGCCTACGGATCGCCGCATGTTCTCCAAGATCCTGATCGCGAACCGGGGCGAGATCGCCGTCCGGATTATCAAGACGGCCCGCCGCATGGGCATATCGACCGTCGTGGTCCACTCCGACGCCGACGCCGGCTCGATGGCCGTGGAGATGGCCGACGAGGCGATCCACATCGGCCCCTCCCCCGCCGCCGAGAGCTATCTGGTCCAGGACAGGATCGTCGAGGCTGTCCGCCGCTCGGGCGCCGAGGCCGTCCACCCGGGCTTCGGCTTCCTGTCGGAAAACCCCGTCTTCGCCCGCCGGCTGGAGGCCGAGGGCATCACCTTCATTGGCCCCAACCCCCACGCCATCGAGGCCATGGGCGACAAGATCACGTCGAAAAAGTTCGCGCACGCCGCCGGCGTCTCGACTGTCCCCGGCTATATGGGGCTGATCGAGTCCGACGAGCACGCCGTCCAGATCGCCAACGAGATCGGCTACCCGGTCATGATCAAGGCCTCGGCCGGCGGCGGCGGCAAGGGCATCCGCGTCGCCCACTCCGACGCCGACATGGCCGAGGGGTTCTCCGCCGTGAAGGCCGAGGCCCTCACCGCGTTTGGAGACGACCGCGTCTTCCTCGAGAAATTCATCATCGACCCGCGCCACATCGAGATCCAGGTGCTGGGCGACAAGCACGGCAATATCGTCTCCCTGTTCGACCGCGAATGCTCGATCCAGCGCCGCAACCAGAAGGTCATCGAGGAGGCGCCCTCCCCCCTGCTCGACGACGCGACCCGCAAGGCCATGTCCGAACAGGCCATCGCCCTGGCGCGCGCCGTGAACTACGACTCGGCCGGCACGGTGGAATTCGTGGCGGGCCAGGACCGCAGCTTCTTCTTCCTCGAGATGAACACCCGGCTCCAGGTCGAACACCCGGTCACCGAACTGATCACCGGCGTCGATCTGGTCGAACAGATGATCCGCTCGGCTGCCGGCGAGACCATGGCCTTCGGTCAGGACGACCTGAAGATCAACGGCTGGGCCATCGAGAGCCGCATCTACGCCGAGGACCCCTATCGCGGCTTCCTGCCCTCCATCGGCCGCCTGGTCCGCTACGATCAGCCGGAAGAGGGCGAGCACGACAGCCCCATCGGGACCTACACGGTCAGGAACGATTCAGGCGTCCGCGAGGGCGACGAGATCTCCATCTTCTACGATCCCATGATCGCCAAGCTGAACACCTGGGCCCCGACCCGTCTCGGCGCCATCGAGGGCATGGCCCGGGCGCTGGAGGACACCCACCTCCAGGGCGTCGGCCACAACGTCCCTTTCCTCGCCGCCGTGATGGACCAAGAGCGGTTCAAATCCGGCCAGCTCTCGACCAGCTACATCAAGGACGAATTCCCCGACGGCTTCAAAGGCGCCCTGCCCGACCGCCGCCGCACCGACATCCTGATCGCCACCGCCGCCGCGATGAACGAGATTATCAGCGAACAGTCCGGCGACCCGTCCGACCGCACCGACTGGATCGTCCTCATCGACCGCGACGCCCACGGCGTCACCCTCGGCTATGACGAGGAAGAGGCCCTGACGCTCGACCTCGCCGGCGAGGACCGCGCCCTCCAGCTCAGCGAGATCGACTGGCGTCCCGGCCTGGCCCAGTTCCGCGCCGTCCTCGACGACGCGGCCTATACCGCCGAGGTCGCCCGCATCGCCGACGGCTTCCAGATCCGCACCGGCGCCACCAGGGCCCGCGTCCGCGTTCTCACCCCGCGCATGGCCGAGCTGTTCGCCCGCCTGCCCGAGAAACAGGCCGCCGACACCTCCAAACTGATCCAGTCCCCCATGCCCGGCCTCGTCGTCTCCATCGCAGTCACCGTCGGCCAGGAGGTCAAGGCCGGCGAGACCGTCGCGGTCATCGAGGCAATGAAGATGCAGAACATCCTCAAGGCCGAACGCGACGGCGTCGTGAAGGCCGTCGGGGCCAAGGCCGGCGACCCGGTCGCGGCGGACGATGTGCTGGTGGAGTTCGGATAGGCTTCCAACGAACCGACGCCTGCTCTCCTTTCGTCATTCCGGGCGAAGGCCTTCTCGCGCCGGAGAGCCGGAACAAGGCGGCGCGCAGTAGGCAACCTGGCGCGCACACGGCTGACTCATCGCGTCCGCTCCGGGACTTCGCAGCGCTGCGCCCGGCATGTCAAAAAGGCTGCGGGTCCGCGAGCGGGAGGTCGCTCTCAGCCCCGCAGCCGTCGCCATGGTGCGATGTCCGCTTCCGACCGACGTTCTGACAAGGTCGAGCGGCCCGCCGTGATCGGCCCTTTCGGTCACGGACCATGACTATATTGCCGCCGGGCCATCGGTTATCTACGTATTGGCAAGTGTGCATAGCCTAGCCTGCGGAACGTCAGAATATGACTTATAACATCGGCGTCACCAGCGAGCGTCTGGGACGGATCGTCGAAGAGGCGACAAGCGAAGTCTATATTTTCTCGGCTAACGATTTCACGTTTCTTCTTGTCAACAGAGGCGCGCGGGAAAATCTTGGCTATACCAGCGCTGAAATCTCCGCGTTGACGCCTTGGGACTTGAAACCAGAGATAGGCAGGGACGATTTCCTGTCCATGGTCCGACCGCTCTTTTCTGGAGAGATCGAACGTCTGGACTTTGAGACGATTCATCGCCGCAAGGACGGCACCGACTACAATGTGGCCGTCCAGCTTCAACTCTTCGAAGAGGAGGGCGATTGCGTCTTCTATGCAGCGATTCAGGACATCACCGCACACCGTCGTCTCGAGCAGGAAACCCGGGCGCTTGCTCGTCGGCTTGATGCGATCCTGGACAACACCACCATGTCCGTCTTCGTCATGGATGAGAGTCAACAGTGCACGTTCATGAACAAGGCCGCTGAAAAACTCACGGGCCATGCCTTTGCCGAGACGACCGGACGCCCGCTTCATGATGTGATCCATCATACCTACCCGGACGGCCGTCCCTTCCCGCTTTCAGAATGCGCTATCGACCGGGCTTTCCCTGAAAACGCCGGGACGCAGGGGGAAGAGGTTTTCATTCACAAGAACGGTTCTTTTTACCCCGTCGCTTTCACCGCCAGCCCGATCCGAAACGACGAAGCCAGGGTCGTCGGGACGATCATTGAGGTTCGCGACATCAGCGAGGAGAAGCGCAACGAGGAGGCCCGAAAGCTCCTGATGCACGAGGTCGATCACCGCGCGCGCAACGTCCTCTCGATCGTGCATTCGCTCACACGCCTTACCCGTGCCGACGATCTGGAGTCCTACAAGGAAATCCTCGTGGGCCGGATCAACGCCCTGGCGCGCGCGCAAACGTCTCTGGCCAGTCGGCGATGGGAAGGGGGCCGACTCGAAGATGTCGTGAGAGAGGAATTGGAGGCCCTCTGCCCCAGGGACTCTACCGAATTCGAAGGTCCCGAGGTCGCCCTGTCGCCACAGCAGGTTCAGCCGATCAGCATGCTGCTCCATGAGCTGGCGACGAATGCGAACAAGTACGGCGCCTGTAGCCAGTTCGGGGGCCGCGTGTCGGTCAGCTGGACGATCAAGGCGCATCAAGTGATGCTTCAGTGGCGCGAAACCGGGGGACCCCAGGTCGTGGCGCCCACGCGGGAAGGGTTTGGATCGTCTCTGAAATCCAGCGTCGTGGCTCAGATTAAAGGAACCATCACCCGATCCTGGGAGCCAACAGGACTCGTCGTGGACATTGCTTTTCCACTCTGAACGGCGAGTTCCATCAGACGAAATTCTGCTGGCGTCAGACAGGCAGACACAGACGATGCCGAAATTGGACGGGTAAGCGATGTCGTCGAGTGGGCTGGCGAGGTGAGACCCCATAGCCCCCCCCCGGCAGTCGGCAGCGGCGATAGAGCCTGACCGGCTGGCGCCGACCCCCACGCCAGCCTCAGGAAAGGTGAGCCCTGAGCGCGCTTAAGCCGGATGTCGATCAGGCTGCAGACACGGTTGCTCGTTCGCCCGTCCCAATCGACAGGATTTCCTGCAACAGAAGCGCCGGCGAGATAGGCTTGCCGACCACTCCGTCCATGCCCGCCGCCATGTATTCCGCCCGATGAGAGTCGAGCACATTCGCAGTCAGCGCGATGACGGGAACACGCCCGATACGGCCAGCCAGATGTCGCATGCGGCGGGTCGTCTCCAGTCCATCCATTTCCGGCATCTGGATATCCATCAGGATGACGTCAAAACGGGCGTTCAACGCCATTTCGATGGACTCTGGCCCGCTCTGCGCTGTTTCCACCACCGCACCCATCCGCCGGAGCAGGGTGGCGGCGATCAGCAGATTGGTCGCATTGTCATCGACCACAAGAACACGGGTCCCGTCGAGCAGGCTGTCACCGGCGTCCAGGGCTTCCATCGCTTGCTGTGGTCCGCAGTGCGGAGCAGGGATTTCGAGATGAAACGTCGAGCCCTTGCCCGCTTCACTCACCACATGGACACCCCCGCCCATCTGTTCGGCGATCTTTCGCGTGATCGCCAGGCCAAGGCCTGTTCCACCGAAGTTTCTCGTCGTTGATCTGTCTGCCTGTTCGAACCGCTGAAACAGACCAGCTTGGGCCTCTGTCGAAATACCAATGCCCGTATCCGAGACATCGAAGCAGAGCCCTCGCCCCTCAGCGCGTTCGACAGCAGTGACGATCAACTCGACATGTCCCTCTGGTGTGAACTTGACAGCATTCCCGATCAGATTGAACAGGCATTGATTCAGTCTCAGCGGGTCCAGGTGCGCCTCCGCGACCGAAGGATCTATGCGGCAGCGGAATTCGAGCCCCTTCTGCAGACATTGGGGTTCGAAGGTGGCGGCAATCGACCGAACAAGGCGCTTGATATCGGTCGTCTCGGGCGAGATTGACATCTTGCCCGCCTCGATCTTGCTGAAGTCGAGAATATCGTTGATGACAGAATTGACAAGTTCTCCCGAACTCGATGCCACTTCGAGCAACCGTTTCCCTTCTGATGTTAAAGGTTCCGTCTTCAAAAGATGAAGCGATCCGATCACGCCATTCAGGGGCGTCCTTATTTCGTGGCTCATCGAGGCCAGAAATTCTGATTTGGCCCGACTGGCCTGTTCTGCGACAACGAGCGCAATCTCCAAACTCCGCTTTGACCGCCGGGCCGCGAGGCTGAAGTAAAAAATCGTAATCGCGCTTATGGTTACAAGCGTTACGATGTACGGCCATGTAAGAAAGATAAAATGGATTGCAGGACGATGGGACGTCCATCTCAACGAGAGAAACGGCTGACCATTTTGATCGCCGATCGCGATCGTTAGTTTGTCGGAAGCCGGCGGAGTCTCAAACGGCACGATTTGGGCGTCTTGCAACAGGTATCGATCCGAAAGAACGCCAATAAATGCCGCGTCGATCGCCTCTGCGGTGACTATGACTGGCGCACGGTCACCGGGCAGGATTGTACCAAAATCCGGCTGCACCAAGGTTGCAACCAGTATATAGGGCGCCCCGGCGATCTGACTGAATGCTGACGCCTGGATCGGCGACGAGATCATCCGCGTGTTTCCAGGCTCCAGCCGGAACGGGCCACGCTGGATTTCCCTCCGTCTGATTTCGGAGATCAGGGGGGCTGCCTGCGCCGCGAGCGCGGCCTCGACGGCGGGTGATGCCGGTCCGCCCTTGTCACGCGAGAACACGACGGTCTCACGACTGTCCAGCACGGAGACCAGATCGAATCCGCTGGTCTGGGTCAGGAAGGCTCCGACGTTCGCCGCCGCCCAGACGGGGTCGAAGTTCTGATCGAGGTTCGCAACCGCGTCGTCCCAGTTGGCCTGTGGCACCACGGCGGCTCGCAGCTCCGCGCTTCTCGCAGCGAGGCCGTTCCGCATCAGCTCTCGTTCGGAGGTGTCTGCGATCGCGTCAACGCCACCTGCAGCTCGCCAGAGCAGGAAGATCAGTGAAGCAACGACAATCAATATGGCAATGGTAAGGGTCGCCGTTTCGCCGATTTTAAACCGGTCTTGGAGACTTTTTTTGTTCATCAAGAAATGATGCTTTCCATTTCCTGTAAAAATCACAATTTTTGAATATGTAGAAACACCTATAATAATCTGGACGACGCAGACATTCGATCGCGGGACGACGACAGGTTCGAGTTGTCATTCTTTGAGCGTCAAAGCAGCAGTTTCGTCGTCCCGTGCGGCAGAGTGCTGTCGATTGCGGTCGTTGCTGTTCGAGCCTGTCGCGAGGATGACGATGGAATGTGGCGCTTGCGCCCGGTGCTCAGGGCTTGAACCCGTCGACCTGCGATCGCGTCGCCGGGCCTATTCCAGGCTAGCCACCCACGTCGGACATTCGGCGAGCCCGCTCTCCGCCCCCTACTCCACCACCGCCTGGGCGATCCCGGCCAGCAGGCTCGCCGCCGTCACCGGCTTGGCCACGTGCAGGTCCGCCCCCGCCGCCAGCGCCTCATAGCGGTGCTGGGCCATGGCGTTGGCGCTCAGCATGATGATCGGCGTTCGCGCTCCGCCCCGCTCGGCCATGCGGATCGCGCGGGTGGCGGCCAGGCCGTCCATGACCGGCATCTGCATGTCCATCAGGATGACGTCGAACCGCGACCGCGCCACGGCCTCCACGGCCAGGGCGCCGTTCTCGACCGTGACCACCTCCGCCCCCGCCGAGCCCAGGATCAGCTGGACCACCCGCTGGTTGGTCGGATGGTCCTCGGCCAGCAGGACCCGCAGCGACCGCTCGGGCAGATAGAGGGGAACCGGCCCCGTCGCGACCGGCGCGGCCAGGCCGTCGTATTCCTCCAGCGCCACCACGCGCTGCAAGGGCAGGGTCAGGGTGAAGGTCGAGCCCTCGCCGGGACAGGAGCGCGCCTCGACCACCCCGCCCATCAGCTCGGCCAGGGCCCGGCAGATCGACAGGCCCAGGCCCGTGCCCCCGAACCGGCGGGTGATGGAGGTGTCGGCCTGGTTGAACCGCTGGAACAGGGTCGCGCCTGTGGCGGCGTCGAACCCTACGCCGGTGTCGGACACGATGAAGATCAGGACGCCCTCGCCGACCTCGTCTCCGCTGACGTCCCAGTCGACGGTGACCGAGCCCTCGGAGGTGAACTTGACCGCGTTGGACAACAGGTTGTTGACGATCTGGCCGATGCGGGTGCTGTCGCCCATGAAGACGCCGCGCGCGCCAGAGCCCTGACGTTCCTCGAACATCAGCCCCTTTTCGGCGGCGCGATTGTGCGACAGGTCTATGATCCCGGCCAAGGCCTCGCCGAGGTCGAACTGGCGGGATTCGAAGTCCAGCTGACCGGCCTCGATCTTGGACACGTCCAGGATGTCTGAGACCAGCCGCTCCAGCGTCACCCCGGCGCCCTGGATCAGGTCGACCATCTCGCGCTGTTCGGGGCTCAATTCCGTGCGGCGCAGGGAATCGACGATGCCGATGACCCCGTTCAGCGGCGTGCGGATCTCATGGCTCATATTGGCCAGGAAATCGGACTTGGCCCGGCTGGCCGCCTCGGCCGCGGTCTTGGCCTCGATCAGGGCCTGATCGGCCGCGACCCGGTCGGTGACGTCGCGCGCCACGCCGTAGATCCGGTCGCCGAACCGGTGGGCGCGCCATTCCAGGGTGCGATAGCCGCCATCGCGGTGCCGGTAGCGGTTGACCTGGCCCAGGACGGGATCGCCGGCCACGCGGTTTTCCACCTCGACCACGCTCTCACGCGTCGCCGGCAGGTCGTCCGGGTGGACCAGACGCAGCAGCTGCGTCCCTTCCAGCTCCTCGGCGCGCCAGCCGAGATGGGTTTCCCACGATCGGCTGACCTTCAGGATCGTGCCGTCCAGGTCGCGGATGACCAGCATGTCCAGGGTGACGTCGAAGAAGGTCGACAGTTCGGCACCGGCCACAGGGCGCGCCTCAGGCGCGGACATCGCCATCATTCCATCCATGCAGCCCCCCCCTCACGCGACTCAACCCTGACCAGCGTCAGAATAGAGCTTCAACGTTAAGAGCGCATGTCGGCGGTTGGGTCATTTTCGACCGCACCGAAGACACGGGCGAAACTTGTCTTCAGGGCCGCATCCGCCTCGTCCATCGTCCCGGGGACGCCCAGGTCCAGCAGACTGGTCACCCCGTGCTCGGCGATGCCACACGGCACGATGCCGCTGAAATGATCCAGATCGGGCTCGACGTTCAGGCTGATGCCGTGGAAGCTGACCCATTTCCTGACCTTGACGCCGATGGCGGCGATCTTGGCCTCTCCGCCTGTCATCCGGGAAGACGCGGAGCGGCGATCCGGGACGACCCAGACCCCGACCCGTCCCTCGCGCACATCGGCCGCGACGCCGAGTTCGCCGAGCGCCTCGATCAGCCATCGCTCCAGACCGCGCACGAAGCCGCGCACGTCCTTGCCCCTCTGGTTCAGGTCCAGCATGACATAGGCCACCCTCTGGCCCGGCCCGTGATAGGTGAACTGCCCGCCCCGCCCCGTCCGGTGGACCGGGAAGCGCCCGGCGTCGATCAGGTCGTCATCCTTCGCCGAAACGCCCGCCGTATAGAGCGGCGGATGCTCCAGCAGCCAGACCCGCTCGGCCGCCTCGCCGGCCGCGATCAGGGCGACGCGGGCCTCCATCTCGGCGACGGCGTCCTCGTAGGGGACATAGCCGGGCTCGACGACCCATTCGACGGGACGACCGTCGGGGCGGATCAGCGGGGAAACGGCGGCGCTTAACGGCTCGGCAAGCATGATGGCCTCAATGTGAGCGTGAGGGCCGCCAATGCAAGTTTTGCCGCCAGTACCCTCCAGCGTATCCGGAGATCCCTTGAGCCAGATCGAAGCCGTCGATGTCGAACTGTCCATCGTGCTGGGCCGCTCCGTGCTGCCCATGTCCCAGCTGCTGAAGATGGGCCGCGGCGCCGTGATACCGCTCGACGCCTCCGAACACGACGAGGTCTGGATCCTCGCCAATAACCACCCTGTCGCCCGCGGCCAGATCGAAATTCGCGAAGACCGGATCGCCATCACCGTCACCCGCCCCGCCGACCTCTACGACTTCATGGCCGGCTCGGCCTAGACGCCGCTTTATCTCTCCGCTATCAGCCCCCCTCCGATGCGAGCGGTCGTGGCGGAATTGGTAGACGCGCAGCGTTGAGGTCGCTGTGGGGCAACCCGTGGAAGTTCGAGTCTTCTCGACCGCACCATCAGACTAGGGACTAAGAATCCAGCACTACCAGGCTGATTCACATCGAGAGAGGGAGGCCCCCGCGTGAGCGAACGAACCGCCACTCTCGATCCCGACGTCAACGAAGACCACGAGGCGCTGGACGAGGACTATGTCCTGACGGCGTCCTTCGTGGAGAAGGTGGTCGACGCCGCCGACGACGGCGACGGGATGCGGCTGCGCTCCCTGCTGGAAGACCTGCACCCCGCCGACGTCGCGGACCTGATGGGTTTCCTGACCGCCGAGCATCGCGGCGTGGTGGTCCTGTGGCTGCCGCCCGAACTGCTGGCCGAGACCTTGCCGGAGCTCGACGACGGCATCCGTGAGGAGGTGCTGGAACGCGTCGCCCCGGGCACGCTGGCCGAAGCCCTGCAGGAACTGGATTCCGACGACGCCGCCGCCGTCGTCGAGGACCTGGAGGACGACCAGCGCGAAAAGGTGCTGGCCGCCATGCCGGCGACCGACCGCGCCGCGATCGAAAGCTCGCTGGGCTATGCGGAGGACTCCGCCGGCCGCCTGATGCAGCGCGAGGTCATGGCCGCGCCCCTGTTCTGGAGCGTCGGCGACACCATCGATCACGTCCGGGCCCAGGGTGAGGACCTGCCCGAGCTTTTCTTCGACATCTATGTCGTCGATCCGCTGAACCGCCCGGTGGGCGGCATTCCCATCAGCGGCCTTTTGCGCGCCGCGCGGACGGTGAAGCTGTCGGACCTGATGGAGCCGGTGAACGCCATCGCCGCCGACACCGACCAGGAAGAGGTCGCCTATGTCTTCGAGAAATATCACCTGATCTCGGCGCCGGTGGTCGATGCGTCGGGCCGTCTGGTCGGTCAGATCACCGTGGATGACATCGTCAACATCATCCAGGAAGAGAACCGCGAGGACATCCTCCGCCTCGCCGGTGTTCAGGACGAGGACCGCGGGTCTTCCGTCACCGAGATCGTGCGCGGCCGCGTGCCTTGGCTGGCCATCAACCTGATCACAGCCGTCATCGGCGCCAGCGTCATCGGCTGGTTCGAAGGCACCATCCAGCAGATCGTCGCCCTGGCCATTCTGATGCCGATCGTCTCAGCCATCGGGGGCAACGCGGGAACACAGGCGCTGACGGTTACCGTGCGGGCCCTGGCGACGCGCGAACTGAACAGCTCGAACGCGCCCAGGACCTTCATGCGCGAACTGGTCGTGGGCCTGGCCAATGGCCTGATCCTCGCCCCGCTGATCGGCCTGGCCACGGCGCTGTGGTTCCGGGACGAGGACTGGAAGATCGGACTGGTCATCGGCGCGGCCATGGTGCTGAACCTGGTCGTCGCCGCGACTGTCGGAGTCCTCACGCCGTTGACCCTGTCCAAGCTGAAGTTCGACCCGGCCGTCTCGTCCGCCGTTTTCGTCACGGCGACGACCGATTTCTTCGGGTTCCTGATCTTCCTGGGCCTCGCGACCATCGTCCTGTTGTAAGAACAAAGTCGAACGGCGCGACCCTTGCTCCCTCCCTCGTGGGGCGACCGCGCCCTGTCTCGATTTGGGTCATTACCGGTGTCCGACGCAGCCAGGCAGAATCTGAAGGTCTCCCGCGAGGGGATCGTGCTGATCAAGAGTTTCGAGGGTTTCCGGCCCCGGGCGATCCAGCGCGCCGAAGGCGGCTGGATCATCGGCTACGGCCACACGCTGTCCGCCCGCGAGGGCGCCTCGGTGTCGGAATCCGACGCCGAACTGCTGCTGCGCTACGACCTCCTGCCCGTCGAGGCGTCGATCAATGAGGCTGTCCCCGGCAACCTGAACCAGCATCAGTTCGACGCCCTCGTCAGCTTCGCCTTCTCGGTCGGCGTCGATCGTTTCGCCGGTTCCGACGTCCGCCAGCGTCTCAACGCCGGAGCGCCCGGCGAGGCTGCTGACGCCATGATGGGATGGCCCGAGCCCGCCCTGCCGGAGACCGCCCTGCGCCGCCGCGCCGCCGAGCGTGCCCTGTTCGTGGCCAATCCTTTGACGCCGGTCGCTCTGTCCGACCTGCTGTCCGCCCCCCTGCCTCCTCCCGCCGTCGTCGTTCCGTTCGACGAGCCGAAGGTCGAATCCCGGACCGAAACCCTGAGCGAACCCGAGCCGGTCCCGGCCGCCGGCGAGGACGTCTCCACTCCGGTCGACCCGCGAGCCGCCGCTGTCGCCGCCCTGCTGGGCGAATCGACCGCCCGCATCGTCCAGACCGAGGCGCCGCCCGCGCCCTCCAACGACAATCCTTCGGCCGCTGATCTGCCAGAGACGGATGCCGTCTCGCCGGAGCCCGCTGGCGAGACGGCGAGCGACGAACGACTGGCTCCCGAGGCGGATATCGAAGCCGCCCCCAGGGTAGAGATCGGGACCGCCCCGGAGCCGACGTCCACCCCCGCGCCGGTCGTCGATTCCGTGATCCTGAACGCGACCCGTTACGCGCCCTACAGCTCCGTGATGATCGGCCCCCTGCCCTTCCTTCAGGCGGCGACGGTCCACGAGGAGCCCACCGCGCCCGAGGTCCGCAAGACCGGGCCTGCGGTCGAAACGACCCTGGCCGAGGCTGTCGAGACCGCACCCGAAAACGATCAAACCGCGGCGATCGCCGAGTTGGCGGCTGTTCCGGTCGAAACCGCCGTCGTCAATCCGGCCCCGGTCGCCGAACTGGTGCTGACCCCGCTGGAGGATGCGCCCGAATCCGCCATGGAACGTCCCCTGTGGACGCCCGAGCAACGCGACGCGCCTGACGCTTCGGAAAGCAATCTGTTCGGCGAGGACCTGACCCTGACCCATGGCGGCGGCTCGATCATGCGCCACGAAATCGAGATGGAGGCTCCGGCCCGTTTCGACTGGAGCGAGACCGGCCCCTTCATCTTCATGGGCGGCGTGGGCCTGGTGTCCTTCGGCGCCTCGATGGCGGCCTTCCGCCGCGCGGCGGAACACTCCGGCGGCAACGAGCTGACCCTGATCGGCTGGGTTCTGGCCCTGATCGGCCTGGCCTGTGTCGGCGTGTCGTCGATCAACCTCTACCGTCGCTTCGGTCTGCCCGGCGGGGACTGACTCCCCCTCCCCACCCCGGTAGGGATCGTGCTACGCCGCTCGCCATGAGCATTCCGAACGCACCCCAATCGATGGAATTCGGCCTCGGCGAGAACGCCGACATGATCCGCGAGACCACGGCCCGCTGGGCCGCCGACCGCCTGGCGCCGAGGGCCGCCGAGATCGACGAGACCAACACCTTCGCCCGCGACCTGTGGCCCGAGATGGGCGAACTGGGTCTGCACGGCATCACCGTTCCCGAAGTGGACGGCGGCCTCGGCATGGGCTACCTCGAGCACGTCGTGGCGATGGAGGAAGTCTCCCGCGCCTCCGCCTCGATCGGCCTCAGCTACGGGGCCCACTCCAACCTCTGCGTCAACCAGATCCGCCGCTGGGGCACGGACGAGCAGAAACGCAAATACCTGCCGAAGCTGATCAGCGGCGAACACGTCGGCTCCCTGGCCATGTCCGAGGCCGGATCGGGCTCCGACGTCATGTCGATGCGCACCCAGGCCCGCAAGGACGGCGATCGCTACGTCCTCAACGGCGCCAAATTCTGGATCACCAACGCCCCCCACGCCGAGACCCTGGTGGTCTACGCACGAACCGGCGAGGGCAACGGCGGCGTCACCGCCTTCCTGATCGAGAAGGGCATGAAGGGCTTCAGCGTCTCGAAGAAGCTGGACAAGATGGGCATGCGCGGCTCGGACACCGCCGAACTGGTGTTCGAGGATTGCGAGGTCCCCGAAGAGAGTGTCATGGGCCCGGTCGGCGGGGGCGCCGGGGTCCTGATGAGCGGCCTCGACTACGAGCGGGCGGTGCTGGCGGCGGGTCCGCTGGGCATCATGCAGGCGGCGCTGGACGTCGTCCTGCCCTACGTCCGCGAGCGCAAACAGTTCGGCAAGGCCATCGGCTCCTTCCAGCTGATGCAGGCCAAGGTCGCCGACATGTATGTCGCCCTGAACTCGGCCAGAACCTATGTCTACGCCGTCGCCAAAGCTTGCGACGCCGGCAAGACCACCCGCTACGACGCCGCCGGCGCCATCCTCCTCGCCTCCGAGAACGCGGTGAAGGTCTCGCTGGAGGCCGTCCAGGCCCTCGGCGGCGCCGGCTACACCAAGGAATGGCCGGTCGAGCGGCTGGTCCGCGACGCCAAACTCTACGACATCGGCGCGGGCACGAACGAGATCCGGCGGTTCCTGATCGGACGGGAGTTGCTGGGGTCGTAAGTTGCACGCGAACTTTGGCAAGCCTATAGTTCGCAAGTGGCAAACCTCGACCAATATCTCTCACGCAGGCGCGGCAGTCAGGCCGAGCTTGCAAAACGATTGGGGCTCGGCGCTGGAACCCTCAGTTCTATTCGCCACGGCCAGCGACGACCATCGAGTACATTGGCGAAGCGTATCGAAGACGCCACCAACGGCGAAGTCTCGGCTGCGGCGCTTCTGGGTCTGTCAGAGACGGCCGTTGAGTTCGATCATCAGCTTGCGGCACACGATCTCGGTGACGGTCGATGGGCCGTCAATGTCGGTCCGGATGGATCTGCCGTCCTGACGCCGCAGATGGTTGAGAAGCTGGGCTTCGCATCCGGCGATCAACTCGTTTTCGTGAAGACAGCGGGATCGGTGAACGTAACATCCGCGTCTGACGCCCTAGCCCTTGCTCGCAAGATGTTCGCACAACGCGTACCTTCCGACATGGATGTGGTTGGAAAGTTTATCGCCGATCGGCGCGCCGAAGCCGCGCGTGAATAGGGCGGTCATCGACGCCTCGGTGGTGCTGGCGGCATTGAAGGGCGAACCGGGCGGTGAGCGGTTGGCGGACATGCGCGCCGGCCGGCTGATCAGCTCGGTCAATCTGACGGAAGTAGTAACCCGGTTGCTCGACCTTGAGTTTTCGGACCGGCAGGCCCTCTCGATGGTCGAGGCCCTGGGGCTGACCGTAGTCCCATTCGACGCACAGACGGCTGTTCGGGCCGGACTGTTGCGGGAGAAGACGAGGACCGCAGGTCTGTCGCTGGGAGATCGCGCCTGTCTGGCTCTGGCCGCCACCTTGTCACTGCCGGTTCTTACGGCCGATCGAAACTGGGACCGGGTGTCGGCGGACGTCGAGGTCCACCAGATCCGCTAGGCGGGAACCTCCCTTGCTGGCGTCGACTTCCTTCCGGACAAGGAGACACACTCATGCCAGCCAGATCGGCAGCACGGCAAACGGCCGCTGGCGCCGCCCTGTCGGCCAAGCGCCGCGATTGATCCGCTCGAAACCGTCGCCTTCGGGCCCTAAGGTCGCCTCATGAGCCTGACGGAGACCTCGACCGGCCGCCCCCGCCGCTTCTCCGATACGCTGGAGCGGATGGGCGCGCACGGCGGCGAGAGGCTGCATCTCGGCGAGATCGTCGAGGCGTTCGGCGAACGGGCCTTCGGCGCCGTCATGCTGCTGTTCGCCATCGTCAACATGCTGCCCTGGCCACCCGGCGGCACGACCCTGACCGGTGCGCCCCTGCTGTTCCTGTCGGCAGAACTGGCCTGGGGCCGGGACAGTCTTTGGCTGCCCCGATGGCTCGGCCGGGCGTCGGTCAAGCGGGACAGGTTCCGCACCCTCAGCGGCCGGCTGATGAAGATCATCCGGTTCTCGGAGGCCCTGTCGCGGCCGCGTCTGTATTTCCTGACCGGCCGTCTGGGTCAGGGCCTGATCGGCCTCGCCTGCCTGTGCCTGTCCGCCATACTCGTCCTGCCCGTCTTCGGAGGAAACCTGATCCCGGCCGTGGCGATCGGCTTCTTCTCGCTCGGCATCATGCAGCGGGACGGCCTGGCGGTGCTGCTGGGCTGGATCATGACAGGCGTCACGGTGGCCGTCCTCATCCTCGCCTGGAACCTTGTCGTCGCGGGCTTCACCGCCGGGTTCGATTGGTTCGGTCAGATCGTCTAGTTCTTTCGGAATGTTAAGTGGCGGTTCGTCGCCTGCGTGCATAGATCGTCATAACCCCTTGCCGAGCCCATCTCTGATGCCCGACTACGATTTTCAGAGCGACCACCGGCCATTCTCGCGGGTGCTCGACGACATTGGCGCCAAGGACGATCCGAAGCTGTATCTCGGCGAGCTGGTGAACGCCTTCGGCGAGCGGGGCTTCGGCGCCCTGATGGTCTTCTTCGGCCTGATCAACGCCATCGCCTCCCCCATCCCCGGCTCGACGACGATCCTGGGCGCGCCCATGCTGCTGATCTGCCTGCAGCTGGTCATTCGCCGCGATCAGCTCTGGATGCCCCGATGGGCGCTGAAGTCCAGCCTGCCACGTGAGAACTATCGCGCGACCATCGGCAAGGTGCGCAAGCCGCTCCAGTTCGTGGAGAAACTGTCCAGACCGAGGCTCGATTTCATGAGCAGCGAAATCGCCGAGGTCGTGATCGGCGTCGTCACGACCTTGCTGACCCTCATCGTCATGCTACCGATCTTCGGCGGCAACCTGTTCCCGTCCCTGTTCGTGGCCCTGTTCGGATTCGGCCTGATGCAGCGCGACGGCCTCCTGATCGGCGCGGCCTGGTTCGGCGTCGCCGGCTTCTGCATTTTCGTCTGGGCCGCGTGGGAGCTGATCTCCCGCCTGTTCCTCGCCAGCGCCGGCTGGTTCCTGAGTGTGAGCGACGGGGTCCAGGGGCTCTTCTCCTAGCTCAAACAGCGAGACAGAGCCTGTCCTCCGGCCGATCGAAGATCGGACCGGGGGGCGCGTCGAGCGGTAGGGCGCAACACACAGGCAAACAAAAAGGCCCGCCGGACGAATCCGGCGGGCCTCATTGTCTGACCGCGTTACGGTCGGACCTTAGCAGCCTGAAAGGATCAGGCCCGGACCTCGCAAGAGGACCAAGCTTCGGTCACCGTACGGGTTTGGGACAATGAGATCACTTGATCACCTCCTTTCGACTGTTGAACAGGGGGGTTGAAGGTAGGGGTGGTTCGGAGCTTTCGCAAAGCCCCCCTCCGCATTTCGTGATCGCCACGCTCAAGCAGCGAGCGATGACCCAACCCACGCTCGATCAGCGAAGCTCGCCGAGCCGGGCGATAGCGCCCCGGAAAGCAAAACGCCGGGGAGCGAACTCCCCGGCGTCCTGTACGCTTACTCAGCTTCTGAACAGCGACACCAGGATTTGAGGCGCCTGGTTGGCGATGCCCAGCGCCTGGACTCCGAGCTGCTGCTTCGTCTGCAGCGACTGGAGCTTGGCGCTTTCCTTCGCCAGGTCGGCATCCACCAGATTACCCACTCCGGATTCCAGCGCGTCCGTCAGTTTCCCGACGAAGGTGCGGTGGGTCTCCAGAGCCTTCGACTTGGTGCCCAGACGCGCGAGCGCGGAGGAGACGTTGTCGATCGAGGCGTTCACCAGACCCAGAGCCGTGGTGGCCAGGGTCGAGGTGCCGATGGTCGTGGTCGTCGCAACGGTGACGTTCGTCGAACCCAGCGACAGCACCTCGGGGGTGACCGTCAGCGAGCTCGTACCCGCCGCGTTGGCCAGAGCCTGGAAGCCGGTCGCGCCGGTCTTCAAAAGGTTGATCCCGTTGAAGTCGGCGTTTGTGGCAACCGTGTTGATCTGGTCGCGGATGGACTTGAAGTCCTCGTTCAGCGCCTTCCTTGATGCCGTCGACAGCGACTTGTCGGTCGCCGCCAGTGCCTTCTCCTTCAGTTGCAGCAAGAGATCCGAGATGCTCTCGCCGGCCGCCAGTCCCACGTCCACCGCCGATATGCCGCGGTCGAGCGAGGATTTCACCGCCCCCAGGGCGCCGATGTCGGCCCGTTGACCCTGGGCGATCGCCCAGATGGCCCCGTTGTCCTTGGCGCTGGAGACCTTTTTCCCGGTGTTGATCCGGGTCTGGGTCATCGCCAGATCGGCGTTGGTGGCGTTCAGGTTCTGCAGCGCGACGAGCGCGCCAAGGTTCGTATTGACCGAGTTGGCCATGGTAGAGTCCTTCCATTCTGGTCGGGGGAGCGGCCTTCTGGCCGTTGAACCGGTTCTGGTCCTGCGCGCGGTCTCGCAAGGACCGCGCCGGGCCGATCAGATTGAAAGGATTGGGAAAGTTTCGCGGCGGTCGCGGCGCTCGGCAATTTCCCGCCGGTCAGCGCCCGACTTTGCCCACCCGAACGGATCTCAGGGCGCGGGCGTAGCCTGCGGGGCCAGGCCCTGCATGATCGAACGGTTGATGTCGATCAGGGGCTCGAAATCCTCTTCGCCGCGCATGACGGCCGAGGAATGGCGGCCGACGAACAGGCTGATCGAGATGATCTGGGCCTTCAGCGGATTGTTCAGCTGGTTGTCGGAATCGGAGCAGTCGGTGGCCAGAACCGACCAGAGACGACGGTTCCAGTCCAGGGCGTCGATGCGGGTCTTCACGTCGCTCATATCGACGGTCGCGGCGTGCATCAGCGCGCGCGTGACCTGTCCGAACAGGCGGTATTCCATCTCACGCGGCGTCTCGGTACGCGTCGACGCCTGGGCGTAGGCCTTCAACATCAGGTCAGGCTTTCCTCGTAGTCGACGATCTTCCGCGCGCTCATCAGGGCCTTGTAGTATTCGCGCGCCATCACGTGCTTCGACGCCGCAACGCAGTCGACCATGACGGCCGGGTTGCGGGTGGCGCTCATGAACTCGGTCAGGCGGGTGACGAACTCGTCGTAGACCTTGGGCGCGGAGCTTTCGTCCAGGTACATCATCATGACCGGGAAATAGATGCGTTTGGCGGGCGTGGTCACGTCCTCCAGCTGCATGATGTCCTTCTCGCGCAGGACCGAGGCCTTGTTCTGCAGAATCAGCACGCCGCGTCGGTCGCCGTTCTGCACGACGGCTCCGTTCAGGACGAATTTCTCCCCCGGCTTCAAGGAAAGTTTCAACGGCATCGGCGCCCTCCTGCGTCCGCTTGATTCCGGCATAGCCGGGCGGTGACTGACGCAGGCTAAACAGCCGTAGTTAACCATGTGTTCTAGAGCGCGGCCGTATTGCCCCTTATCAGCCTTTCTCCCGCGCCGAGACCCGCCATGCCCGTCGTCGATCCCTCGCCCTCCGAACTGGCCCTGGGTCATATGCCGATGGCCCAGGGGTCGGCCGGCGACGCCGCCTCCCCAGCCGCGATCCGGCGGCTGTCGCACGCGCTCGCCGACCGCAAGGGATCCAGCCTCAAGGCCCAGAAGAAGACGATCGAATCGCTGAAGGCGGCCGTCGCCTCGATCCGGGTCGGCGACTATGACGCCGGCGCGCGCCGCTGCCTGGCGATCCTCCAGACGGATGAAAGGAACGGTCTGGCCTGGCACGTCCTGGCGATCTGCCGCGAGAAGTCCGGCCATCTGTCCGAGGCGCTGAACGCCTACGACGCGGCGCTACGCATCCTGCCCGAGGATGCAAACATCGCCCACGACCTGGCCCGCCTGGCCCAGCGTCTCGGCCACCTGGACATCGCAGAGAAGCTGCTGCGGAAATTCCTGCTGGTCGAACCCGGCCACATCGAGGGCACCAACAACCTGGCCTGCGTCCTGCGCGACCAGAAACGCTACCAGGAAGCCATCGACGCCCTGCGCGAGCTGATCCAGATCGAGCAGACCAATCCAACCCTGTGGAACACGCTCGGTACGGTCCTCAGCGACCAGGGCCAGATGAGGGAATCCCTGACCTTCTTCGACGAGGCGCTGCGGATCGACCCGGCCTTCGCCAAGGCCCGCTACAACCGCGCCAACGTCCTCCAGCCACTGGGCCGGCCTGCAGAGGCTCTGGACGATCTGGATGAAGCCTTGAAGGGCGCCGAGACCCCCTACGAGCACGCCATGATGCGGATGGCGCGGGCCATGACCCTGATGGGCCTGGGACGCCTCAAGGAGGGCTTTGACGCCTACGAAGTCAGGCTGGATCCGGAAATGCCCGAGGCGATGCACGTCGTGGTGGATGCTGCACGGTGGGATCCGGAGACCGAGGACATTCGCGGCAAACGGCTGCTGGTCGTTGGCGAACAGGGCATCGCCGACGAGATGGTGTTCGGGACCTGCCTGCCCGACGTGATCGAAGCGGTCGGCCCGGAGGGCAAGGTCTTCATCGCCGTCGAACCCCGCCTGGTCGATCTCTACCAGCGCTCCTTCCCGACCGCCGTGGTCGGCGGGCACCGGGCGGTGCGGATCGAGGGCCGCCTGACCCGCTACTGCCCCTTCATGGAGGAGGTCGCGGAGACTGACGGCAAGGCCGACTGCTGGACCCCGATGGCCAGCCTCAGCGCCGTCTATCGCCAGAGCCTGGCCGCCTTCCCGGACCGCGACGGCTATCTGACGCCCGACCCCGCGCGGGTTGCCCACTGGAAGGGCGAACTGGAAGCGCTTGGCCCGGGCCTGAAGATCGGCCTGCACTGGAAGAGCCTCGTTCTCACCGGCGTGCGCGCCCGCTACTTCTCCAGCTTCGAGCGCTGGGAGCCGGTCCTGACGGCGCCCGGCTGCATCATGGTCAACCTTCAGTGCGGCGACGTGACCGAGGACCTCGCCGCCGCCGAAGCCGCCGGGGTGAAGATCTGGACGCCGCCGATCAATCTGAAGGACGACCTGGACGACCTTGCCGCCCTGTCCAACGCGCTGGACCTCGTCATCGGTCCCGGCATCGCCGGCACCAACCTGGCGGCTGCGACCGGAGCGCGGACCTGGCTGATCCACGCTGCGGACGACTGGCACCTGCTGAACACCGACCGCTACCCCTTCTATCCGCGCGTCCGCACCTTCGCGACCGGCGGCTTCGATGGCTGGCCGAAGGCGATCGCGGCAGTGCGCGCGGCGCTCGAGCCTGGGGTCGGCTGACCTCCTGCCTTTTCCTTTGCGGGAGAGGGAGCTCGCGCAAGGTAAATGGATTTCCATGCATCCCCGCCTTCGCGCGGAGGCACGGTTTATGATGACGACAAGGCCATACCCATCAACGGATCGTCCGAATTCGTCTTTGAAAACAACCTTCGGCTCTATTTAGGGGACCTATATACGTGAGTGACCCAATGAGCCATAACGAAGAAGACAGGTCGGCACGGGCGGCCCGAGGCTACGTTGAGACGATCAGTCGTCAGGCGGCGTCTCGGGCTGTTTCGATAGCCCTCCGTCAATCACCTGAAACGTTGGGCGCTGATCAGCCCGAAGCGCCCTTGCCCAGTCCTGAATTCGATCTCTGACTGATTGTGGAGCATCTTCCAGCGCGTCAGCTTGGTCGGATATGAGGCTCGATAGGTCATCACGAGCAATAAGCTTCTGACGCATCATAGCCGCCATCAGCGCCCCGATCAGTGCTGTTGAGACATCGTTGTTGTCGGCAATCGCCTGCCAATGGGGCGGAAGATTTTCTCGGTTCATGCCAGAAAATGATCACCGTTCGCGGTTCCCGTCGATACCGCACGTTGCGAATCCTGACAGTCTCGACATGATGGCGGGATGGGGGATGACGCAGACGAGCCGCTACTAACTGTTGAGGTTTTTCGAGCAGCGTGGATAACCCCGTCCGTCGCTCTCAGGGGCTTCCCGTACCTTGATCGCAGTTCGGCCATAAGGCTTCTGCGCAGGCGTCTTGGAGCGGGTGTTCTTCAAGCCGCCTGTGAGGCAGTAGTGGTGACCGAAAGAGGGGCCGAGCTAGAGAGGCTTGGACTCAATGCCGTACCGACAGGTGTGTGGTCGCAGGTTACATCGGAGGAGACTGGGTCATTCTGGACGGACGGAGACTTGGATTTCTACGAGTTGAACTCGGCAGGCTATCCATCTGACTTAGGCAAGCTATGGCAGTTTTTCGGTGTTCGATTAGATCCAGACCAGCTTGAGGTGACGGCAGGTTTCCATCCTCAGTCACCAAAGGCACAGGCAACCGCACCTGTGACAGCGGCATCGTCCGCAGTGGGACGCCCTCGCAAGGAGTATTGGGAGCCGCTTCTTGTTGGCATAATTGGACAGCTTCACAGCGGCGATTTGCAGCCAAAAAGGCAGGCGGACATTGAAGCCGCCATGCACCAGTGGCTTTTGGACAACGGCCATTCCGGCAGCGAGGCGCAGGTCCGAACAAGAGCTAGATCCGTTTGGGATCAGGTGAAGCCTTGAGGTGTCAATCGGCGTCCAAAAGGGACCCCCTATAGGCGTGCAATAGGGACCCCCTTTTGGTGTTCTGGATGGACGTCACGAGCGCACCGCTTGCGAGGGTTGGGGCGTAGGGAGGGCGTAG
>NZ_JAFCTT010000021.1:0-60278 GCF_049896165.1 Brevundimonas sp. TWP3-1-2b1 | reverse complement strand
AAAGGCGTCCGGCGTCTCGCGCGCCGCGAGCCGCGCGGCCTCGTAGGCGGCGGCGTCCATATGGGCGCGCTCGGCCCAGTCGGCAGGAACGGGATACAGGTCGGGGTCGGTCATGGGGGCTCCTGCCCGGGACACTAACGGCGTCGAGCACGTCGCGCCAAGGCGGCGGGAGCTATTCACAACGAACGGCGTTAACCTTGAGCATTCATCGGGGATCGTCATGAGCCTGCACCGCCTTCTCGTCGCCGCTGTCATCGGCGCAATGTCCGTTTCCGCCTGCACGCGCGAGGGCGAGACGCCGCCCGAGGCCGTGAACCTGACGCCGCCCGTCGCCCCGCCCGCTCCGACCACGCCGGCCATAGGATACGCCTGCGAGAGCGGACAGACGGTGTCGGTCCAGTATCTGGACACGGCCACGGCGAGCGTCGCCTACAAGGGGCAGACCTATGCGCTGCGCCTCGTGCCGTCAGGGAGCGGCGCCCGCTATTCCGGCTCCGGCCTGGAATGGTGGATCGCCACCCGCGAAGGCTCGGAGAGCGCCACCCTGAGCCGTCTTGGACCCAACGAGGATGTCGGCGTGGCCGTGCTGGAGCGGTGCAGCCGTCCCTCGGCCAATCCGGCCCTGCCGGTTCCCGGCGCGCCGATCACGCCTCAGCCCGCGCCGGGCGGCGTCCTGCCCGCCTCGATGCCCTGCCGCGCGGCCCAGTTGCGTCTGAACAGCGAAACGGGCGACGCGGGCGCCGGCAACCGGGTCAATGTCTTCGGCGTCACCAACGCCGGGACCGCGCCTTGCAGCGTCGCGGGCTACCCGGCGGTCAGCCTGCTGGACCCGCAGGGACGCGTCCTCACCACTGTGCGCTCGGACCAGAACCCGCAGACGGCGACGCCGGTGAACCTTGCCGTCGGCGGCAAGGCTTTCTTCGATATTGCCTGGAACGTCGTGCCCAACGAGGGCAATGGCGAACGCGTCTGTCCGTCGGCGGCGCGGGTGCGGGTGCTGATCCCGGGCGATGCGACCGCCCTGGCGATTCCGCTGGCCTTCACCCCCTGCGGCGGACGCATTCGGGTCAATCCCTTTCGTGCGGACGTCGAGCCCGGTCCGGCGCCCGAGCCCGTGCGAGCGGCTTCGGTGACTTGATCTCCCTTCTCCCGCAAGGGGAGAAGGGAGATGGTGGCGCTGGAATCCATTCGCGAAAGAGCGTAGCCAACCGCCATGCAAACCACAGGCTTTCACGACCGCGTCGCGGCCGAGCTTTCCGACATCGACGCCCAGGGGCTGACCAAGCCCGAGCGGGTCATCGAATCGCGTCAGGGACCGGTGATCCAGGTCGGGGGCCGCAAGGTCCTCAACTTCTGCGCCAACAACTACCTCGGTCTCGGCGGCGACGATCGGGTCGTCGCGGCTGCCAGTGCGGCGTCCGAATCGCGCGGCGCGGGCACGGCCTCGGTGCGGTTCATCTGCGGCACGCTCGATATCCACAAACAGCTGGAACGGGCCATTGCCGACTACCTGGGTTTCGAGGACTCCATCCTGTTCGCGGCCGCCTTTGACGCCAACGGCGGCCTGTTCGAGCCCCTGTTCGGGGCCGAGGACGCCATCGTCTCCGACAGCCTGAACCACGCCTCGATCATCGACGGGGTGCGCCTGTGCAAGGCCAGACGCTACCGGTTCGCGACCTCCGACATGGCCGATCTGGAGGCCCAGCTGAAACAGGCGCGGGCCGACGGCGTGCGCGACATCATCATCGCCACCGACGGCGCCTTCTCGATGGACGGCTATATCGCAAAGCTGGACCAGATCCGGGCGCTGGCCGACCAGTATGGCGCCCTCATCATGGTCGACGACTGCCACGCGACCGGCTTCCTGGGTCCGCAAGGTCGCGGCTCCTATGCCCACCACGGGGTCAGGGTCGACTTCGTCACCGGCACCTTCGGCAAGGCCCTGGGCGGTGCCATGGGCGGCTTCATCTGCGCCACGACGGCGGTGGTCCAGCTGCTGAAGCAGCGCGCGCGGCCCTATCTGTTCTCCAACGCCCTGGCGCCCTCGATCTGCGGGGCCTCGCTGGAGGCGATCCGCATCGCCCAAGGGCCGGAGGGCGACGCCCTGCGGACCCAGCTGGCCGCCAACGCGGCCCGCTTCCGGGGCGCGATGACCGAGGCGGGTTTCGACCTCCTGCCCGGCCAGCATCCGATCGTCCCGGTCATGCTGGGCGACGCCAAACTGGCCCAGACGATGGCGGCGCGAATGCTGGAAGTCGGCGTCTATGTCATCGGCTTCTCGTTCCCGGTGGTGCCCCGCGGCGCGGCGCGCATCCGGACGCAGATGTCGGCGGCGCACACTTTCGACCATATCGATCAGGCGGTCGTGGCGTTCACGACGGCCGGCAAGGAACTCGGGGTGATCTAGGCGATGGATACGCTTCTCCTTCTGGCCTCCGGGCTGACGCTTCTCTTGTCGGGCGCGCACTCGATCCTTGGCGAACAACTTGTCTTCACTCGGCTCCGCAAAGACGGCGTCTGGAGCGAGGCCTCGCTGAATCTGCTCGAGCGGCGACGCTGGTGGTCGGTTCGCGCCACCTGGCACCTGGTTTCGATCATGGGGGTGGGTTTCGCTGCGCTGTTGTTCTCGGAGGCTTTTGGCGGCATCGGCGTCGAAAGGACGATCGGTCTCATGTTCGTCGTTGCGACGGTCTATTGGGCAGTCGCAACCCGCTTCGGTCACCCGGCGTGGATCGTCATGGCTGTGATCGCGGCCCTTTTGCTTGTCCCGAACTGAGCGTCGGCTTGGCCGACCACCAGGAGTGAGTATGACCACCACCATGAAAGCCCTGGCCAAGATGCGGCCCGAGGTCGGCCTTGAGCTGATCGATGCGCCTATCCCTGTGGCGGGACCCGAGGATGTGCTGATCCGCGTGCACCGCACGGCCGTCTGCGGCACCGACATTCACATCTGGAACTGGGACGAGTGGTCCCAGAAGAACGTGCCGACGCCGATGATCACCGGCCACGAGTTCTCGGGCGAGATCGTCGCCATCGGCTCCGACGTGAACCGGCCGCTGAAGATCGGCCAGCGCGTTTCGGCCGAGGGTCACGTCATCGACCTGAACTCTGAGGCCGCGCGCGCCGGCCACTTCCACCTTGACCCGCACACGCGCGGCATCGGCGTGAACCGCCAAGGCGCCTTCGCCGAGTTCGTCGTGGCGCCGGCCTTCAATGTGATCGAGCTGCCGGACGACGTCTCGTACGAGATTGCCGCGATGCTGGATCCGTTCGGCAACGCCGTGCACACGGCGCAGCAGTTCGACCTGCTGGGCGAGGACGTGCTGGTCACCGGCGCCGGCCCCATCGGCATGATGGCGGCGGCGGTGGCGCGACACGCCGGGGCGCGGACCGTGGTCCTGACCGACATCAACGACTTCCGTCTGGACCTGGCCCAGAAGGTCGCGCCGGGCGTGCGGACGGTGAACACCACGAAGGAGGACCTGCGCGACGTCATGAAGGAACTGGGCCTGAAGGTCGGCTTCGACGTAGCGCTGGAGATGTCGGGTTCGCCGATCGCCTTCAAACAGTGTGTCGACACCCTGATCATGGGCGGCGGCATGGCCCTGCTGGGCATTCCGTCCAAGCCGATGGAGACCGACTGGGGCGCCATCATCCTGAAGGCCCTGACGATCAAGGGCGTCTACGGGCGCGAGATGTTCACGACCTGGCGCAAGATGCTGGGCCTGCTGAAGGCCGGCCTCGACCTGGAACCTCTGATCACCCACCGGCTGTCCTATGCCGACTACCGCGAAGGCTTCGACGCGATGAGGTCGGGCCAGTCGGGCAAGGTCATCCTCGACTGGGACAAGGCTGCATGAGGGGGGCGGCCTGACCCCGATCGTCGCCTTCCTGACGGGCGAGGGAACCGACGGCGCGGGGCGGGATGTCTTCGAGGTGATCAGCTTCGACGACGCCGCGGTCGAGCAGGTGCATGACTTCGTCCAGTGGCTGTTCCCCTTCCGGGAGCGGTCGGGCGCGCAGCCGAACGCACCCATGCTCACGGACGAGGATATCGAGGCGATCCGCGAGTCCATCTCGGCCCAGGCCGCGCTGGCCGCAGCGACGGACCGGCTCGCCATATTCTACTATCGCAATGGGCACTGGCTGACGGCCAGCGACCATAACCATCTGCGGATCACCCGGATCATCAAGTCGCTGAGGCTGCTGCGCGGCGACGAGCTGGCGGACGCCTTCCGCACGCTGATCCTGGCGCGGGTCGAGGAGGCGGGGTCTCCGATCGGGAAGCCGACGCTGGGGTTCTGGGCCCGGGCCTAGGCCTTCGACCTCCGGTTCCGCTTGACCCCGACCGTCGGGAATAGGACGGAACAGCATGAACTATCGCCACAGCTTCCATGCTGGAAACTTCGCCGACCTGGTCAAACACGCCCTGGTCCTGTGGCTGCTGAAGACGCGGCAGGCGACGGGCCCGGTGGTCGTGCTCGACACCCATGCCGGGGCGGGGCTCTATGATCTGACCGGCGACGCGACCCGGTCACGCGAGGCCGAGGCCGGGGTCGAGCGGCTGATGGCGGCGGCGGATCGGCCGGCGTTGATCGAGGCGTTGGCGTCGCAGGTTGCGGCGCTGAATCCCGAGGGCGGCGTGCGGTTCTATCCGGGGTCGCCGATGCTGGTGGCGCGGTCGTCAAGGGCGGCTGACGCCTATGTCGGGTTCGAGCTGCGCGAGGAGGTGGCCGGCCTGCTCCGCGAGAGCCTCTCCGGCTTCCCGAACGCGCGGGGCGAGATCGGGGACGGCTATGATCTGGTCCTGGCCGAGGCGCGGCAGTCGGGCGGGTCGCTGGTGCTGATCGACCCTCCGTTCGAGCGGCCGGACGACTACCTGCGCGCGGCGGATACGGCGGCGGCGATCGTGCAGGCGGACCCGACGGCCATGGTGGCGATCTGGACGCCATTGAAGGATCTGGAGACCTTCGACGGCTTCCTGAGGCGGCTGGCGTCGGGGACAGATGCGCCGACCCTGGTGGCCGAGGCGCGGCTGAGGCCGCTGACCAATCCGATGAAGATGAACGGCTGCGCCATGGTGGTGGTCAATCCGCCGAAGGGCGCCGATGCGGCGGCGGCGGAGATCTGCGGCTGGGTGGCTGCGGCGCTGGGCGATGCGGGGGCGAAGGCGGAGGTCTGGCGAGTCTGACCGGACTCCAAAACACCGTCCGAAGCGTTCGGAACGTCGAGGCCAGATGGCAATGTCAAAGACCGACAGCCGGCGCGTCTAGCATGCCGCTGCGTCAGATGCGGACGCAGGCTTACTCGATGACTTCGCCAGCCTCGTAGAGGTTCGGCTCGAACGTGGCGATGGCCATGATGGGCAGCATGGCGACGGAGACGGCGGCGGTCCGCGTCATCGCCTTCCAGTCCTCGACCGAGCGCCAGACGGCCTGATTGACGACCGTCTTTCCGTTCAGGCCGCGATGCAGGGTCGCCGAGACGAAGCCGGGCAGGCCGACCTGGGCCCGGGTCAATTCGGCCAGCATCTCCAGCAAATCGTCCTGGCGATCAGGCTGGACCTTGAACACGTTGATCAGCACGACCGGGGCGGTATCTGCGTCGGAGTGCGCGGCGGCATCGGTCATAGGCCGCGCTGTAGCGCCTTTGCCCTTGTCCCGCCATGGCGGAGCAGTCCCTATGGGGACATGAAACCCATCGCGATCCTGGAAACCGGCAAGCCTCCCGAGGCGCTGAAGGATGCTTTCGACGACTACCCGGCGCGGTTCCGGGCCCTGCTGGGCGAAGGGGTGGCGACGGTGCGGTTCGACGTCCAGGCCGGGCGGTTGCCTGAAGACCCGGAAGACTTTCAGGGGGCGATTGTCACCGGGTCGTCGGCCGGGGTCTATGACGACCTGCCGTGGATCCCGCCCCTGGTTGACTGGCTGCGTGCGGCGCGGGGTCGGACGCGGCTGGTCGGCATCTGCTTCGGGCATCAGGTCATGGCCCATGCGTTCGGCGGTCGGGTCGAGAAGTCGGACAAGGGCTGGGGCGTCGGCCTGCATCGCTATGCGGTGGTGGGCGAGGAGCCGTGGATGTTTCCGCGTGCGGCCTCCATCGCCATCCCGGTGTCGCACCAGGATCAGGTGTTGAGCCCGCCTGCGGATGCGCGGGTGATCGCCGCGAGCGAATTCACGCCGTTCGCAGGACTGGCCTGGGATGACGCCATGTCTTTCCAGTGTCATCCCGAGTTCCAGCCGGACTACGCCGCCGCCCTGGTCGAAAACCGGCGCGGCCACCGCATCGCGGACGCCCTGGCGGACGAGGCCCTGGCCAGTCTGGCGAAGACAAACGACCGGGCGGTGCTGGCCGCCTGGATCCGCGCCTTCCTGATGCTGACCCCGCCCCCGGTCGAGGGCGAGGGCAGCGGAATTTAGCGCCTGCCCGTCACGGCCATTTCACCACCGGCGGCATCGAGCTGAGGATCGACTCGACGTTGCCGCCGGTCTTGAGACCGAACATCGTGCCGCGGTCGTAGAGCAGGTTGAACTCGACGTAGCGGCCGCGCCGGACCAGCTGTTCCTCGCGCTCCCCGGGCGTCCAGGCCTCCGTCATGCGACGCTCGACGATGGCGGCGTAGGTCTCCAGGAACGCCTCACCAACATCGCGGGTGAAGGCGAAGTCCTTCGCGTAGTCCCCCGAGTCATGGTGGTCGTAGAAGATGCCGCCCGTTCCGCGCGGCTCGTTCCGGTGCGGCAGGAAGAAATAGTCGTCGCACCAGGCCTTGAACTTCGGATGCCAGGTCGGGTCGTGGGCATCGCAGGCCGTCTTCATCCCGGCGTGGAAGGCGACCGTGTCCGGCGCGTCCTGGCGACGATCGACGTCGAGCACGGGGGTCAGGTCGCCGCCGCCGCCGAACCAGCTCTTCGTCGTGGCGATGAAGCGGGTGTTCATGTGCACGGCGGGGACGCGCGGGCTGACCGGATGACAGATCAGGCTGATGCCGGTGGCGAAAAAGCGGGGGTCTTCGTCAGCGCCGGGGACGGTCTTCGCATAGTCGGCGGGGAACTCGCCGTGGACGGTGGAGACGTGGACCCCGACCTTCTCGAACAGGCGGCCGTGCATCACGCCCATGACCCCGCCGCCGCCGGCGTCCCGCGACCAGGGCGTGCGCACGAACCGACCCGGCTCGCCGGGGAAGAGGTCGGCGGGGGCCGCGTCTTCCAGCGCCTCGAACCCGGCGTGAATACGGTCGCGCAGGGCCTCGAACCAGGCGCGGGTCTCGACCTTCTTGAGGTCCAGCGGATCGGTGTCGGGGAGGGGGAACTGGCTCATGGGCGGCGTTCAATCACGTCTCGCGCGCGAGGTCACGCGGGCCGGGAATGAACCGCGCAGGTCCGCAGCCGTTTGGACGACGGGCTGTTTGGAGAATTTGCAATGCGATCCCTGTTGATCCCGACCCTGACGATCACCCTGCTCTCGGCGGGCGCCGCCCTGGCCCAGGACGCGGGGGGCCAGGAATCGGGGGCGCAGGAGACGGGCGTGTTTCGCGAGACCGACGAGAGACTGTCATGCGCCCGGATCAGCGACGAGGCGGCGCAGCTCGGCCAGGCCATGGGCGACGCGACGCCCCAGGGCGGCTGGCTGAGTTCGCTCGGCGGCATCGCACGGTCGGGCGCCGCGATGCTCGTACCCGGCGGCGGCCTCGCCATCGCCGGGGTGGATGCGGTGCGTCAGCCGGCGCGCGATCGCGACGAAGTCGAACAGGCGGCGGTGCAGAACCGCTGGTACTATCTGAACGGTCTGCATATCGGGCGAGGCTGCCGTGAGCAGGCGCAGGCCCCGTCCCGATCGCCGACGATTCAGCCGGGCGCGTTGCCCGCTCCGGCGAGGAGCGACCGCTAGAGCAGGATCGGCTGAGGAGGAATCGCTTCGCGATTCCGCTGATGCCGTGAATCCTGCTCCAGATATCAGCGAGAGCCTGATTCACGCTTTCGACAGAAGCGCGAAGCGCTTCCGTCTCAAACGATCAGGCTCTGGCTGCCTTTACTCGCAGGGCGGCCTCGGCCACGGTCGTGGCTTCATAGCGAGGTCGTCCATGCGTCTGATCCTGTCCGCCCTGATGGTTTTTGCCTTCACCCCGCCCGTGATGGCCCAGACGCCTGAGGCCGAGCGGACGATCATGTCCACCGTGGTCGCCGAGCACGGCCGGCACATCGATCTGCTGGAGCGGATGGTGAATGTGAACTCGGGCACGCTGAACCTGGCGGGTGTGACGGCGGTGGGCGAGATGGTCCGCGCCGAACTCGATCCGCTCGGCTTCGAGGTGCGCTGGATCGACATGGCCGAGACCGGCCGGGCCGGGCATCTGATCGCGACCCATGACGGCGGCGGGCGCAACATCCTGCTGATCGGCCATCTGGACACGGTGTTCGAGCCGGAGAGTCCGTTCCAGCGCTTCGTGAGGGACGGCTCGCAGGCGACCGGTCCCGGCGTCGGCGACGACAAGGGCGGGGTGGTCGTGATCATCGCAGCCCTGCGCGCGATGCAGGCGGCGGGTACGCTGGAGGGATCGAACATCACCATCGTACTGACCGGCGATGAAGAGCGGCCCGGTTCGCCGCTGGCGGTGGCGCGTCGGGACCTGATCGCGGCGGGTCAGGTCGCGGACTATGCGCTGGAATTCGAGGGACTGGCGATCGAGAACGGCGAGGAGTTCGGCACGATCGCCCGGCGCAGCTCGTCCAGCTGGACCCTGACCACCGGCGGCCGGACCGGCCACTCCAGCGGCGTGTTCGGCGACACTCTGGGTTATGGCGCGATCTATGAGATGGCGCGCATCCTCGACAACTTCCGGCGCGAATTGCCGGAGCCGAACCTGACCTACAACGTGGGCGTCATCGCGGGCGGGACGCCGGCGGAGATCGATGCGGCCGGCTTCCGCGTCCAGGCCTCGGGCAAGACCAATATCGTGGCGGAGACGGCGATCGCGCGCGGGGACCTGCGCACCCTGACGCCGGAACAGGACGCCCGGGTCCGCGACCGGATGGCGGGGATCGTCGATGATCACCTGGCGAAGACGACGGCCGAGCTCGTCTTCGCCGAGGACGGCTATCCGCCGATGGCGCCGACGCCGGGCAATACCGCGCTGCTGGAACGGCTGAACGCGGTCAACCGCGACCTCGGCCTGCCCGAGATGGCACCCTTTGACCCGGCCAAGCGCGGGGCGGCGGACTCGGGCTTCGTCGCCGCAGATGTGGATACGCTGGGCGGGCTCGGCACGGCCGGGTCGGGCGCCCATGCCGTGGGCGAGTCGATCGATCTCGACAGTCTGGTGCGCCAGTCGCAGCGCGCGGCGGTCCTGATCGGACGGCTCAGCCTGGGCGACCGATAGCCGCTTTGTTTCTGGAGCCCGGCGTCTGCCAGTCTCCGCCCGTCATTGTTTTCCGGAGGTCGCCATGATCCGTTCCTGCCTGCTCGCCGCGTCCATGCTGGCCTTGGCCGTTCCCGCAGCGGCTCAGGATGGAGAGGCGCGGGTGCGCGAAATTCTGCGGACCACACCGCTGATCGACGGCCACAACGACCTGCCGTGGGCGCTGCGGCAGGGCTATGGCAACGACCCGCACGCCGTCGATCTGGCGACCAATCTCGACGCCTCGACGGCGCTCCACACCGACATCCCGCGCCTGAGGGCCGGGGGCGTCGGCGGCCAGTTCTGGTCGGTCTATGTGCCGGCGACCCTGACCCCGACCGAGGCGGCGCGCGAGACCTTCGAACAGATCGACACGGTCCGGCGCATCGTGGCCGCCCATCCGGACGTGTTCGAACTGGCGACGACCGCCGACGACGTCGAGCGAATCCATAAGGCAGGCAAGATCGCCAGCCTGATCGGTATGGAGGGCGGCTATTCGATCGACGATTCGCTGGGCCTGTTGCGCGAATTCCATCAGGCGGGCGCGCGCTACATCACCCTGACCCACTCGAAGACAACGACCTGGGCGGACAGCGCCACGGACGCGCCGAAATGGGGCGGGCTGTCGCCGTTCGGCGAGGAGGTGGTGCGCGAGATGAACCGTATCGGCATGATGGTCGACCTGAGCCACGTCTCGGAGGAGACGATGATCGGCGCCATGCGGGTGTCGGAGGCGCCGGTGATCTTCTCCCACTCCTCGGCGCGGGCGGTGACTGACCATCCGCGCAATGTGCCGGACAGCGTGCTGCGCGCCATGGCGGACGACGGCGGGGTGGTGATGGTGACCTTCGTGCCCGGGTTCATCTCGGAGGCGGTCCGGAGCTGGAACGCCGACCGGGCAGCGGAGGCGGCGCGGCTGCTGGCGCTCAATCCGGGAGACGCAGGGGCGGTGACGGCGCGCGCGGCGGCCTGGGACGGGGCTCATCCGCAACCGACAGCGGGCCTCGCCGATGTCATCGCCCACATCCAGCATGTGCGTGAGGTCGCCGGTATCGATCACGTCGGCCTGGGCGGCGACTTCGACGGGGTCACCAGCCTGCCCGAGGAGGTCCAGGGCGTGAACGCCTATCCGCGCATCCTCGCGGCCCTGATGGCGGCCGGCTGGTCGGAGGGCGACATCCGCAAACTGGCCGGAGAGAACGTGCTCCGGGTCATGCGGGCGGTCGAGGCGGTGGCGGCGTCCAGGTCCGGCGAGCGGCCGAGCCTGGCGGTCATCGCGACGGCGGGCGCGCCCGAGTGATCGGCTACAGCTTGCCGAAGGCGACGCCGCGCCAGCCCCAGCCGGCGGCCGTTGCGGCGGCTTCGAGGGGCTTTTTCATCTCGTCGGTGTTGAAGTTGTAGCTGTAGATCTTGCCCCAGCTGAGGTCCTCCTCGCGGAAGGCCCAGACCGTTTCCGTGCTCATCTCCCACGACTGACCGCGGAAGCCGCTGATCCTGGCTTGGCCGCCGACGACGGAGAGGTCGCTCAGGGAAGGCACGCCCGCGCGCCATTCGACTTCGAACTCCTGGTCGACCGAACGGACCTGGCCCGACGCCTCGTCGAACGTCATCAGGATCTTGAAGACGCGCTTCACCCCGGCCTTGGCGAAGATCTCGTACCAGGCGGCGTCGACGATCTTCCATTCGGCGACCAGATCGACCTTCTCCCTGGCGCCGTCGCGGACATGCCAGGGCGCGCCGTCCCGGTTGACGGCCAGCAGGGCCTCGCGGAGCTCGGCGGGGCCGACGCGAGGGCCGCTCGGCCTGGAGCCGCCGGTGAAGATGTCGAAGAGACCCATGGTCGCCGTTCCCGTTGGGCCGGGACAGTGGCACGTCAGGCGGTGGTCTGTCTCAGGGCCTCGAACAGGCCTATCCCCGCGCTGACCGACAGGTTCAGCGAGCGCGCCTCCGGGCGGATGGGGATGAAGATGCGGGCGTCGGCGGCGGCATGGACAAAGTCGGGCGCGCCCGAGCTCTCGGAACCGAACAGCAGGGTGTCGTCGGGCTGGAAGACGAAGGCGGTCAGCGGCGTGGCGCCCCGGGTCGTGAACAGGATCAGCCGCCCCGGACCTCGCGCAGCCTGGAAGGCCCCCCAGTTCGCATGGCGCGTCATGTGCGACAGGGGGCCATAGTCGAGCGCCGCGCGCTTCATGGCCCTGTCGTCGAACAGGAAGCCCGTGGGCTCGATTATGTGCAGCTCGATCCCGAAACACGCCGACAGCCTGATACAGGCGCCCACGTTCTGGGGAATGGCTGGTTGAAAAAGGGCGAGACGCATTCTAAGGCCCTCCATACGCGCGGGCAGGGGTCTTGTCGCGGTCAGTATTGCGAGCGGTTCTCATGTAACCGCAGCCCTTGCGGCGACAAGCCGCAAAGCCTGACCGGGTATAAACCTCTTCATCGCGCTAAGAACATTCCCTCGATAGCGGGCCGTCTTCCCACGGACCACGATGCGAGTTTTACAGAGGTGAGACGTGGCCGAATCGGTCGTGACGAACGAGCATCCCGAAGGTGACGCCACCCGCCGGGACTTCATCCATATCGCGGCCGGCGCCGCGGCCTTCGGCGCGGGCGTGATGATGGTGTGGCCGCTGGTCAACTCCATGAACCCGGCCGCCGACACCCTGGCGCTGTCGACCGTCGAGTTCGACACCTCCAAGGTCGCCGAGGGGATGCAGATCGTCATCACCTGGCAGGGCAAGCCGGTGTTCGTGCGCAACCGCACCGCCGCCGAGCTGACGCGCGTGATCGCCGACAACGACGCCTCCGACCTGAAGGAACGGCAGACCGACCAGGAACGCACCAAGGTCGGCCACGAGCCGATGCTGATCGTGATCGGGTCCTGCACGCACCTGGGCTGTATCCCGACCTTCGGCTCGGGCGACTACGGCGGCTGGTTCTGCCCCTGCCACGGTTCGCACTACGACGCCTCGGGTCGCATCCGTAAGGGTCCGGCGCCGAAGAACCTGGTGGTGCCCAACTACGAATTCACCGCCGGTTCCACCATTCGGATCGGCTGAGAGCGGACAAGATGAGCGGACACGAATCCACCTACGTTCCCAAGACCGGCGTCGAGAAGTGGCTCGACACCCGGCTTCCGATCGTGCGCTTCGGCGCCGACTACCTGTCGCTGCCGACGCCGAAGAACCTGAACTACTGGTACACTTTCGGCGCGATCCTGACGATCTGCCTGGTCACCCAGATCGCCACCGGCATCTTCCTGGCCATGCACTACCAGCCGAACACGGCGATGGCCTTCGCCTCCGTCGAGCGGATCATGCGCGACGTCAACGGCGGCTGGCTGATCCGTTACGTCCACGCCAACGGCGCGTCGATGTTCTTCGTGGCCGTCTACATCCACATGCTGCGCGGCCTCTACTACGGCTCGTACAAGGCGCCGCGGGAGATGATCTGGATCCTCGGCTGCGTGATCTTCTTCCTGATGATCGCCACGGCCTTCCTCGGCTACGTCCTGCCGTGGGGCCAGATGTCCTACTGGGGCGCCGAGGTCATCACCAATCTGATCGGGGCCATCCCGATGATCGGCGAACCGGTCCTGATCTGGCTGCGTGGCGGCCCGGCCATCGATAACGCGACGCTGAACCGCTTCTTCTCGCTGCACTACCTGCTGCCGTTCGTGATCTTCGGCGTCGTGGTGCTGCACCTCTGGGCCCTGCACACGGCCGGCCAGAACAACCCGGTCGGGATCCTGATCCCCAAGGAGCGCGAGGCCAAGGACACGATCCCGTTCCACCCCTACTACACGGTCAAGGACGGCTTCGCCCTGCTGGTGTTCCTGATGATGTTCGCGCTGTTCGTCTTCTTCATGCCGAACGCCCTGGGCCACGCCGACAACTACATCCCGGCCAACCCGCTGCAGACGCCGGCGCACATCGTGCCCGAGTGGTACATGCTGCCGTTCTACGCGATCCTGCGGGCCATTCCTGACAAGTTCGGCGGCGTCGTCGCCATGTTCGGCTCTATCGGCGTGCTGTTCATCCTGCCGTGGCTGGACACCTCCAAGGTGCGGTCGATGCGCTATCGCCCGACGATGAAGATCTTCTTCCTGATCTTCGTGGTGGTCGGCCTGATCCTGGGCTGGTGCGGCGGCCAGCTGCCGGACGCTCAGGTGGTTCCCGGCATGCCGAGCTTCACCCTGATCGACGGCCAGCTGAACAGCTACCTGTGGCTGACCCGCCTGGCCACGCTCTACTACTTCGCCTTCTTCTTCGTCATCATGCCCTTCGTGGGCTTGAAGGAGACGCCGCTGAAGATCCCCGCGTCGATCTCCGAGCCGGTCCTGTCGGGGCCGCTCGCGATGAGCGGCGCCGTTCCCGCCGACGCCGAAAAGAAGGGCTGATCGCGATGTCCGCCAAGAAAGTCACCATGGATATTCGCAAACTGGCCCTGTCGGTCGCTGCTCTGGCAGTGGTCGGCGCGGCGTCTCCCGCTCTTGCCGAGGGCGGCGCCCATCACCCGCGTTCGGGCGGCTTCACCTTCGACGGGCCGTTCGGCACGTTCGACCAGGGGCAACTGCAGCGCGGCTACAAGGTCTATCGCGAGGTCTGCGCGGCCTGCCACTCGATGGACCTGATGCATTTCCGCAATCTGGGTGAGAAGGGCGGTCCCTTCTATGACCCGCACGCCGAGAACCCGGCCGCCAATCGGTTCGTCCGGGCCCTGGCCGCCGAGATCGAGGTCGGGGACATCGACACCGAGACCGGCGAGGCGATGATGCGTCCCGCCACCCCGGCCGACAAATTCCCGAACCCCTATCCCAACCGCACGGCCGCGGCCGCCGCGAACGGCGGTGCGGCCCCGCCCGACCTGTCGGTCATGGCCAAGGCCCGTCACGGCGGCGCCGACTACATCTATTCGCTGCTTTCGGGCTACGCAGCCGCGCCGGCCGGACTGCGGATCACGGCGACCCAGCACTACAATCCGTACATGGCGGGCGACATGACCCCGTTCTGGGACGGCGATCCGGAACACGTCCCGGCCGGTGGCTTCATCGCCATGCCCGCGCCGCTGGCCAATGGCCAGGTCACCTATGACGACGGCACCGAGGCGACGGTCGACCAGATGTCCAAGGACGTCGCGGCCTTCATCGCCTGGTCCTCGGACCCCAGGGCGACGGAACGGAAACAGTCGGGCATGGGCGTCCTCGCCTTCCTCGCCATCTTCGCCGGCATCACCTACGCCAGCTATCGCCGCATCTGGAAGGGCGTGGCGCACTAGCGTCAGGCCTCGGTTCACGCCGAAGACATCAAGCCCGCCGGTTCCCCCGGCGGGCTTTTTCTTGCGTTGACGGCCGTGTGTAAAAGTGCTTTGTAAAGCAAAGCAGCTGAGGAGGCCGCCTTGTCCATCATCCGTCTACTGGTTCTTCCGCTTGCGATGGTCGCCGTTTCCACAGCGACGCTGACGCCCGCCGTCGCGCGCCAGCAGGATGCTGCCGGCTCCCCGGCCCAGCGCGCGGCCATGGCGCGGCTGGCCTTCATGGACGGGGAATGGCGGGGCACGGCGGTCATCAACGGCCCCGGCGGACGCGTGACCCTGACCCAGACCGAACGTGTCGGCCCTCATCTGGGCGGATCGGTCCGGGTGGTCGAGGGCCGCGGCTATGCGGCGGACGGCGCGACGCAGTTCAACGCCTTCGCCATCATCGGCTGGGATGAGCGGGCGCAGGCCTACACCTTCCGCGCCTATGCCCAGGGTTATCAGGGCGACTATCCGTTCGAGGCGACCGAGGACGGCTTCCGCTGGCAGACGCCGGCCGGACCGGGCGCAAGCATCCAGTATGTCGCCACGATCAAAGACGGTCGCTGGCACGAGGTCGGCCACTTCGTCCGCGAGGGCCAGACGCCGCTGCCCTATATCGAGATGGACCTGCGCCGGGTCGGCGACAGCGACTGGCCGGGCGCGGGCGCAGTAGCGCCGACGGAATGAGCGAGGCACAGTGTCGGTCATGACCGACACGCCCAAGCTGGAAATGGCACGCAGGCTTGACGCCTTCGTCGACGCCGCCTTCGCTTTCGCCGTGGCCCTGCTGGTGGCGGGTGGTGGCGACCCGCCGACGACGCTGGAGGAGATGCAGGGGATGCTGCTGAGCGCCCCGGCCTACGGCGCCAGCTTCGCCCTGATCGTCATGTTCTGGCTGAGCTATCGCGACCTCGGTCGCCTGTGGCCGCTGCGGGATGGGCTGTCCACGGCGATGAGCGTGGCGGTGGTGTTTGTCGTCCTGCTCTATGTGTTTCCGCTGCGGCTGATGATGCAGTCGGCCCTGCACGCCCTGTCGGGCGGCATCCTGCCCGGCGGCGACTTGATCCACAGCGTCGGGGATCTGCGGTTCCTGTATGTCGCCTACGGGGCGGGGTGCCTGTCGCTGTCGTTGCTGTTCGGGTCCCTCTATCGCCATCACCTGAAACAGGGCGCCGCCAGCCCGACCCAGGCCGTCAGCGCTCGTATCTGGATCCAGAATTGGATGATCCTGTCCGGGGCGTCCCTGACCTCCATCGTCGTCGCCCTGACGGCGCCCGACGCCCTGGCCCCGTGGGCGGGCGGGTTCGTCTATATGAGCGTGCCGGCGCTGATCGGGATCAGTTCGATCTTCCATGTGCGCGCCATGTCACGAGCGACGCAAGTCGACACCGAGGCCGCCGGCCCCTAACCTTCGGCACCATCAAGTTTCGAAGGGTTCGCCATGCGTTCGTTCACCGCCGTCGCCGCGCTGCTGGCCGGTCTGTGCCTGACTGCCGTCGCCTGGGCGCAGGACCCCGCGTTCGACGGGGCACGTTTGTCCGAACACATCCGCATCCTGTCCGCCGACGACTTCGAGGGACGGGGCATCGCCACCCCGGCGGAACAGAAGGTCATCGACTACGTCTCCGGGCAGTTCGAGGCGGCAGGTCTGCAGCCCGGCGGCGACAATGGCGGCTGGACCCAGGCCGTGGCGCTGAACCGCTTCTCCGCCTCGAACATCCAGGCCCGGCTGACCGTGGGCGACTGGACCCAGCCCCTGGCCCAGGGCGAACAGATCATCATCTCCAGCCGGCGTCCGGGCGAGGACCATGTCATGCTGATGGACGCGCCGCTGGTCTTCGTCGGCTATGGCGTCAAGGCTCCGGAGCGGGACTGGGACGATTTCAAGGGCCAGGACATGCGGGGCAAGATCCTGGTCGTCCTCGTCAATGACGCGGACTTCGAGGAGCCGGCGCTGAACACCTTCGGCGGCCGGGCCATGACCTACTACGGGCGCTGGACCTACAAGTACGAGGAGGCGGCGCGTCAGGGGGCGGCGGGCGTCATCATCGTCCACGAGACCGATCCGGCCTCCTATGGCTGGACCACGGTGCGCAACAGCTGGACCGGGCCGAACTTCGACATCGTGCGCGAGAACGCCGACGAGCGTGTGCCGATGGAAAGCTGGATCCAGCGCGATGTCGCCGTAGAGCTGTTCCAGCGCGCCGGCCTCGATTTCGAGGCTCTGAAGGTGCAGGCGCGCAGCCGCGACTTCCAGCCGGTGACGCTCGAGGGCGCGGGGATGGACGTGATGTTCAACGTGGCTTCGGAGCGGATCGAGACGCACAACATCATCGGTCGCCTGGAGGGTTCGACCCATCCGGACGAGACCTTCCTCTACACCGGCCACTGGGATCACATCGGCGTGGGGACCCCGGACGCGAACGGCGACGCCATCTTCAACGGTGCGGTCGACAATGCGTCCGGCATCGCCGGGCTGATCGAACTGGCGCGCGTCTATGCGGCGGGCGAGCGGCCGGAACGGTCGATCGTCTTCATCGGCTTCACGGCCGAGGAGAGCGGTCTGCTGGGATCGGAATACTATGCCGCCAACCCGATCTATCCGCTGGCCACGACCGTCGGCGGGGTGAACATGGACTCGGCCAACGTCTATGGTCGCACCGAGGCCTTCAACGTCGTCGGCTATGGACAGTCGAACCTCGATGAGCGGATCACCGGCTTCGTGCAAGCCCAGGATCGCGAGGTCCGGCCGGACAGCAATCCGGCGTCGGGCGTCTATTTCCGGTCCGATCACTTCCCGCTGGCCAAGCGCGGCGTGCCGATGGCCTACGGCGCCTCGACCGGAGACTTCATCGACGAGCCGATCGCCGAACGCCAGGCCGCGCGTCAGGCCTATGGGGCCAACCGCTATCACCAGGCCGATGACGAGTGGTCGGCCGACTGGGACTATTCCGGCCAGATCCAGGACCTGCAGGTCTACTGGTCGCTGGGGCAGGCGTTGGCCAACAGCCGCGACTGGCCGCAGTGGAAGGAAGGCTCGGAGTTCGGCCCCGCACGGGCGGCGACGGCCGGCGAGCGGGAGTAGTTGTCCTTCTCCCCTTGCGGGAGAAGGTGGCCGAGCGAAGCGAGGTCGGATGAGGGGTTGCGCTGACCTTCGAAGGTCAGTCCTGCCTGCCCTCACTCCAGCCGCCGGTATGACCCCTCATCCGTCAGCCTTCGGCTGCCACCTTCTCCCGCAAGGGGAGAAGGGAAGGCCTAGATGACAAAACCGTAACGCGCCCCGTCGCTCACCCCGCCCTAATGTCCGCGCCGAAATGGCGAGGAGAGCCCTGATGTTGCGTGGATTGTTCGGTGGTGTGGCCGCGATGGCCCTGGTTCTGTCGGCGGGACTGGCTTCGGCCCAGGACTTCTCGGCCGAACGGATTTCCGAAGGTATCCGCCACATCTCCGCCGACGATTTCCAGGGCCGTTACCCGGGCACTGACGGCGAGCGCATGACCCTGGCCTGGCTGCAGGCCCAGTATGAGGAAATGGGTCTGGAGCCCGGCGGGCCGAACGGTCAGTGGCTGCAGGACGTTGTGCTGAAGCGCTTTACGCCCGTCGCGGGCGCCGCCTCGGCCAGCTGGACCGGGCCGGACGGCACGGTCCATCCGATGACCGTCGGGACCGACATCATGCTGCGCGCGGCGACCAATGACGGCAAGGCGTCGATCGAGAACGCCGGCCTGGTGTTCGTCGGCTATGGCATTAATGCGCCCGAGCGGAACTGGAACGACTACGGCGACATCGACGTGCGCGGCAAGGTCGTCATCGTCATGTCCGGGGAACCCAACTCCGCCGAGGTCGCAGAGCGGTTCAACGGCGTCTATCCGACCGCCTACAACAGCGGCGCCTACAAGGCCGACGAGGCCTTCGCGCGCGGCGCCGTCGGCGTCATCACCCTGGCCACGGTCCCGGCGACCGATCCCGGCTGGCTGCGCGGCGCGCAGTTCGCCAACCGCCAGCGTACCCTGACGCCGGGTGCGGCGGATCTGGAGTTCTCCGGCGCCGTCAACCACGACGTCGGTCTGGCGTGGGCCACGGCCGCCGGTCTGGACATGGCGACGCTGGATACTGTCGAGAGCGGAAACTTCACGGCGGTGGCGCTGGACGGCGTGACCCTGTCGATCGCCCAGGAGGAGACCATCGACAGCCTGACCACCCACAACCTGCTGGCCAGAATCCCCGGCACGGAGCGGCCTGACGAGACCATCATCTATTCGGCTCACTGGGACCACGTCGGCGTCGGGGCGGACCACGTCAGCCCGGTCTCGACCACCGAGGACAACATCTACAACGGCGCCTGGGACAACGCCTCGGGCACGATCGGCATCCTGGAGATGGCGCGCCAGATCAAGGCGGCTCCGCAGCCGGAGCGCACCATCGTCTTCGCCCATATGGCGGCCGAGGAGATGGGCCTGCTGGGGTCCTACGGATATGCCGCCAACCCGGTCTATCCGCTGGAGAAGACCGTCGCCGACATCAACATCGACATGCTGCCGCTGTCGGGTCCGACCCGCGACGTGGCCATCTTCGGCCTGGGCCAGAACACGCTGGAAGACGATCTGGCGACGCTGGCGGCGGCGGAGGGGCGGGTGATCACCGACGATCGCCAGCCGGAGCAGGGTTTCTACACCCGCTCGGACCACTTCCCGTTCGTCCGCATGGGCGTGCCCGCCCTGATGACCTGGCATGGCGTGGACTGGGACGAGGGCGGCGTCGAAGCCGGTCAGGCGGCCTGGGACGCCAAGTTCGGCGCCGACTATCACAAGCCCTCCGACGAATGGTCGGCGGACTGGGACCTGCGTTCTGCGGTCGAGAACCTGACCCTGCTTTACCGGCTGGGGCTGCAACTGGCCAACGGCGACGAATGGCCGACCTGGAAGCCGACCTCGGAGTTCGGCGCCCGCCGGGCCGCCAGCGACGCGGCGCGGCAATAGGTCGAGCCCCGCCATCCCCGGACTTGATCCGGGGATGACGGCCCTGAACCTTGACCATGGCTCGGGCGTTGAAGGGCCATGACCCTGTTTCTGCGGACCCTCGCCCCGGCGATCCTTGTTCTTGGTTTGGGAGGCTGCGGAGACAATGGCCCGGTCAATCCGCCGACCGAACCCGCCGCAGCGATCACCGTCGAGGATCCGTCCGCGCCGCCCGCGCGAGGCCAGACCTCGATGCTGCCCGGTCGGGGCGCGGCCAGTTTCGTCGGCCGCTGGGCGGCGGACGTTAGCTGGTGCGCGACTCCCCAGGGTGAGCGCCGGCCGATCCAGATCACCGCGACCCGGTTCGAGGGCTATGAGAACAGCTGCATGATCGCGGCGGTCGACGAGGTCGCCGACGGCTATGTCGCGACCCTCGCCTGCATTTCCGAGGGGACGGCGCGGTCGGAGCGGGTCCGGTTCCAGGTGAGACAGGACGTCATGCGGCTGAGCTATCTCGACCGGGCGAGAAAGCCGGTGACGCTCAAGAAATGCACGTCGCTGGAGGACACGGCCACGACGCAACCCGTCGTGCCTTGATCCGTCAGTTGAACAGGAAGTTCATCACGTCGCCGTCCTTGACGACATAGGACTTGCCCTCCGCGCGCAGCTTGCCGGCCTCGCGCGCCTTCGCCTCGCCGCGCAGGGCGACATAGTCCTCGAAGGCGATGGTCTCGGCGCGGATGAAGCCCTTCTCGAAGTCGGTGTGGATGACGCCGGCCGCCTGGGGCGCGGTGTCGCCGACGTGGATGGTCCAGGCGCGGGCCTCCTTGGGTCCGACCGTGAAGTAGGACTGCAGCCCCAGCAGTGAATAGGCCTCGCGGATCAGGCGGTTCAGGCCGGGTTCGGCCAGTCCGAGGCCTTCCAGGAACTCGGCCTGTTCGGCGGCGTCGAGAACGGCCAGTTCGGAATCGATCTTGGCCGAGATGACGACCGAGTTCGCATTGTCCTCGGCGGCCCGTTTCGCTACCAGGTCGGACAGCGCGTTGCCCTTGTCCGCCGAACCCTCATCGACATTCGAGACGTACAGGGCCGGAAGCGAGGTCAGCAGCTGGAGCATGTGCCAGGCCTTCTCGTCTTCCTTGTCGACCTTGACCGTGCGGGCGGGCTTGCCGGCGCGCAGCGGGGTCAGGGCCATATTGATCAGCTTCAGCGTCTGCTGCGCGTCCTTGTCGCCGCCCTTGGCCTTCTTCTCAACGTTGATGACCCGCTTCTCGAGGCTTTCGAGGTCGGCCAGCATCAGCTCGGTCTCGATGATGTCGAGGTCGCTGATCGGGTCGATGCGGTTCTCGACATGGGTGATGTCGTCATCGACGAAGCAGCGGGCCACGAAGGCCACGGCGTCGCAGTCGCGGATGTTGGCCAGGAACTGGTTGCCCAGGCCCTCGCCCTTGGACGCGCCGCGCACCAGGCCGGCGATGTCCACGAAGGTGATGCGCGAGGGGATGACCTCTTTCGACCCTGCAATCTCCGCCAGGGCGTCCAGACGCGGCTCCGGCACGGCCACGTCGCCGGTGTTCGGCTCGATGGTGCAGAACGGATAGTTGGCGGCCTGGGCCGCCGCCGTCTTGGTCAGGGCGTTGAACAGGGTGGACTTGCCGACGTTGGGCAGGCCGACGATCGCGACTTTGAGGGCCATGGGGCTTTCGGACTTTGAATGGAGGGCGAGCCTTTAACGGGTTCGGACCCGTTTGTCAGGCTCGCAGTCTCATTCCCGATCAGGCCGCCGGAGCGCCCGCATTGGCTTCGGTCGGCTGACCAACGGTGGCGGCGACCACCAGTTTGGGCGCGTTCTCGAACGTCAGGGTCAGTTCGACCGTGTCGCCGGTCGCCAGAGGCTCACGCACGCCGCTCAGCATGATGTGGTTTGCGCCCGGGCTGAAGGCCACGGGCTCCCCGGCGGCGAGGGGCACGCCGCCCTCGATGGGCCGCATCATCCCCATGCCGCCCTCCATCGAGGTCTCGTGGATCTGCGCCAGGGCGGCGGCGGGGCTATCGACCGACACAAGCCGATCATCGGAGGCGGCGACGAGGTTCAGATAGCAGGCGGTCACCTGACGTCCCGTCGGCGTCGGCCGGCAGACCGCGTTGGCGACCACGATCGGCGTGATCGTATTCCCCTCGGCATCGACGGTGGTGTTGTCGGAGCTGCCGCAGGCAGTGAGGGCCAGCAATGGTAGCAGGGCGAGAATGCGTGTCATGGGTTTCCGGTGCTTTCACAAGACGATCGAACGCGTGCGGTTCAACATTGAAACGAGCCGATCGATTGCGACGGCGACGACTAGGCTGAGACCGGTCAGAGGATACAGGATGGCGAACGGCAGGACGATGGTCAGAACCGCGGTATATGCGCGGGCGCCGGGCGCCGGGCGGCGCGACGGGAGCGGCCAGACGACCCTTGGGGCGGCGCTTCCACCACATGACGATGGCGCTGACGCCGAACTGGCAGCAGCGAGGGGGAGGAGAATTACTCGCCCTTCGCCGCCTGAGCGGCCTGGCGCGGGCTGAACTTGGGTGCGGGGGCGAGGCGCAGGACCTCGCCCTGATAGCGTTCGTCCTCGCCCTTCACGGCGAACGGCAAGGCGTCGGCGCAGGCGTTCAGCAGGGCCTCGAGCCAGGGTTGCTCCGCCTTGTGGAAGTCGCCCAGGACGTGGGGCATGACCAGTTCCGGCGCGCCGGGATGTCCGATGCCCATGCGGGCGCGGCGGAAGTCGGGGCCGAGCTGGCTGATCAGGCTGCGCACGCCGTTCTGGCCTGCCGCCCCGCCGCCGGTCTTCATGCGAAACCGGCCTGGGGCGAGGTCGATCTCGTCGTGGAAGACGATGATGTCCGCAGGGGGTATCTTGTAGAAACGCGCCGCCTCGCCGACGGCGTTGCCCGAGTTGTTCATGAAGGTCTGTGGCTTCATCAGCAGGATCTTCTGACCCTCGACCTCACCCTCGGAGATCACCGACTGGAACTTGGCGCGCTGGACGCCGAACCGCCACCGCGAGCCGATCGCATCAACGGCCATGAAGCCGATGTTGTGGCGGTTCTTCTCGTATTTGGCGCCCGGATTGCCCAGGCCGGCGATGATGAGCATGGCGCTATCCGGAAATGAAAACGGCCCCGTCCGTCGCCGGAGGGGCCGTTTCCGAAGGAGTGGATCGGTCGATCAGCCTTCCGACTTCTCGCCGTCTTCCGCAGCGGCTTCGTCGCCCTGTTCCGTGGCGGGAACGTCGTCCGCAGCAGCCTCGGCGGCGGCGGCCTGTTCCTCGGCGATGGTCTCTTCGTCGTGGGCGGCCGAGATGGCGGCCGACGAGGTCTTGATCGAGGCGATCACGAAGTCACGGTCGGTGATGGTCGGCTTGACGTCCGAGGGGACCTTGACGTCCGACCAGCGGATGATGTCGCCCAGCTTGTGGCCGGCCAGGTCGACGACCAGGTCTTCCGGGATGTGGTTGGCGGCGACCATGATCTCGACCGAGTGACGGACGATCTCGAGCGAGCCGCCCTGGCGGAAGGCCTTGCACTGGTCTTCGTTGATGAACTGGATCTGGACCTCGATCTTGATGGTCGCGTTTTCGTCGACGCGCATCAGGTCGAAGTGCAGCGGACGGTCCGACACGGGGTCGAACTGCACGTCCTTGGCGATGACCGACTGGGTCTCTTCGCCGTATTTCAGCGTCACCAGGTGGCCCAGCAGCTTGCCGGTGTACAGGTTCTTGCGGAAATCCTTCTCGTTGACCGAGATGGCGACGGGGGCCTTGTCGCCGCCGTACAGGATGCCCGGAACGGCGCCCGCGCGCCGCGCGGCGCGCGCGCCGCCGGTGCCGGTGTTCTCGCGGACATCCACGTTCAGAATGATCTCGGCCATCTGGCTCGCCTCAACAACAAAAAACGCCTGCGCAGACCAAAGCTGCCCGCGCGGCGGGGTCATGGACCCTCGAATTCAAGAGCGCGGGTCATTACACGCAAGAGCCCGCGTGTGCAACTGGCCTTGGATGTGGAGATCAGTTGGCGGCCGGCGCGGGCGCGGAAAGCGACGCCGTGGTCGCCTCGACGGCCACCGGCGTGACGCCTGCGGTGGCGATTGCCGGGTCCACAGGGACGGGGATGGTCGCCGCCGTGGTGCAGGTCGCCAGATCGCGTACGATGTGGCGGCCGACGCAGAACATGTCCTCGTAGCTAGGGCGCGAGGCGGCCAGGCACTGGAACAGGTTCAGCTTGGACATATCCAGGCAGAACTGGGCGTTGGTCTCTATCGACAGGGCTTCGGTGTTGGCGCGGGCGTCGTCGCCCGCCGCGCCCATGGCGGCCAGGGCCGCGATGGCGAGGGCATTGACCACGGCCGGGGTGTAGGGCGGGGCGTGAGTGGCTCCGGGCAGGTTGAGGCCGGTTCCGCTATTGGCGGCGGTGAAGAGGCGTGCGGATTCTTCCGCCGAGGGCAGCATCTGACCGGCCGAGATGGTCTTGGCCGTCTCCAGACGCACTTCGCGATTCGGAATCGGGGTCACGGCCCAGCGGCGACGCGGGTCGTTGCGCTCCTGGATCGTGTAGGCATCCTGCTCGACGGCGTCGGCGACGGTGGTCAGGGCGGCGATGTCCTGGCCCAGGGTAGAGATGATCAGGCCGGCGGCTACGTCCGCGCCCGGCAGGCCGGCGGCATAGGCCGGATCGCGGATGAGGTTGGCGATGACGTCGGCGCGCTGCTGCGGGTCGTTGGCGTAGCTGCGGACGCCAGCGACGAACTCCGGCGACTGCAGGGCCAGGATCGACGCATAGGCGATCATGCCGCGCGACAGGGTTGCGGGGTCGTAGGCCGCGCCCTTGCGCATGGCGGCCTGGATCGACTCCGCGTCGGGGAAGCCGGCCTGGATCGTGCCGACATCGCGGATGAAGGTGACATAGATGGAGGCGGCCTGAGCCACACCCTCGTTCAGGGTCACCGGCGGCGGCGGCGGCGGCGGCGGCGGCGGCGGGGCCGGAGGAACGATCGGCTCGGGCGTGCTGCACGAGGCCAGGATGGCGGCTGCGACGGCAGCGGCGATGGCGAGGCCGCGACGCGGAAGGGCCAGGCGCATGATGAATTTCCCCACAAGGATGTAGCGGCGCTCTCCCGGCGCCGTATCGATATCGGCTTATAAGCCTTAGCCAGGGTTTTCCGAACGTTAATCCGGGCCTCGGCCGTTCAACTCTCCGGCGCCGGACGGCGAAACTCAGCCGTTGGGACCGGCGTTCAGCCGCTGGGTCGCGGTCTGCCCGGCCGGGGGCGCGACCGGGGTCGGTCGAGGCGCGGTCGATGGCGGGGGCGGGGCCTGGAGGGGAAGCGGCGAGATGCTCGGTTCGGTCGGGGTCGCGGGTTGCAGCGGTTCCGGCGTGATCGCGGGTGAGCGTGCGGGTCCGCCGCTCTGGGTCGGATTGCCGACAGTGATGATCGCGGTCGGCAAGGCGGCGCCGCGCGCACAGGTCGACAGGTCCCGGATCACATGGCGTCCGAGGCAGAACATGTCCTCATAGGTCGGGCGGGCGGCGGCCAGACACTGGAACAGGTTCAGCTTGGAACTGGCCAGGCAGTCCTGGCTGGCACGGTCGTATTGCAGCGCTTCGGTGTTGGCGCGGGCGTTGTCCCCGGCGGCGCCCAGGGCGGCGAGGGCGGCCATGGCGATGGCGTTGGTCACCGACGGGGCATAGGGCGCTCGCCGCGTGCGTCCGGCGGTCACCCCCAGGCCAGAACCGCTGTTCGAGGCGGCATGGAGACGCGCAGCCTCCGAGGCGGAGGGCAGGATGGTGCGGGACAGGTCCTTGACCGCCTGCAGACGGCCTTCGCGATCCGGGGGCGTGGCGCGCCCCCAGCCGTGACGCTGATCGCCGGTGTACTGGATGTTGTAGGCGTCGCTCTCGACCGAATCGGCGGCCGAGCTGAGCGCGACGATGTCGGCTTCCAGCACCGACATGACCAGACTGGCGGCGGCTTCGGCGCCGGGCAGGGTCGAGGCGTATTCGGGATTGGCGACGATGCGGTCGATGATCTGGCGCCTCTCGGAGGGCTCGGCCCCGGCCTGACGGACGTCTGAAACGAACTCCGGCGACTGCAGCGCCAGGATGGAGGCATAGGCGACCAGACCGCGCGAGATCTGGTTGGCATCGTAGGACGCGCCGCGCCGCAGCGCCGCCTGAACCGCGTCGGGGCTGGCGAAGCCGCCCTGGATCGTCGCCATGTCGCGGGTGAAGGTCAGATATACGGCCGCAGACTGGGCCACGCTGTCGTTCAGGGCGACAGGCGGCGGCAGGCGGGCGGTGATCGCGGCGGCCTCGATGGCCGCGACGCGCATTTCCTCGGCCTGCAGCTCGGCACGGCTGGGGCCGCATGCGGCCAGAAGGCTTGTGACGGCGAGGGCGGCCAGGGTCGGGCCCTGGCTACTGAAGGAAAGGCGCATGGAAGATCCCCGAAAGCATGTTCCGACTGAAACGCCCAGTCCGGCCGTTTTGAGGCATGGCCGCCGACTTTTTCGTGATCAGTCGAACAGTTTGGAGACCGATTCCTCGTTCGCGATCCGGCGGATGGCCTCGCCGATCAGGGGGGCGACCGGGACGGTGCGGATCTTGGAGCAGGACAGCACCTCGTGCGGCTGCTCGATCGAATCGGTGATCACCAGCTCCTTCAGCGGGCCGTCGGTGACGCGCTGGACCGCCGGGCCCGACAGGACCCCGTGGCTGATATAGGCGGAGACGTTCGTCGCCCCGGCCGCGATCAGGGCCTTGGCGGCGTTGACCAGGGTGCCGCCCGAATCGACGATGTCGTCGAACAGGATGCACTCGCGGCCCGCGACGTCGCCGATGATGTTCATGACCTCGCTCTCGCCCGCCTTGGGACGGCGCTTGTCGACGATGGCCAGGTCGACGTTGAGACGTTCGGCCAGCGACCGGGCACGCACCACGCCGCCGACATCGGGCGAGACGATCATCAGATTGCCGCGCGTGTAGCGATCCCTGATGTCCTGGGCGAGCACTGGGGTGGCGACCAGATTGTCGGTCGGGATGTCGAAGAAGCCCTGAATCTGGCCGGCGTGCAGGTCCATGGTCAGGACCCGGTCGGCGCCGGCGCGGGTAATCATGTTGGCGACCAGCTTGGCCGAGATCGGCGTGCGGCCGCCGGTCTTCCGGTCCTGACGCGCATAGCCGAAATACGGCATGACCGCCGTGATCCGCCGCGCCGAGGCCCGCACCAGGGCGTCGATGCAGATCAGCAGCTCCATCAGGTTGTCGTTGGCCGGGTAGGAGGTCGACTGGATGACGAAGACATCCTCGCCGCGGACGTTCTCCTCGATGACCGCGAACACCTCGTTGTCGGCGAAGCGTTTCACCTGGGCCTTGGTGAGGGGCATGTCGAGGTGGTCGGCGATGGCCTGGGACAGGGTCCGGTTCGAGTTGCCAGCGAGCAGCTTCATCCGGTCATCCTTTCGCCGTCATCGAACCGCCAATGACGTCTGTTCCGTCTTGCGCGCTCTTTAGCAGCGCGTCGGCCCGTATCAAGCCGTGATTGCCCTTCTCCGGCGCATGGCGCGTTGCGAACGCCGATGTTAGAGAACGCGATCTTGATACCCGACGCGCCTCTGGCGGCGTCCGGGCGGCGTGTGATGAGGTTCCAAGTTGCCGATTTCCTTCCGGTCTTCGTCCGTTCTGCGCCGGGGCGGCGTGTTGCTGCTGGCGACTGTCGCCACGCTTGCCGTCGCGGCGTGCAACGGCGGTCAGAATCGCCCGCGCCTGGCCTATGAGGAGCGGCCCGTCGAACTGCTCTACAACACCGGCTACGAGCGGCTTCAGCGTCACCGCTGGGCCGACGCTGTGGATTACTTCCAGGAAGTCGAGCGCCAGCACCCGTATTCGGAATGGTCGCGCCGCGCGATCCTGATGCAGATCTACGCCTACTACCAGAACGGCAATTACGAGGAATCGATCGCCGCTTCGGACCGCTTTATCCAGCTGTTCCCGGGCAGCCCGTCGGCCGCCTACGCCTTCTACATGCGCGCCACATGCCACTTCGAGCAGATCGTGGACGTGGGCCGCGATCAGGGCCAGGCCGAACAGGCGCTGGCCGGTCTTCGCGACGTCGCCCGCCGCTACCCCAACTCATCCTACGCCACCGACGCGACCGTGAAGATCGACATGGTCAACGACCAGCTGGCCGGCAAGGAAATGAACATCGGCCGCTACTACCAGCGCGCCAACCAGCCGCTGGCCGCCATTGGCCGCTACAAGGCCGTCATCGACAACGAGGCCTTCCAGCGCACCTCGCATACGCCGGAAGCCCTGTATCGTCTGGTCGAGGTCTATCTGACGCTGGGCCTGAAGGATGAGGCGGAGCGCAACGGCTCGGTGCTTGGCTTCAACTACCCGGGCAGCCCCTGGTACGCTGAGGCCTACGCCCTGCTGACCGAGGATGGCCGCCAACCTGAGACGGCCCCGACCGGCGAGCGCGAGAGCTGGCTGCGCCGGATCATTCCGGGCTGACCGTTCCCCGCCTGTTCTGGTCTACACTGTCGCGGATGCCGAATCGCACCCCATGCTGACCAGTCTTTCGATCCGCGACGTGGTGCTGGTCGACGTCCTCGATCTGGAGGTCGACGAGGGCCTGACCGTGCTGACCGGCGAGACCGGGGCCGGCAAGTCGATCATCCTCGACGCCCTGGGCCTGGCGCTCGGCGGGCGAGGGGAGGCGGGGCTGGTCCGTTCCGGCGCCAAACAGGCCGTGGCCACCGCTGTCTTCACCGCCCCTGACGATGAGGACCTGATCGAACTGATCCGGGAGAAGGGCTTCGACGTGACCCCGGGCGAAGCGCTGATCCTGCGTCGCGTCCTGTCCGCCGACGGCCGCAGCCGGGCCTGGGTCAACGACCAGCCGGCCGGGGTTGCCGCCCTGCGCGAGATTGGCGCCCGTCTGGTCGAGGTGCATGGCCAGCATGAGACCGTGGGCCTGCTCGACTGGAAGACCCATCGCGGGCTGCTGGATGCCTATGGCGGTCTGGCGCCCCAGCTCGGCGGGGTCACCGCCGCGTCCGACAAGCTGAAGGCGGCCGAGGCGAAGCTGGAAGGCCTGCGCGCCGCCGCCGCCGATGCGGCCTCGCGGGCGGAAGAGATCACCCTGAACCTCGCCGACCTCGACGCGCTCGATCCGCGCGAGGACGAGGAGACGGAACTGGCCGGCGAGCGCGCCGTGCTGGGTGCAGCGGAGAAGGCGGTGGCCGATCTGGCCGACGCCCGCGCCAATCTGGGCGGCGACAAGCTGAGCCAGAAGCTGTCCGCCGCCCTGCGCGCCGTCGAACATGCGCGCCAGCGCGCGACCCAGGCGGGCGTCGAGGCCGATCACCCCGTGCTGGTGCGCCTGACCAGCGCCGCCGAGGCCATCGACCGCACCATGGTCGAGGCCGCCGAGGCCATCGCCGAGGTCGACGCCGCCGCCAACGCCTTCGACTTCGAGCCCGGCCGCCTCGACAAGGCCGAGGAACGACTGTTCGCCCTGCGCGCCGCCGCCAGGAAGCTGAACACCACCGTCCATTCCCTGCCGGCCCTTCGCATCTCGCTGCGCGAACAACTGCGCCTGATCGAGGACGGGGCCGAGGCCATCACCGTCGCCGCCCGCGCCGCCGCTGCGGCCCGCGAGACGTATGACGTCACGGCCAGCCTGCTCAGCTCCGGCCGCGAAGCCGCCGCCGACCGGCTGGCCAAGGCCGTGATGGAGGAACTGGGCCCGTTGAAGCTGGACCGCGCCCGCTTCCGCGTCGCCCTGGAGCCTGTCGCCGAAGGCCGTCGCGGCCCGCTTGGCGTCGAGACCGCCCGGTTCGAGATCGCCACCAACGCCGGCACCCCCTTCGGCCCGCTGGACGCCATCGCCTCGGGCGGGGAGCTGGCCCGTTTCGCCCTCGCCATGAAGGCCGCGCTCGCGGGCCGCGAGGACCAGCGCCAGCCGGTCATGATCTTCGACGAGGTCGATCAGGGCGTCGGCGGCGCCGTGGCCGAGGCCGTGGGCCAGCGCCTGAAACGTCTCTCCAACGGCGCCCAGGTCCTGGTCGTCACCCACAGCCCCCAGGTCGCCGCCCGTGGCCACGCCCACTGGAAGGTGCGCAAGGCCGACGCCGCCGGCGTCACCACCACCACCGTCGACACCCTCGACGAGACGGCCCGCCGCGAAGAGATCGCCCGCATGCTGTCAGGGGCGATCGTCACCGAAGAAGCCCGCGCCGCCGCACGGTCGCTGATCGGCTAGACGTCTTGTTCCGGGATGGCGGAACCTTCACCATTGTGGTGGGTTGGCCAATGGGGATGAACCATCCTCCGGCGCTGGGGCGCCAGGGGATATCGACTTTGACAATCGAGCTGGATGCACCCCGCCAGGCCGGTATCGAGGCCGAGCGCCTCCGTGTGCTGCGCTCTTACGACATCCTGGACACTGATCCCGAACGCGCCTTCGACGACGTGACGCGACTGGCCGCGCGGATCTGCGAAACCCCCGTCGCCATGGTCAGCCTGGCTCTGGGTGAGCGGCTCTGGTTCAAGGCGCGAATCGGAATGGCTGACGAGACGGGGCAGGAACTGGATTCCTTCTGCCAGCACGCGATGGAGTACGATGGCGTCTATGTCGTCCGGGACGCGTCTATCGACCCCGTCTATATCGACCATCCGCTGGTCACCGGGCCTGCCCACTACCGGTTTTATGCCGGGGCGCCCCTGATCGACGACCAGGGGATGACCCTGGGCATGCTCTGCGTCGTGGACACGACCGCCCGTCCGGACGGTCTGACCGAGACCCAGCATATGACGCTGGAGGTATTGGCGACCCAGGTGATGGCGCTGATGGAGCGACGGCGGGCCCTGACCGCGCGACGGCTCAGCGACGAGCAGGCGGAAGCCGCGGTCGAGGTCGCGCTTCAGGCCTCGGAAAAGCTGGCGGAGAGCGAGGCGCGGTTCCAGGCGATCGCCGACAGCATGCCCCAGATGGTCTGGTCGGCAGGGGCGGACGGCTATCACGACTATTTCAATGCGCGCTGGTTCGATTTCACCGGCCAGACTGCGACGCCCAACGACACCGACGCCTGGAGCGCCCAGATCCACCCTGAATGCCGCGACCGGGCGCTCGCGGCTTGGCAGGCCTCGTTGGCGACCGGGGAGCCGTATGAGGTCGAATACCGGCTGAAGCACCATGCGGACGGCTATCGCTGGACCCTGGGTCGGGCCACGCCGATCCGCAACTCGGCAGGGGCCGTGACCCGCTGGTTCGGAACGGGCACCGACATCGAGGACATCAAACGGCTGGAGCAGGCCAAGGCGCTGCTGAGCCAGGAGCTGAGCCACCGGATCAAGAACATCTTTGCGGTGATCTCGGCCCTGCTCTCGCTGTCGGCCCGCCACCATCCGGACGCCAAGGACTTCGCCAGGTCGGCCCGCAACCGGATCGGCGCCCTGGCCCGGGCGCACGAGTTCGTCCGGCCCCACAGCGAGGAATCTCGTCCCGGAATCGCCGGCACGACCCTGGCCGCCTTCCTGCTGGATCTGTTCAAGGCCTATGACGGAGAGGATGGGGTTCCCCGCGTTCGCATCACCGGCGACGATACGATCTTCGATGATCAGGCGGCCACCCCGGTCGCCCTGCTGTTCCACGAGCTGGCGACCAACGCCTCCAAATACGGCGCCCTTTCGCAGCCCGATGGCCGGGTCGACCTGACCCTGTCTCACCGCGGCGACCGCATGATCCTGGTGTGGGCGGAGCATGGTGGGCCCGAGCTTGACGGACCGCCCCTGACCCCCGGGTTTGGATCGACGCTTCTGGCCATGTCGGTCGAGGGACAGCTGGCGGGCCGGCTCGATCTCGAATGGGCCAGCGAGGGGCTGAAGGTCACGGTCGATGTTCCGCGATCCGCACTTCAGCCCCGCCGCGCCGCCATGGCGGTCGCATGAAGGGTCGGATCCTGATCATCGAGGACGAGATCCTGATCGCGTCCCAGCTTCGCGACGTTCTGGAAGACCTGGACTATACGGTGGTCGGCATGGCGGCGAACGCCACGGCCGCCAGGCTGCTGGTCCTGGCCGGCGGAATCGAGCTGGCGCTGGTGGACATCCATCTGTCCGACGGACCGACCGGCCTCGATCTGGGCCGGGAGATCGGGCAGGGCTCCGACATCACGGTGCTCTACCTCACGGCGAACCCGGAAATGGTCCGGGATGGCGTGCCCGGGACCTTCGGGGTGATGAGCAAGCCCACCGACGACGACTCCGTGCGGACCGCTGTGGCCTTCGCCATGCAATGGCGCAGGGGCGGGCCGTCGCGGACGGCGCCCCGGTCCCTGACGGTATTTAGCTGACGTGAAGGCGGCGTTCGCCCTCCGCTGACCTCTAGCGTGCACAGATCGGAGAGGGGGCGGGCGTGCTTTCGTTGGCGATCCAGCAGGCGCCGTCGCGCGCGTCACGGCGATAGGTTCCGCCGACCGGCACGCGGTCCTCGGGGCCGAAGACCGCGAACAATCCGCCCTCTCCGTCAGAGATCACCATGCGGTAGGCGATGTCGGGCCCATCCAGCTGGAAGCTTCCGTCGCCGAACAGGGGGGTGAAGGTGCAACTGGTCTCCGGCGCACTGCCGACCTGACAGCGGATCTGGCGCGCGCGGCCGGGTTGGTCCTCGGCGGAGATCGGGACCGGCGTATAGGCGGCGCGTTGTGTCGCGGGAGCGGTCCGGGGAGGCGGGGCGGCCGGTCCCTCGGCTGACGCAGCCGTGGGCTTGGCGGCGTCGGCCGCGGCAGGTTCGGCGGCGTCGGCGCCCGGCGCGTCCACCGAGCTCTCTGCCTTGCCACAGGCGGACAGGACAAGCCCCGCCATACAGGCCATCGCCGGGATCATCGTACGCATGGTCTGTGCTCCCCATCCCGAAGGACTGTCGGAGATCACTGTCTCTCAAGCCTGGCCGTGGGTCCAGAGACCAGCGCCGACCGATCGGTTTCGTCAGACCCCCAGGATCCAGCCCTCTTCGCCCTCGACCTGCGCGATCAGGGCCTCGTCGGTTCCCTTCTTCGGACCGAAGGCGGTCGACAGTTCGCCGCGCTCGTCCATCAGGGCGAAGGCCTCGGCCGTGGTGCGGACCTGGGCCTGGTCCTTGAACTCGCCCTCGGCGGCGGTGGTCGGCCACATCGAGGGCCAGACCTCGGCGACCAGGACCGACAGGGGTTCGACGTCGGCGGCGTCCAGCGCGCGCCATCCCGTGCCCAGCGGCCAGACGGCGCCCGATGCGCCCAGGCTTTCCAGCAGACGGCGCACCATCGGAATGCCGACGAGGGTCTGACCGCCGACGGCGCCCGCGCCATGCATCTGCCAGTTCGACTTGGGCTGCAGCTTGCCCTTGCGCACGGCGTTCTCGGTCGCCCGGTATTCGGGGATGTCGCCTGAGCCTTGCGACGGCTTGGTCGTGGTCAGCCAGCGCTGCGCCTGTTTGGCCGGGGCGCCCCACAGAGGCCAGGCCTCGTCGGTCATCAGCCGGTTCATCTTGGCCGCGACCTGGTAGCGGTTGTTGGTGTTGTCGTCCTTGTCGACGACGTTCGAGGCGATGAATTTCCACATCGCCGACCACGCCGGAGTCTCGGCCAGCTTCAGGCGCGCGGCCGTGCCGACCGGATAGCCGAGCGAGAAGTCGAAGCCGACGAACACCCGGTCGCCGCGCTTGCGATGATCGGCCAGGATGGATTTCAGCAGCGCCTCGCCCTCGGCGCGCGTCGCGGTATTGTGGGTTTCGGTATAGAGGCGGAAGCGCACGTCGCGCTTGGCCACGCCGATCCAGACCGAGTTCTCGCCAAGCTTCTTGCCTTCGGCGGCAGTCCAGTCGGCTATGACATAGGCGTCGAACAGGCGGGCCACGGCGGGCTCCTTGGGGATACGCGAACGGAAGGATTGGGGCTTCTACCTCTCCTCCCCGTTGCGCAGCAATGGGGAGGTGGCGCGGCGCGGCTTCGCGTCGTGACGGAGGGGGCGACACGCTGTGTCAGATTGGAGATTGGCCGGCGATACGGTGTCGCCCCCTCCGTCTGCTCGCAAGAGCTCGCATCCACCTCCCCATCGCTGCGCGACAGGGAGGAGACACTACTTCAACAGCGCCTCGAGGTGCGACAGCCAGCGGCGCCCCAGCCGCATGGCTTCGGGCGGCGACCCGGCGTGGCCCGGCGCGGTGGCGTTCCACAGGGCCAGTTCGAACTCCGGATAGCGGGCGTCGGCGAACAGCAGCCTCAGGGTCACCAGCTCCGCGTCCGGGGCCATGATGTCCAGTGCCTTGCGCGCTTCGCCGCGGCGGACGCGCGCCACGACATGGCCGTCGACGATGACCTCGCCGCCCTCGACCTCGTCGAAACTGTAGACCAGCCCGTGCGCCCCGCGATCCCACAGCACGGCGATCTGGCCGCCCTCGAAGTCCAGCCCGGCGGCGCGACCTTCGTGCGCCGAGATGGCTTCGGCCTCGGCCACGGCGCCCAGGGATTTCAGCATGGCCCGACGCAGCCGGCGCTCAGGCTCCATCCACCAGTTCAGCGTCAGGGCGGCTGTGGTCAGGGCGGCGGCGGCCAGCGACACCAGCAGTATGACGCGCAGCGCCTCGCCCATCTCAGTCAGCCAGTTCGATCACGACCGGCACGTGGTCCGACGGCTTGTCCATGTCGCGGGCGTCGCGATGCGTCTCGACGCCGACGAACCGGTCGGCGGCCTGCGGTGACAGCAGGTGGAAGTCGATGCGGATGCCGTGGTCGCGCTGCCAGGCGCCGGCCTGATAGTCCCAGAAGGTGTAGGTCCCCGGCGGCTGGCGGCCCAACTCCCCGGCTTCATAGAGGCCCAGCCCCTTCAGCGCCCGGAAGGCGGCGCGGCTCTGAGGCTGGAACAGGGCATCATTGACCCAGGCGGACGGGTTCCTGGCGTCCTCGGGCAGGGGAATGACATTGTAGTCGCCGCACAGGGTGAAGGCCTCTTCCTGCGCCAGCAGGTCCCGGGCATGGGCGTTCAGCCGCGCCATCCAGCGCATCTTGAAATCGAACTTCTCTGTCCCGATCGGATTGCCGTTGGGCAGGTAGATCCCGCCGACGCGGACGGGGCGGGGCGCCTCGATCACCGCCTCGATGTATCGGGCCTGATCCCCCGCATCCCCGGTCAGGAGGTCCTGGCCGGGCAGGCCGCGCCGCACGTCCGAGACCGGGTATTTCGAAAGCAGGGCGACGCCGTTGTAGGATTTCTGGCCGTGGACCTCGACATTGTAGCCCAGGCTCTCGAACGGCTCCCTGGGGAACCTGTCGTCGACGGTCTTGATCTCCTGGAAGCAGACCACGTCAGGCTGGGCAGCCTCCAGCCATGCGAGCACGGTGGGCAGGCGGGCGTTGACCGAGTTCACGTTCCAGGTGGCGATGCGCATCGCCGGAACGCTAGGCGGCGTCGCCTCACCGAGCAAGCGCCGGAACGTCGTCTCTGTTAAGCGGCTGGCGCCGCCGCGACCGTGGTCAGGCGGCAGCCGCCGGCGATCCGCTGGGCGACCTCGCAGAGGAAGACCTGACGCACGATGTGCTCGGGGGTGAAGCGCACGATGATTCCGTTCCCGGCGCCGCACCGGGCCTCGTACAGGGTGTCGCCCGCGCTGGCCCCGACATAGCGGGCCTGCACAACATCGCAGGCCGAGGCCTCGCTGCCCGCCAGTCGCGCCTTCAGCGTCGCGGCCTGTTCCTCGGCGGTCGAGAAGCGGCACGTCGAGTTCTGGGTCGCGATGACCGCGCATTCGGTCCTGGTCCAGCCCGCTGCGGCCTTCTCGATCCGGTAGCCGTCCAGGCCATCGCAGCCGACCTCGTAGATCAGGGTGTTCTCACTGGTGCGGCCGATCGAGGCGCCCTGGTCGACGGTGCAGGCGATTCCGGCCTCGGCGGCATAGGCGCCGACAACGCGGGCGATCTCGGTATTGCGGGGGATCACGCACTGGGCGCCCACGTCGGCGTTGGGATTGGCGGCGCGATCCGCCTCCGCCTGCCCGGCCAGAAGGACGCAGTCGCGGGCCTCCGGCGGGAGGGAGTTGACGAAGATATAGCCCGGTCCGGCGGCGCAGGCGGCCTCGTAGGTGATGCGCTGCTGGTTGGTGGTCTGGCCGATCACATTGGCCTCGACGACCCGGCAGGCCGTTCCGGCGGCATTGGCGATGCGCTGCGCGGCTGCGGCGGCGGCGGGGCCGGAGGTCGCCAGCGGCGGAGGCGCCCGGTTCGGGCCCTCGGGGGCCGGCGTGGCGCCCGGATCCTGCGGCATGCCTTGGGCGCCCGTATCCTGGGCGGCGGCGGGAAGGGCGGGCAGCGCCGACAGGGCGACCGCAAGGACCGCTCCGAAGGCTGCAATGTGGGAATATTTGAACACGGTCACGGCTCCTGATCGACAGAACCAGCGTGGAGCGGACCGAGCGGGTCGGTCAAGCATTCTATGCCAGAATCCGAACCGGCGAGCAGGATGCCCGCCGCTTCGGACCTTCAGCTACTGTTCCGTCGCCGGATCGGCCGCGGCCGGGGCTTCAGGCACGACGGTCAGACGGCAGCCGCCGCCGATCCGCTGGGCGGTCTCGCAGGGGTAGACCTGCTGAACGGCGAAGTCCGGGTTGAAGCGGACAATGACGCCGTTGCCGGCGGCGCATTTGGCTTCATAGAAGGCGCCGTTGCCGTTGGCCCCCATGTAGCGGCCCTCGGTCACGTCGCAGGCTGCGGCCTCACTGCCGGCCAGGCGCGTCCTGAAGGTGGCGACCGCTTCGGCGGGCGTGGTGTAGCGGCACGTCGCGTTCTGCGTCGAGATCACCGAGCATTCTGTCGTCATCCAGCCGGTCGCGGCCTTCTCGATCCAGTAGCCGTCCGAGCCATTGCAGCCGATCTCGTAGATCAGATTGCCGTCGCTCGACTTGCCGATCGATGCGCCCTGATCGACGGAGCAGGCGATGCCGGCCTCGCGCGCATAGGCCGCAACGACCCGCACGACGTCCGTGTTCCGGGGGAGGATGCACTGGGTGCCGACGTCGACGAGCGGGTCGCGGGCGCGGTCGATCTCGGCCTGTCCGGCCAGCAGGACGCAGTCCACGGCCTGGGGCGGAGCCGAGCTGATCAGGATGTAGCCCGGACCGGTGGCGCAGGCCGCCTCATAGGTCGCCGCCTGTTCGGCGGTCAGACCGAGCAGGTTGGCCTGGGTCACCTGGCAGGCGACGCCGGCGGCGGTGGCGATCTGCTGGGCCGCAGCGGCAGTTTCTTCGGGGGTCGGGGCGGCCGGGGCTTCCTGCTGTCGTTGTTGACGCGGCGTGCGCGTCGGCGTCACACGCGCGGTCGGCGCCGTGATGACCGGCTCGGTCGGCGCGGAGCCGAAGCCGGTGCCCCTGTCGTTCGGGTCCTGGGCCGAGGCGGGCGATGCGATCGCCACGACCATCAGTGCAGCGCCGCCGATGGCGGCCAAGGTTTTCATGAACACGGCGATCTCCCTGAACTGTCCCGACAGCCTTGGCGGGCCATCGGGACGAGGTCAAGACGGACCCGCCCGGGGGGCGGGCTCCAGCGCTGGCCTCTAGGGCTGGGTCGCCGGGGGGGCGGCCGGGGCTTCAGGCACGATGGTCAGACGGCAGCCGCCGCCGATGCGCTGGGCGGTCTCGCAGGGATAGACCTGCTGCACGGCGTACTGCGGGTCGAAACGCACGATGACGCCGTTGCCGGCGCTGCATTTGGCTTCCCAGAAGGCGCCGTTGGCGTTCGCGCCCATGTAGCGGCCCTCGGTCAGATCGCAGGACGCGGCCTCACTGCCGGCCAGACGCGTCTTGAACGTTGCGACCAGTTCCGCAGCGGTGGAGTAGCGGCAGGTTGCGTTCTGGGTGGTGACGATCGCGCATTCCGAGGCCTTCCAGTTCGTGCCGACCTTTTCCAGCCAGTAGCCGTCGACGCCGTTGCAGCCGACCTCATAGATCAGATTGCCTTCGCTCGACTTGCCGATCGAGGCGGCCTGGTCGACGGCACAGGCGATGCCGGCCTCGCTCGCATAGGCCGAGATGACGCGGACGACGTCGAGGTTCTGGGGGATGGCGCACTGGGTGCCCACATCGGCGAGCGGGTCACGGGCGCGGTCGATCTCGGCCTGGCCGGCCAGCAGGACGCAGTCGACGGCCAGGGGCGGGGCAGAGGCCATCAGAATATAGCCGGGGCCGGTGGCGCAGACGGCCTCGTAGGATTTGGCGCCGTCCGGGGCGAGGCCGAGGAAATTGGCCTCGCTGACCTGGCAGGCGACCGACGCCGATGTGGCGATCGCCTGGGCGGCCGCGATATTTTCTTCCGGTGTCGGCGGGGCCGGGGCCCGCTGGCGTTCCTGGCGCGGCGTCCGGGTCGGAGTCGTGCGGGCCGCCGGAGCGGTTGGCGTCGTCTCGGGGTTGGCCGCGCCGTAGCCCGAGCCCGTATTGTTCGGCTCCTGGGCCGAGGCGGGCGAAACGATCGCCATCGCCATCATCGCGGCGCCGCTGATGGCCGCCAGGGTTTTCATGAACACGGACACTCTCCTTGAAACTTGTCCTGAAGCCTTGGCGAGCCGTTGTGATGAGGTCAAGACCGGGCGCTGGACGCGCGTATCCTCCCCGGCCTATGGTCGGCGCGTTGCGATTGGAGACTGACTTGGCGGACGGCGTGATCACGAGCGAAGGCGAGGCCGAGACCGGCGGCGACGGCCTGCGCGGCCTGACCTATCCGCTCGGTCCCCCTCCGGCGCCCGGAGAGGCGATCCAGGCGGCCCCCGGCGTGCTGTGGCTGCGCCTGCCGCTGCCGATGCAGCTCAATCACATCAACGTCTATGCGATCGAGGACGGCGAAGGCTGGGCCGTCGTCGACACCGGCATCCGAACACCGGACTCCATCGCGGGCTGGGAGGCGGCGCTGACCGGGCCGCTGGCGGGCAAGCCGATCACGCGGGTCATCTGCACCCATATGCATCCGGACCATATCGGCCTGGCCGGCTGGCTGTGCGAGCGGTTCGACGCGCCCCTGCTGATGACCCAGCTGGAATATGTCACTGGCCGCATGCTGTTCGCCGACACCGGCACGGCGCCAGAGGCCGGCGCGATCTTCTGGCGCGCCGGCGGCTGGAACGAGGCGCAGATCGAGCGCTACCGCCAGTCCTACGGCATGTTCGCCAAGGGCATGACGGCCATGCCGGCCGGCTATCAGCGGATCCGGGAGGGCCAGGTCCTGTCGATCGGCGGCGAGAACTGGACCATCGTGATCGGCAACGGTCACAGCCCCGAGCACGCCTGTCTGTGGCGCAAGTCGGATGACGTCTTCATCTCGGGTGACCAGATCCTGCCGCGAATCTCGTCGAACATCTCCGTCTGGCCGACCGAACCCCACGCCGATCCGTTGGATGACTGGATGACCTCGCTGGACCGGCTCGGCGATCTCCTGCCGGCTGATCTGCTCGTCCTGCCTGGCCACGGCGAGCCCTTCACGGGCGTCCTGCCGCGCATCGAGGCCTTGAAGCGCGGTCATGCCGTCGCGTTGAAACGGCTGGAGCGGACGCTGCGCGAGCCGAAACGGGCCGTCGATGTCTTCGCCTCCCTGTTTGCCCGCCCGGTCGGCGACGGCATTCTGGGCATGGCCACGGGCGAGGCCATCGCCCACCTCAACTATCTGGCCGGTCAGGGCCGCGTGCGCCGCGAACGCGACGCCGACGGCGTGGATTGGTGGAGCCTCACCGAAACGGAGACCGCATGAGCGACCCCATCCGCCCCCCCGTCAGCGTTGACCTGTCGGACGGCGTTCTGACCGTCACCTTCGCCCGCGCGGAGAAGAAGAACGCCATCACCCAGGCGATGTACGCCCTGCTGGCCGAAGCGACGAACCGCGCCCGCACCGACGACGCCGTCCGCGTCCTGCTGTTCAAGGCTGAGGGCGACAGCTTCTCCGCCGGCAACGACATCGCCGACTTCATCGCCATCGGGGCCCAGGGCGGCGGCGGGCAGGTCGTCGATGCGCCCGTCTTCCAGTTTCTCAAGGCCCTGGCCGAGATGGACAAGCCAGTGGTCGCGGCGGTGCGCGGTCGCGCCGTGGGCATCGGCCTGACTCTTCTGCTCCATTGCGACATGGTCGTCGTGGCTGAGGACGCGCTTCTGTCCGCGCCCTTCATCAACCTGGCCCTGGCGCCCGAGGCGGGCTCGTCCCTGCTCCTGCCGCTGGCCATCGGCCATCAACGCGCGTTCGAGATTTTCGCCCTGGGCGAGCCGATCGACGGGCGGACGGCCCTGGCCTGGGGCCTCGCCAACCGCGCCGTCCCCGCCGCCGAGGTCGACGCCGTCGCCGACGGCCTGGCCGCCAAACTCGTCGCCCGCGCGCCCAACTCCCTGCGCAAGACCAAGCGCCTGATGCGCGACGCCGAGGCCCTGTGGAGCCTGATGCAGCGCGAGGGCGAGGCTTTCGGCTCCCAGATGTCCAGCCCCGAGGCCATGGAGGCCTTCATGGCCTTCACCCAGAAGCGGGCGCCGGTGTTTTCGTAGGCGGCTTCCCTCTCCCGCTGGGAGAAGGAAGACAGCGGCCTTGATCCCGCCCCCCATTGCCCCTAAGCGCCCGCGCCATGAGCGCCGCGCCCGTCCTCTCGAACAGTTTCCGGATCGCCTCCGAGACGCCCGCCGACCGCGAAGAGGCGGAGGCGCTGGTGATGGCCGCCTTCGGCCCCGGCCGTTTCGCCAAGACGGCGGAGCGCATTCGTGAATCCGCCAGCATCGCGGCCGCCTTCGTGGCGCGCGAGAATGGCCGGATGATCGGCTCGGTGCGACTGTGGTCGATCACGGTGGATGGGCTGGACGCCCTGTTCCTCGGGCCGATCGCCGTGGCTCAGGATACGCGGCGGGGCGGGATAGGCGCGGATCTGGTCGGCGCCTGCCTCGGCGAGGCGCAGGCCCGGGGCGTGGCCGGCGTGCTGCTGGTCGGCGACCCGCCCTATTTCTCGCGCTTCGGCTTCCAGCCCGCGCCGGACGTGCGCCTGCCCGGACCCGCCGATCCGCAGCGCGTGATGTGGTTGCCGATTACCAGCGCCGCGCCTTCCGGGTTGGCGCTTCCGGCATAACCCCACTTCTTGCACCCCGGCGAAGGCCGGGGTCCAGATCACGGATTCAGGCGGCCGGGACGACGCACCGGGACTACATCGGCCCCGCAGGAGTTTTCCATTTGGACCCCGGACGTAGTTTATCCCCGGGCCGGCATTGCCGGACCCGTGGGCCGGGGTGCACGGTGAAATGAATGAGCGCTTCTGAACCACCCCAGGGTCTCGCCGGAATAACGGCCGCCGCCAGACAGGCGCCGGGTCGCGGCCTGCCGCCGGTGCATCTTTGGCATCCGGCGCATTGCGGCGACATCGACATCGTCATCCGCGCCGACGGCGTCTGGATGCATGAGGGTTCGCCGATCGGCCGCGCCGAACTGGTGCGGCTGTTCTCGACGGTGCTGAGGCGCGACCCTGACGGCTATCACCTCGTCACCCCCGGCGAGAAGATGCGGATCGAGGTCGAGGACCTGCCGTTCCGCGCGGTGACCATGACCCGCGACGGCGACGACCTGGTCTTCACCACCGATGTCGGCGACGAGACCCGCGCCGGGCCCGACCACCCGATCACCGTCGAGACCGATCCCGAGACCGGAGAACCCGCGCCCCGCGTCCATGTCCGCGCCGACCTCGAGGCCCGCATCGCACGCACCGTCTTCTACGATCTGGTCGAGCTGGCCGAAGTCAGGGATGGCCGCCTCGCCGTCCGGTCCGGCGGAGTCTGGTTCCCGCTCGGTCCGCCGGGAGCGGGCGTGGAATGAGCCATCGGACCCTGAAAGATCGGTTGGTCGAGCGGCTGGCGCCGGTCGGCGACTGGCGGGCGGAGACACGCGCCATCCGCTCGGACTTCGACCTGAACCCCGGCGCGCCGCGCTGGACGCCCGGTCCGCTGAAGCCCGCCGCCGTCCTGATCCCGATCGTCGCCGATCCCGCGGGCGCGCGCGTTCTGCTGACCCGTCGCGCCGACAGCCTGGCCAGACACACCGGCCAGGTCGCCTTTCCCGGCGGTCGGCTCGACCCCGGAGAGACGGCGGTCGACGCCGCCCTGCGCGAGGCGCGGGAGGAGGTCGACCTCGACCCTGCCGCCGTCACCGTCCTGGGTCTGTCCGACCCCTACGAGACCGGCACCGGCTATCTGGTCACGCCCGTCGTCGGCTGGATCGCGCGCCTGCCGCCCTTGAAGGCTTCGCCCGACGAGGTGGCGGAAATCTTCCAGACCCCCTGGGACTTCCTCATGGACCCGGCCAACCACAGCCGCGACCATCTTGAGGCGCCGGAGGGCGTCAAACGGTGGTTCTGGGCGATGACCTGGAACGAGCAGTATATCTGGGGCGTGACCGCCGGCATTATCCGCGGCCTGCGCGCGCGCCTCTATGGCGACGAGTTGAACCTCCCCGAATCGGCCGCCGAGGACGCCGCATGATCCGGCTGGAGGGCCAGGACTGGCTGACGAGTTCCGCGACCGCCGCCGTCTTCGACGCGCTGGAGGCGGCGGGCGGCCCCGACAGCGCCCGTTTCGTCGGGGGGTCGGTTCGCAACGCCCTGGTCGGACGGCCCGTGGACGACTTCGATGTCGCCACCCGGCTGAAGCCCGAGGAGTCGATGGCGGCGCTGAAGGTGGCCGGGATCAAGGTCGTTCCCACAGGCATCGCCCACGGCACGGTCACCGCCGTCTCGGAGAGGAAGCCCTATGAAATCACCAGCCTGCGCTGCGACGTTGAGACCGACGGCCGCCGCGCCGTCGTGGCCTTCACCGACGATTGGGCCGAGGACGCAGCGCGCCGCGACTTCCGCCTGAACGCCCTCTATGCCGATCGCACCGGCGCCATCTTCGACCCGACTGGGCAGGGGGTGGAGGATGCGCTCGCCGGACGCGTCGTCTTCGTCGGCGACCCGAACACCCGGATCGCGGAGGACTATCTCCGCATCCTGCGCTTCTTCCGCTTCTTCGCCTGGTATGGTGGTTCGGACCCTGACGCCGAGGGCCTCGCCGCCTGCACCACCCACGCCTCAGGGTTGACGCGGCTGTCCGCCGAGCGGGTGTCGAAGGAACTGATGAAGCTGCTGGCCGCGCCCGATCCGCGCCCGGCCATCCATGCGATGCGCGACGCCGGGGTGCTGGAGCGGCTGTTGCCTGCGGTGTCCGGGCTCGGGGCCTTCGATGCGTTGAGCGCCGCCAGCGACGATCCGGTCCTGCGGCTGTCGGCCCTTCTGCCGGATGACCCGGCCGCTGTTGTGGACATCGCGCGCGGCCTGCGTCTGCCCAGGGCGATCGAGACCCGCCTTGCCGCCGCAGCCGGGGGACCGCTTGATCCGACGACCGGCGAGCGTGAGCTGCGCGCGCTGATCTATCGCCTCGGCAAGGAGGCCGTCAGCGACCGTATCCGGCGCGGCGGTGCGCTTCAGACGCAGGCCGATACCGCCCCGGCATTGGCGCTAATCGATAGCTGGCCCGTTCCGCGCCTGCCGGTCGGCGGCCGCGACCTGGCGAAAATGGGCTTTGAGCCCGGCCCCGGGCATGGCCTCATCCTGAAGGCCTTCGAGGCCGAATGGATCGCCGAGGACTTCCCCGCCGACGGCCATCAGGAGCGGCTCACTCGGCTGGCGAAGCGGCCCTTGTGAAGCGGGTTATGACCGGTCGGTGGTCCGATCCCGTGGGCAGGCCCAACCGCCGCTCCACCAAGGCCAGATCGGGCGAGCGATAGACCTGGTCGATGGTCATGCCGGCGGCGTCGGGCAGCTTCGTCGGCCAGGTCCCCGGCCAACCCGGCGCGGGGATCAACGCGCCGTTGCCCTTGATGATCCGGCCGATCCGGGCGCTGGAGATGCTGTTGAAATCCCCGGCCGCGATCACCGGCCCGTCGACGGACCTCGCCCAGTCCGACAGTCCCTCGGCCTGGCGAATCTGCTCCCACTGGATTTGATAGGGCCATGGCCGCGTCATGTGCACGCCCGCGACCGTGACCGGGCCCAGATCGGTCTCCACCCTTGCCCCCACAACGAACAGGGCCGGAATGCGAAGCCGGATGTCGTGCAACGGCCGCCGCGAAGCGATCACCGACCGGGCGGCGCCGCCCGGTCGGTCGATGCGGCCGTTGACGGCCCGATAGGGGTATCCCGCCAGCACCCTGTCGATCTCCGCCGCCGGCGCATCCCCGAGCTCGACGAGGACGACGACGTCCGCATCGGCCGCAGCGATTGAGGCCGCTATCGCGTCCACATCAGTATTCCGGGCCTGGAGATTGGCGGAGTAGAGGGTGAAGTCCGGCGAGCCCGCCTCGGGGTCTCCGCGCGGCGGCGCCCATTGGCTCGACCCGGCCGCCAGCACGAGGGCGCAGACGACCACCGCCGTCGCGACCAGGGTCCGCGATCGCAAAAGCGCCGCTGCGACCAGCCCCGCCGCCGCCGCGATGAGCGCCGGCCCTGTGAACTGCGCAAGAATGTCGATCCACCGGTGACCGATCCCGCTCAGGCCCGCCAGCGCGATCGCCAGCGGAGCCAGAAGCGCCAGCCCCACGACACCGGCCGCGAACAATCGCGCATACGAGGCTCTGTCAGTCACTAAGACTTGCTATCCTTGGTGAACGCGGGTCGATGTAGTGCGTTGATCCGTCGCTTGGGAGGGCGAACATGGCGAAGCGGTCGATCGGGGATATCGAGAAGATCTGGTCCAATGTCGAGGGCGTCAAGAAGCTCTCCGACCGGGCCGTCGGCTTCGGCCCCTTCGGCATCGGCATGGACGGTCTGCTGACCTGGATCCCGCTCGTCGGCACGGTCTACAGCGTCGGGGCCGCCGCATGGCTGTTCACCCAGGCCGTGCGCGCCAGGGCCACGCCTTACACCATCGCCCGGATGGCCGGTTACCTGGGTCTCGACGTCGGCGCCGGGACTGTGCCGGTGGCCGGCAATGTGGTCGACTTCTTCTTCCCCGGCCACCTGATGGCGGCCAAGGCGTTGCAGAAGGACATCGAGAGCACCCACTGGGTCGAGGCGAATGAGCGCGACGCGCGGGCATCCGGCGAGCACGATCGGCACGTCGCCACGATGAAGGCCGATCCGAAAAAACGGCGCGTCGTCTATCTGCACGACTGAAGCCGCTGTTTCGCTTGACGGATCGGTCGGGGCCATCCCTATTCCGGCCATCGAGACTGGCCGGACCCGCTGAATGACCCCCATGCTGACGCGAGACGAACTGGCCGTGGCTCTCGGCAACGCGGGCGACGGCGACCGGGCCGCCTTCAGGATCGTCTATGAAGCGACCTCCGCGAAGCTATTGGGCGTGTGCCTGCGTATCTTGGCTGACCGCCAATTGGCCGAGGACGTTTTGCAGGACACCTATCTCACCGTCTGGAGGAAGGCCTCGACCTTCGACCCCGCGCGCGCGAGCCCGATCACCTGGCTGGTGACTATCGCGCGCAACCGGTCAATCGACCGTCTGAGGTCGGCCGCGCCGATGCGTCGCACAGCCCCGGTCGAGGACGCCCACGACCTGGCCGACGGCGCCCCCCTGGCCTCGGACGTGATCGAGACGACGGACGAGGTGAACCGGCTGAACGCCTGTCTCGACACGCTGGAGGACAGGGCCCGCGGCGTGATCCGCACTGCCTTCCTGGAGGGGGTTACCTATGACGCCCTGGCGATCCGCGAGAACGTGCCGCTGGGTACGATGAAGAGCTGGATCCGGCGGGGATTGCTCAGGCTGAGGAGCTGCCTCGAATCATGACCGACCTCCCTTCCGACAAACCCGGCCCTGATGACGCCCTGGCCGGCGAGCTGGCCCTGCGCGTCCTGTCGCCCGAAGAGGAGCGCGCCGCCCGCGCCCGCGAGGCCTCCGACCCCGCCTTCGCTGCCGAGGTCGAGGTCTGGAACGAGCATCTGGCCGGGTTTATCGCCGAGATTCCACCCGTCCAGCCATCCGCCCGAGTCTGGCCCCGCGTCGAGGCGGGCATCGCCCCGGTCGCTGCGAACGACAACCGCGCCGGCTTCTGGAGGATGTGGGCCCTGGGCTCGACCGGTCTGCTGGCCGCCAGCCTCGTCGCGGTCGCCCTGCTGGCCACGCGCCCGACCCCCGCGCCCATCGTCCAGACGGTCCCGACCGGCGGCGTGACCCGCGTCGCCACCATCGCCATGACCGATGGCGGGACTCCTGTGGTGGCCCTGGCCTATGACAGTGCGACCGGAAATCTGTTCATCGCTCCCACGGACGCGATGGATGGAGTCAGCGCCGTGCCGCACCTCTGGCTGGTCAGGCCGGGCGAGGCCGGGGTCCAGTTGATCGGCGCCATCGACGGCTCGGCCGCCTCGCATCACCATCTGACCGACGTCCTGGCCTCTACGGCGGGTCAGGCGGTCGCCGTCGCCATCTCGATGGAGGCGCCCGGTCACACCCCCGCCGCCGACAAGCCGGATGGCCCGGTGGTCGCCACCGGCGCGCTTCAGTCCCTGTAGACAGCATCCGGCCCGGCGAGCCGTCCGTAGTTGTTCGGGACCGGGCCGTTACGCCGCCGCCTCGCGCGGCGTCGTGGGTCCTGACAGCCGCGATCCGGTCAGCGGGGAGGCCTCCCAGCCCTTCCATGGTCTCCCCGCACTCCGTTTTCCGGCGATACCCATCAACGGATCGACCCAGGACCCCAATGAATTCAACGGCCGGCTCTTTTTAGAGCCTTTCAACGCGCGGGCCTCCGGGGCGCCCGCACACTGATCTCCGCATTCCAACGGAGATCGAAATGGCTTCGAACCACAGCGCGCGACTGGACCTGCCCTATCTGGCGGCCGGTCAGTTGCAGAAACATGTCACCCTCAACGAGGCCCTGACCCGACTGGACGTTCTGGCCCAGACGGCTGTGGTCAGCCGCACCGTCGTGGCCCAGCCCGCCGACCCGGACGACGGCGCCCTCTACATCCTGCCCGCGACCCCGACCGGCGCCGTCTGGTCGGGGTGGTCGGATGGGGATCTCGCCCGCGCCGAACTGGGCGGCTGGACCCGCGTGCCCGCGCCGGTCGGGACGCTGGCCGTCGTGCTGGACGAGGGCGCCCTCGTCGTGCGCGGTGACGACGGCTGGACACCGTTTCCGGTCCGTCTGCAGGACCTGACCCGGTTCGGCCTCAACACCGCGGCCGACGCCGACAATCCCTTCGCGGCCAGGCTGAACAAGGCGCTGTGGACGGCCCTGTCGACGGGTGACGGCGGCGACGGCGACCTGCGTTTCACCTTCAACAAGACGGGCGCCGCCGACGTTCTCTCTCTGCTGTTCCAGAGCGGCTACGGCGGGCGCGCCGAACTCGGCCTGATCGGCGACGACGACCTGCGCCTGAAGGTCAGTCCCGACGGCGGGACCTGGCGCGAGGCCCTGCGCATCGACAAGGACGACGCCCGCGTCTGGTTCTCCTGCGGCGCCACGCGGGCCGAGACGGTGCGCCTCACAGCCGGCGGCGACTTCGTCGCGCCCGACTGGGCCCGGCTGCTGATCGTCACCGCGCTCGGAGGCGGGGGCGGAGGCGGTGCGGGAGCCTCGGGCGCGAGCGGCGTGCGTCAGGGCGGGGGCGGGGGCGGCGGGGGCGGCCTGTCCCGGGCGGTCTGGCGCGTAGAGGACCTGCCCGGCCACCTGACTGTGACCCTCGGCGCGGGCGGGGCGTCCGGCGCAACCGGCGGCGACACCCTCATCACCGCCTCGGGCGTCACTCTCCTGACCGCGTGCGGCGGCCAGCCCGGCGCGAGCGGCGCGGCGGGCGGCGCCGGGGGCGCGGCCGGACCCGGCATCCACGGCGGCAACCCCGGCGGTGCGGCCTCGGCCATCGCCACGGCCGAGACGGGTCGCAGTCTCGAGAGCCCGGGGTCTCCAGGCGGGGGCGGAGGCGGCGGCGGACTCGATGCGGGCGGTGTGGCGCGAGCCGGCGGGCCCGGCGGCGCGGGTGGTGTTCTCGCCAGTCCCGCTTCCGGGGGCGCGGGCGGCGTTTCGACGACCGGTTCGAGCGGATCGGCGCCGGCCTCGAGCATCGCGGTGGCCGGCGGCGGCGGCGGCGGCGCGGGCGCGGTGACCTCCGGCGCAGGTCCGGCGGGCGGCGTGGCGGGCGGCTATGGCGCGGGCGGGGGAGGGGGCGGCGCGGGCGTCATCTCCGGTGGTGCGGGTGGCGCCGGTTCGGGCGGTGTCGTCGTGATCCTGATTCAGGGATGAGGCCGATGCCGCATCCCGACGCCGACCCCTTCTTCGACGGTGTCGGCCCTCTGCTGGATTTCGACGCGCTGGAGGCGCCCCGCCGCCTGTCCCGCGACGAGAGCCGCGCCGTCTGTGGAGCCGACTGGTCCAGGATCCATCCCGCCTCCGACGAGGAGCCTGACAATGATTGAGAACGACCCCCAGCCCTCATCCCGGCCTCCATCCCTGCCTTTGGCGGAGGCCAGATGGCTGTGGCGCCGGCTCTATGTCTTCGCGGCCAGCTTCGCCCTGTGGCGGTCGCTGTCCGCCGTCATCGACCGGACCGAATCCCACGCCCTCCCGGCCGTGGCCTCGGGCCTCATGTCGCTGCTGGCCCTGACCCTGATCCTCTATCTGGTCGCGCCGACGGCCCAGCAACTGGTCGCCCTGCTGGTCAATCTGCGTCTGCGTCTCGGAGCCCTGAAATGAGCTTCCGTCTGTCCGAACGTTCCCGCGCCCGGATGAGGGGCGTCCATCCCGCCCTCGTCGGCGTCATCGAGGCGGCGATCCACATCACGCCGGTCGACATCATGGTCACCGAAGGTCTGAGGACAACGGCCCGACAGGCGTGTCTGGTCCGCGCCGGAGCCAGCCGCACCCTGAATTCGCGGCACATAACCGGCCACGCGGTCGATGTCGCCGCCATGATCGATGGTGCGATCCGCTGGGACTGGCCCCTCTATCCGCGCATCGCCGAGGCCATCAAGACGGCGGCGAAGGCGAAGGGTGTGGCCTTGGTCTGGGGCGGCGACTGGCCGCGCCTGCGCGACGGGCCGCATTTCGAGCTCGACCGGCGGCTGTTCCCATGATCGGCCTGTCTCCGGTCCTGCGGACGCTGGCGCCGATGGGCTGGCTGGTCCTCGGCGTCTTTGTCCTCGCCGTCGCTGCCGTCGTCCTCGGCGGTCTCGGCTTCCGCTGGGATCCGTTCGGCCTCGACCGGCGACGGCTCGACCGCGCCGAGGCCTCGGTCGCCGCCGCCACGCAGCAGGCCGCCGCACGAACCGCCGAGGCCGAGGGTCAGGCCGGCCAGGTCGCCCGCCTCGACGCCGCCGTCCAGTCCGCCGTGACGCTGGAACGCGCCACCGCCCGATCCATCCAGACTGCGAGAACCGCCGATGACTCTTCCCTTCCCTTGCCTGCCGATCGCGCTGATCGCCTGCGCGGCCATGACCGCGAGCTGTGCCGGATCGCGCCCGATCTCGTCGGTTGCCCCGCCGCGCCTCACCCTGCCGGCGATGGCGAGCCGGCCGTGCGAATTGCATCGTCTTCCCGCCGCCCCGACCCTGGGTGACCTGGAGGCCGGCTATATGACCCGGGGCCGCCAGATCGCGGACTGCGACGCCGCGCGGCGACTGGCGGTCGAGACCTTGCTGGCCGAGCGACGGGCGGGAGAGGCGGCGAAGCGTCCCTGACGTCGTCCGTTTCGTCCGTTTCGTCAGGGTGTTTTCGTTTCGTCCGGACGAAACGCCCGGCAAAACCTGCCGGGTGCCCGGCATTTCCTGCCGTCCGGCCGGCAAACCGGCAAAACCTGCCGGGCGAGAAGCGTGGTTAAGGCAAAGTACCGTAGTTATTTCAACGCGCTGGTGGTTTGTCGAACTTGCGACGGTTGGCGCGCCAATTGCTTCTGATGCTGCTGAGCAAAATGCTCTCGACGGTCAAAATGACGGTCGGACACCTTGAAACAAGGACTTTCGTCATGGCGCTGAACAGCGTGAACACGAACTCGGGCGCCCTCGTCGCCCTGCAAAACCTGCAATCCACCAACGCCGAGCTGGGCGTCGTGCAGGGCCGCATCAATACCGGAAAAAAGGTCAACTCGGCCAAGGACAACGGCGCTATCTGGGCTATCGCCCAGGGCCAGCGCGGTGAGATCAGTGCCCTCGGCGCCGTCAAGGACAGCCTGGATCGCGGTTCGTCCATCGCCGACGTTTCCATTGCTGCCGGTGAATCCGTCTCCGACCTGCTGGTCCAGCTGAAGGAAAAGGCCCTGTCGGCGACTGACAAGTCGCTGTCCACGGCCTCGCGCAAGGCCTTGAACGAAGACTTCAAGTCCATCCGCGACCAGATCACCACGGTGGTCTCGAACGCCAAGTTCAACGGCGTGAACCTGCTGGACAACTCGACCACGACCAATGGCTACAAGGCTCTGTCGAACACGGCCGGCTCCACCATCAAGGTGGCGGGTGAAAACCTGTCGCTGGGCGGCGCCAACGTGACCCTCGCGGCTACTGCCACCATCGGCACCTCGACCCTGGCGACCACCGCTCTGGCCGCCGTCAACGCCTCCATCGACAACGTGTCGTCCGCTCTGGCTCGCCTGGGCACCGGCGCCAAGTCGCTGGACACGCACCGCACGTTCGTCGGCAAGCTTTCCGACGCTCTGGAAAACGGCGTGGGCAACCTGGTCGATGCGGATCTGGCCAAGGAAAGCGCGCGACTGCAGTCGCTGCAAACCAAGCAACAGCTGGGTGTGCAGGCTCTGTCGATCGCCAACTCCTCGACCTCGATCCTGCTCGGCCTGTTCCGATAAGCCAATGGAAGGGCGGGACTTCGGTCCCGCCCGACCGTTCCCTAGGGGACGCCGGAAGACCCGGCGTGAGGAGCCATGGACACCAATGCAAAGAGGATAGGCGCCGCCGCTTTGCCCGTCGTCGCAGCCACCGGGGCCGCGACCACGAGCAACGACTTCGATCAGGACCGCGCCGAACAGAAGGCTGAAGAGGCCGCCCGGTATCGTCTGATCATCGAGGAAGGGCCCATCCACGGAACCTTCATCTACAAGACCCTGGACAGCACCACCGGTGAGGTCATCCGCCAGTTCCCGCGAGAGCAGGTTTTGCGAATGGCCGAAAGCGGAGGCTACACGGCCGGGGGCCTGATCGACACCAGCGCCTGATTTTTCAGACGCCGGCCCAACCTTCCAGACCGCCCGGGATCGCCCGCCGCGGTTAATCGTCGTGGTTTACAGGCGTTAACCATACGGTGACTGTTACTGACCTAGCCTTCCGGCGATAACCCGGGGCTAGAAGACCTATGACGACGAACAGCGTTCACACCAATGCCGCCGCCGCCGTCGCGCTGCAGAACCTGTCCCGCACCAACGACAACCTGACCGGGGTGCAGAATCGGGTCGCCACCGGGCTGAAAATCCAGGGAGCCAAGGACAACGCCGCAATCTGGGCCATCGCCCAGGGCCAGCGCGCCGACCTCGGCGCCCTTTCCGCCGTGAAGCAGAGCCTGGACCGCGCCACCTCCATCGCCGACGTCGCCATGTCGGCGGGCGAATCGATCTCCGACCTGCTGAACCAGCTGAAAGAGAAGGTCGTCGCGGCCAAGGACGTCTCGCTCAAGACCCAGTCCCGCGAACTGCTCAACGCCGACTTCCAGGCCCTGCTCCGCGCCATCAAGTCGGCCGTGGAGAACGCCGAGTTCGACGGCGGCAACGTCCTGAACGGCTCCCTGACCAACGGGCTGAAGTTCCTCGCCAACGCCGACGCCTCGTCGTTCGTGACCCTGTCGGGCAAGAACCTGACCCTCAGCGGATCCATCCTGACGCTTGGTCTGGCTGACAGCCTGTTGACGATCACCGGCGCGACCACGGCGCTCAGCAAGCTGGACAATTCGATCAGCAAGCTGAACTCGGCGCTCGGCGACCTCGGAGCCCAGGCCAAGCAAATCTCGGCGCACAATACCTTCGTCTCGAAGCTCGCAGACACGATCGAATCGGGCATTGGCAATCTGGTGGACGCAGACCTCGCCAAGGAGAGCGCGCGCTTGCAGGCGTTGCAGGTGCAGCAGCAGCTCGGAGCTCAGGCCCTGTCGATCGCCAACCAGGCGCCGCAGATCATTCTGTCCCTGTTCCAGTAAGGATCAGAAGCGGCCCGAGCCCGGGGTGTGCCCGATCACCACGGGGGCAGGGCGGCGGCGCGGCGGCTGCGAGCGGTCTCCGAACCCGTACAGGGCCAGCAGGTTCTGGATTAGTGACTTCGGGAAGATCATGATCTCACTCCTGTCCGACGAGATCAGAACACGATTCGCATTCCATCGTTCCCTGGTCGAACATTAATCTCGCATTGAGCCCGCTCGCGTACCGTCCTCCGCGGAGGATCGAGTGGCGATCAACAACAGCTATCTGATGGGTCTGTTCGGCGGTTCGTATGACCCCGCATCCTCGGCTGCGCTGACGAAGCTTGTCACGAAGAAGGCCCAGCCGACCGCGCCGTGGAGCACCTCGGCCCAGGCGACAGCGCCCAAGGCGGACGCCCTCGTTCGCGCCGCGCTCGGCGGCCGCGCCTTCGTCAACGAGGACGCCGCCCAGCTCGACGTGAAGGGCGCCTCGGCCGACTACAGGAAGCTGTTCGCCCTCTATCAGGGGCTGGAGTCGCTCAACGCCCTGGCCAATCGCGCCTCGGTGAAGGGCCTGAGCACGACCGACCTGGCCCTGACCCAGAAACGATTCGCCTCGGGCCTCGCCGAAATCGGCTCCTACCTCGGCAAGGCCGAATTCGACGCGCTGCGCATGGTGCAGGGCAGGTCGTCCTCGACCTCCAAGACGACCGCCGGCGTCCCTCGTGACAGCTCCAACTCGATCACCGGCCCGATCCACGAAGGCGCGCTGGACACGCCGGTGAAGGCCTTCCAGGGCGACACCAGGTTCAACATCACCATCAAGGCGCCGGTCGGGCTTTCGACCCAGACCACAGCCGTGCCGATCGATCTGTCTGATATGGGTTCGACGCCCCGGACGATGGACTTTGTCACGAGCTTCATCAACGGCAAGCTGGAGGCCGCCGGCTTCCAGACCCGTATCGGCCGCGACCAGATCAAGGCGGAGCCCAAGGTCATCCAGGTCGCAGGAAAGCCCGTGACCCTGCCGGCGGGCCCCGACAGGTGGGCGCTCGCGATCCGCGGGACCTCGACCGAGACCGTCGGCTTCACCGCCTCCGAGACATCGGACGCCGTCTATGTCGTCCAGTCCGCCGGCGCCCCGGCCACGACCGTGACCACGACGGTCAACGGCGTATCGACCACCAAGACCACCGTTCCAGCCACCACCATCAACCAGATCCTGAAGTTCCAGAGCGACGGCGGGACGGCGGCCCAGCCCGCCGGCGGCAACGTCGGCGAGACCCAATGGGTCGACGGCCGCATATCCCAGGAGAAGATGCCCGAGGGCGTCACAGCCGTCCGCGCCAGCGCGGTCGGGCCGGACGGCTCGCTGTGGATCGTCGGCGACGTCACCTCCGGCGGGACGAGCCAGCCGATCAAGGGCGTCCAGGACGTCGCCCTGATGAAGTACGATTCGGCTGGACGGCTGGTCGCGACCCGCACCCTGGGGGCCGCCTCGACCGCCAGCGGCTATGCCATCGCAATCGACGACAACGGTGATGTCGCGGTCGCCGGTTCGGTTACCGGGGCGCTGAACACCTCGACCACGGACGCGGGCAGGACCGGAGATGTCGCCAACGTCGCCGACAGCTTCGTCACCGTGTTCAACAAGGACGGCGAGGAGCGGTGGACCCAGCGTCGCGGCGCCCGCGCGGCCGATGAGGCGACCAGCGTCTCCTTCGGCGCCGACGGCCTGGTCTATATCGGCGGGCGGTCGAAATCGGCCATTCCCGGATCGGTCTCGGTCGGCGGCTGGGATGGATATGTCCAGGCCTTCAAGGCGGGCGAGCCCTATCCGACAGCGGGCATCGTCTCCAAGGCGATCGGCCAGAGCCAGTTCGGCACCGGCGGCGACGACAGCGTCGATGCGATGACCATCGACGGCTCCAACCTCTATACAGCCGGCGTCGAGGACAGCCGCGCCGTGGTGCGCCGCTTCACCCTGGACGCGGAGGGCGTGCCGACCCTGGCCTCGACGCGTGACCTCGGCGCCATTTCGGGCGAGATCGCCGGCATCGCCGTCGCCGACGGGAAGGTCATCCTGACCGGGACCAGCCGCGACAGCGGTCTCGCTGCCGGGACCACGACCACGGCCCATTCGGGCGGCAAGGACGTCTTCGTCGCCGCCATCTCCACCGACCTGACGGCCACCGGGACCGATCGGCTGAGCTGGTACGGCGACGCGGGCGACGACACGGCCGCCGACGTGAAGGTGCATGACGGGAAGGTCTGGATCACCGGCATCGCCGACCGCGATCCCGCCGCAAAGGACACGGACCCGACCAAGGCCTATCTGACCCGGCTCGACCCCTTGACCGGCGCGGTCGAATACACCCGCACCTGGTCCGGAGACGGCGACCAGGCCAGGCCGATGACCCTGGCTGTCGCGTCCGGCGGGGCCAGCGTCCTGGACCGTCTGGGCCTGCCGCAGGGCGAGATCGACCAGAGCGATTCCAAAAAACTGACCGACGCCACCTCCCTGCGGGTCGGCGACCGCTTCTATATCACGCCCGCCAACGGCGGCCGGGCCCAGGCTGTGACCATCGACGCCAAGGACACCCTGGCGACCCTGGCCCGCAAGATCAGCGTGGCGTCCGGCGGCAAGCTGAAGGTCACCGTCGCCTCCGAAGGCGGCGCGGTCACCGGCAGGGACGGCGAGACCACGACCACCACCGGCGGCGTCCAGCGCCTGTCGATCATGGCCAAGGACGGCAAGACCGGCGCGATCCTGACCGCCGGCGAGACTGGCAGGGACGCCCTGATGGGGCTCGGCCTGTCGGCGGGCTATGTCGGGCTGGCCTCGGCCGACACCAGTGTGAAGACTTTCGGCCTGGACCTGCCCGGCAACCTGACCCTGAACAACGAGGCTGCGATCACGGCGGCCGGCGAAAAGCTTCAGGGCGCGCTCAAGGTCATCCGCGACGCCTATCGCGGACTGGCGCCCCAGGACGCGACTGCTTCGGCGTCCGGTCCCGTCCCCGCCTATCTGACCAACCAGCTCGCCAACTATCAGGCTGCGCTCGCCCGCCTGACCGGATAAGCGGGCGCCGTTTTCGCTTCGCAGTTGACGCCCCGGGGCGGGGCGGGGTTATTGAGGCCTTCAAGGCCCGACGCCCAGCGAGCTCCGCTTCATGCAACTGCCCAACGACAATCGCGTCATCATCGCCATCGGTGTGGGCCTCGCCGTCCTGGCGGCCGTGGTGCTGGCCCTGGTGTTCGGCGGAAGCCGTGAACCGGCCGCACCGAAAGCGCCGGAAACCGAAGGCCCCGGCGGGCTGACGGTCAATGTCGGCGATGCGCCGTCGCTGGAGCCGACACGAGCCTTGCGCTGCTTTGTCGATGGCCAGTTCATCGGCATGGCGACCCTGTCCGACTGCGCCCGACGCAACGGCCTGGCCACGGACGCCCTGGATGTGGGTCTCGACGAGACGGGCGCCCTCGCCGCCGCCCCTACGGCGTCCTTCGCCCCGCCGCCAGCCCTGCCCGATGCGGCCGGGACAGCCGGCAGCGGCGTCGTCGATCCCTACGACACGACCCTGCCCGAAAAGCCCCAGCCGCAGCCCCAGCCGCGCGTGGAGCGTGCGTCCGGAGCATCCTGCCTGCGCTTCACCGGCTCGGACTGGCGTGAGCTGGGCCAGATGAGCCTGAACCAGTGCGTCCAGGCCCTGTACGCGGGAACCTGCGTCCGCCCTGGCGACGCCCAGTACGGCCGCCACGGCAACCTGACCCTGCGTCTGGTGCCCCGGCGCGTCGAACAGTCCAATGACAACACGCGCTTCCGCATCCTGGCCGACCAGGATCGCAGCTGCCAGTTCCCGAGCCTGAACTGATGATCCGCCCCATCCTGATCGCATCGATCCTGGCGATCCCGCTCCTCGCGGGTTGCGCCCAGGCGGTGAAGGCCCCGACCGATACCGGCGTCTGCTATGCGGTTGAGCAGTCTGAGGGCGAGCCGGTCTTCAACGTCGTCGCGCGTGATCAGGTCCAGATCGAGATGTGCGCCGCCCGGCTGGAGGAAATGCGTCTGCGTTTCCGCAGCCTGGGCAGCACGCGCGAGGAGGTCACCGGCGCCTATCAGGGCCAGTTCATCTTCGTCGACCGTCGGGGCGTCTCGTTCGCGCGGACGCTGGAGGGGGCGCGGTTCTTCGCCTTGGCGCGGACCGGCGACGGTCGCCTGGCGGTGCCGGGCGCCATCGAGCGTGGCGTCACCGAACTGGGCGTCGTGGTCGAGGAACGCGCCCCGCCCTCGTTCCCGGGACAGTAGAACAAACTCGGAACACGTGTTAACGGTTTCGCGGGCGCGCCTCGCGGGACCAGGATTTTCAGCCCGGTCGCACAGTCGCGCCGGAGCGATCAGAGAAAGAATTTCATCATGGCGGGAAGCGTCAACAAGGTCATCCTCATCGGCAATCTGGGTCGCGATCCGGAAATCCGCTCCATGCCGAACGGCGACCGTATCGCCAACTTCTCCCTGGCCACCTCCGAGACCTGGCGTGACAAGTCATCGGGCGAGCGCAAGGAGAAGACCGAATGGCACCGTGTTTCGGTCTTCAACGACAACATCGTCAAGGTCGTTGAAAACTATGTGAAAAAGGGCTCGACCGTCTATGTCGAAGGCTCGCTCCAGACGCGCAAGTGGACCGACAAGGACGGCGTCGAGAAATACACCACCGAAATCATCATCGGTCGCTTCAACGGTCAGCTGACCATGCTGGGCGGCCGTGACGGCGGCGGCGCTTCTCAAGGCGGCGGTCAGGGTTCGGGCGGTCGCTCGAACGACGACGACTACTCCTCGGGCTTCTCCACCGGCGGCGCCAACAAGCCCTCCGGCCCGAAGGAGAGCTACGACCTCAACGACGACATCCCGTTCTAAACAGACCGGTCCAGCGCAATCGAAACGTCGGCTCATGCATTGTGAGCCGACGTTTTTGTTCGGGCATGCGATAGGCCGTCCGTGCCCGTAACTCCCGACAAGCCCCACAGCCCCCTGTCCCTGATGGAGATCGGCGCGATCGCCGCCATCGTGGTGATCTGGGGGGCTAACAATGCCGCCGCCAAGGTGGCGACCGAGGTGCTGCCACCGCTGCTGACCGGAGCCATTCGCTTCTCCATCGCCGCCCTGTGCCTGATCCCCTTCGTGCGCCCGCCCTTTCCGAACTGGAAGAGCCTGGTCCTGATCGTCATCCTTGGCGGACCCCTGCACTACGGTCTGCTCTATCTGGGGTTCGCCCTGGCCGAAGACGTCAGCCCGGTCTCGGTCGCGTCCCAGCTCTGGATCCCCTTCACGGCCCTGTTCGCCTTCCTGCTGCTGGGCGAGCGGCTGTCGATCGCCGCCCTGATCGGCATGGTCGTGTCGCTGATCGGCGTCGCCTGGATGTCGGCCGATCCCCATGCCCTGCATGACTGGCCCGCCATCCTGGTGATTATCGCTGCAGCGGCCTTCTGGGGGATTACGACCGTGATCGCGCGCCGGACCACCTCGATCCCGCCGCTGAAGATGCAAGGGCTGCTCGCCTTTGTCGCCCTGCCGACCCTCGCGTTCGGCTCGGCCATGTTCGAGACCGGTCAGGTCGAGGCTGTGCGGGCCGCGACGCCGCTGATCTGGGTCTGTATGCTGTGGGCTGGGATCATCTCGTCGGTCTTTGCCACCAGTATGGTGTTCTGGCTGGTGCAGAAGCGCGAGGCGGGGCGGGTGACGCCCTATTTCCTCGCCACGCCCGTGGTCTCGATCGCCATCGGCTGGGGCCTGCTGGGCGATGTGCTGACGCCGCAGATCCTCACCGGCGCCGCCCTGACCATGGCCGGCGTGGCTGTGGTCGCGCTCGCGGAGCGGGGCCTGCGGGCAGGCGCGGCGAAGGCCTAGAGCAGGATCGGCTGGAGAGGAATCGCTTCGCGATTCCGCTGATGCCGTGGATCCTGCTCCAGTTATCAGCGAGAGCCTGATTCACGCTTTCGAGAGAAGCGCGAAGCGCTTCCGTCTCAAACGATCAGGCTCTAGCCCGCCGCCATCACGCCGCAGGCCACCCGGTCGCCGGCGCCGCCGATCGGCTGGCTGACATGGTCATCGACCTTGGCGTGGATGACGATGGCCGAGCCGTCCGCATCCCACAGCCACTGACCCGGGCCTTCGTCGGCGATCCGGGCGCGGCTGGTGAACAGCTCCGCCGAGACCGAGCCGTCGGGCGCCGCGAAGATGTTGGGCAGATCCCCGTCATCGGGCCCTCCTGCGTTCATCAGGCCGTGCGGGGCCTTCGGTTCGCCGTGGTTCACATGGGCTCCGGCCGAGGTGAAGGGCGCGGCGCATTCGCCGACGGCGTGGATATGCACCCCATGCCAGCCCGGCGTCAGGCCGGTCGCCTCGATCCGGATCAGCAGGCCCGTCGCGCCCTGCGTCAGGACGGCCCGGCCGATTCGCGCGCCGGAGGCGTTGACGAGGGTCGCCTCGCCGAAGTCACCCGGCGTCGCCCGCATCATCGTGTGATCGCCGTAGTCGTTGGCGGTGACGCTGACGCAGGCTCCCAGCGGGGCCGCGAGGAGGGCGACGGCAAGGGCTGCGGTGCGCATGGATTTGGTCCTTTCACGGATAGGCCGGGCGCCTGTGAAAAAGCCTGCGAAACTTTGCCTCGCGGGCCCACGGGTGCTAGAAATCGTCATAGCGGATCACGTTCCGATTCCGGCCATCTAAAGCCTAAAATCCTTGACCGACGACAGCTACGAAAACGCCGCACCGCCAGCCGGTTCGGGCGGCTCGGACATTTCCATCATCTCGATCGAGGCCGAGCTGAAACGCTCCTACCTCGACTACGCCATGAGCGTGATCGTCAGCCGCGCGCTGCCGGACGCCCGTGACGGCCTGAAGCCGGTTCACCGTCGTATCCTCTACTCGATGCATGACCTGAACATGACGCCCGAGCGCAGCTATTCGAAATGCGCCCGCGTCGTCGGCGACGTGCTCGGCCGGTTCCACCCGCACGGCGACGCCTCGGTCTATATGGCCCTGGTCCGCATGGCCCAGCCGTTCTCGATGGGGCTGATGCTGATCGACGGCCAGGGCAATTTCGGCTCGGTCGACGGCGATATGCCCGCCTCGATGCGATACACCGAGGCCAGGATGGCCCCGGCGGCCAGCGCCTTGCTGCACGACATCGACAAGGACACCGTCGATTTCCAGCCGAACTACGACGAGAAGGAGCTGGAGCCCGTCGTCCTGCCGGCGCGGATCCCGAACCTGCTGGTCAACGGCGCGGGCGGCATCGCCGTCGGCATGGCGACCAACATCCCGCCGCATAATCTGGGCGAGATCGTCGATGCGGCCGTGGCCCTGCTGGACGACCCCAACATCTCCGACGACGCCCTGCTGGACATCGTGCCGGGTCCCGACTTCCCCACCGGTGGGGAAATCCTGGGCCGCACCGCGCCCCGCAACGCCCTGCGCGACGGTCGCGGCTCGGTCATCGTGCGCGGCGTCGCCTCGGTCGAGACCATCCGCAAGGACCGGGAGGCCATCGTGGTCACCGAGCTTCCGTTCCAGGTCAACAAACAGACCCTGATCGAGCGCATCGCCGAGATGGTCCGCGAGAAACGCCTCGAAGGCATTTCCGACGTCCGCGACGAATCGGATCGCCAGGGCATGCGGATCGTCATTGAACTGAAGCGCGATGCGTCCGGCGACGTGATCCTGAACCAGCTGTGGCGCTACACCGCCATGCAGTCGTCGTTCGGCGTCAACATGCTGGCCCTGAACCACGGCCGCCCGGAACAGATGGGCCTGCGCAAGATGCTCGAGGTCTTCCTCGACTTCCGCGAAGAGGTCGTGGTCCGTCGCGTCAAGTTCGAGCTGGCCAAGGCCCGTGACCGCGGCCACGTCCTGGTCGGTCTGGCCGTCGCCGTGGCCAATATCGACGAGGTCATCCACATCATCCGGTCCTCGGCCGATCCGGCTGAGGCGCGTGAGCGGCTGCAGGCCAAGGCCTGGCCTGTCGGCGACATGATCGCCCTCGTCGAGCTGATCGCCGATCCACGCTCCGTCCTGATCGACGGCGACAGCCTGAAGCTGACTGACGAACAGGCCCGCGCCATCCTTGGCCTGACGCTCAGCCGCCTGACCGGCCTCGGCCGCGACGACATCTTCGCCGAGGCGCGCGGCCTGGCCGACACCATCCAGGGCCACCTGACGATCCTGTCGGACCGCAAGAACATCATCGCCATCATCCGCGAGGATCTTCTGAAGGTGCGCGATGAGTTCGCCGTGCCCCGTCGCACGACCATCGGCGAAGGCGACTTCGAACTGGAAGACGAGGACCTGATCCCGCGCGAGGACATGGTCGTCACCGTCACCCACGGCGGCTACGTCAAGCGCGTCGCCCTGAACGCCTATCGGACCCAGCATCGCGGCGGCAAGGGCAAGTCCGGCATGAC
>NZ_JAFCTT010000020.1:0-65832 GCF_049896165.1 Brevundimonas sp. TWP3-1-2b1 | reverse complement strand
ACGAACTCCACGGCGGCCGTGAACAACTACGGCACGTTCGATGGCGACTACGACGAGAGCCACACGGTGACCCTGGGTCTGCGCTACGCCTTCGGCGCAGCCGACGCTCCGCCGCCCCCGCCCCCGCCGCCGCCGCCGCCGCCTCCCCCGCCTCCCCCGCCCCCGCCTCCTCCGCCGCCTCCGCCGCCTCCGCCGGCTCCGGTCGCGCGTGAGTTCGTGGTCTACTTCGACTGGGATCGCTCGGACCTGACGGCCGAAGCCCGTTCGGTGGTCACGCAGGCCGCCAACTACGCCAAGTCGGGTCGTCCGACGCGCGTGCTGGTCGTCGGCTACGCCGACACCTCCGGCTCGGCCGCCTATAACGTGGGCCTGTCGAACCGTCGTTCGCGCACCGTGGCTGACGCCCTGGTCGCTCAAGGCGTCGCCGGCGGCGTCATCGCTCTCGACGGCAAGGGTGAAACCAGCCTGGCCCGTGCGACCGCCGACGGCGTTCGCGAGCCTCTGAACCGTCGCGCCACCATCGGCATCAACTTCTAGGACGCCTGGACAAGGATCCCGATCCCGCAAGGATCGGGATCCGAACCAGGCTGACTGGAAGACGCCGGGGGGCGTCGGTGCGACGGGAAGGGCGACCTTCCGGAAGACGGCTCTCCCTGCTTATGATCCTGTGATGGACCGCCGGTTCTCCCCCTCGGGAAGCCGGCGGTTTCGCGTTTCCGGGTGGCGTTGCCAGAAAGTCTCGCTTCAAGCGACACGGCCCGCGCCACGGCCTTTCGAGCCCCTTCAAAGGCATTGTGAGGCATGGAATTCGTCCGATGTCGCTGGAAGATTTCGTGAAATTTCTAACACCCACTCGCTTTTTTGGACAAGTCGGTTGATCCGCATGACGAGGCCAGCGACAAAGGCTGCCATGTCAGAGTTCCGACCCTTTTGTCCGGTCTTTCGACGGAGCCGCGTCGCCCTTGGGCGTCGGCGGGTCTGGCTCGGGACGCCGGATCGGGGGCGGGGCATTGAGCGGTTCATTCCGTCCCGAAGACTTCGCGTGAGCCGGTCCTGACCATGGTGGACATTCGCATCACTCCCAGACGCGCCCCGGGCGAATCGGCCCGCCGTCCGGCGGCGCGTGAATCCGTGCGCGTCGTCGAGACCGTTCCGGTCGTCCCGACCGCCTTGCAGGCGCCGGCCGCCTCCGGCCTCCGCTCGCGCCCCGGCCAGTCGCTGGCGGGCCGCCGGTTTCTGATCGTGACGGCACCGTTCGGTCCCTTCGGCCGGATGCTGGCGGAACAGCTGACGGCCGAGGGCGCCTCGGTGGCGCGGATGCTGTTCAACGCCGGGGACGCGGCCTACTGGCGGCGTTCGGGGGCCCAGCCCTACACCGGGGACGTGCGCCGCTGGCCCGCCCGGCTGGCCAGGCTGGTCCAGGACCAGGGCCTGACCGACGTGATCGTGTTCGGCGAGGGCGGTCCCTATAACCAGGGCGTCCTCTCCCAGGCCGGGAAGCTCAAGGCCGCCACCGCCGTGGAACCGGACCGGATTTATCCGCTGCGTATCTGGGTGCTGGAAAACGGCTACTTCCGTCCCGACTGGATCACGGTCGAGGAGAACGGGGTCAACGCCTCCTCCGGCCTGCCGCGAGAGCGCACGGCCTATGATCCCCCGATCCCCGAAATGCTGCCGACCCGGCCGGTGGGCAAGATCCTGCCGCACCACGTCATCAACATCAGCCTGTATCACGCCGCCCAGCCGCTGGGCCGTCTGGTGTTCCGCCGCTACGTCTATCCCTACACCCAGTCGCCCTGGCTGCAGTTCGTGGGCCATGTGCGGCGCTATCTGCAGCTCGCCTTCCGGTCCAGGACCGAGTCGGACGCCCAGGTGATCCGCGCGCGGGGCCCCTTCTTCCTGGCCTGCCTGCAGCGCGAGGGCGATGCCCAGCTGCTGCGCTACTCCCACTACGCCGACAACACCGCCTTCCTGGCGGAGGTCCTGACGTCGTTCGCCAGGCATGCGGACGCCGAGACGCGGCTGGTGATCAAGAACCACCCGCTGGATCCCGGCCTGGTCGATCTGAAGCGCATGACCCATGTGCTGGCGGTCGAACGCGGCATCGCCGACCGTGTCGACTTCATCGACGGCGGTAACCTGGCCGCCCTGTGCCGGGCCTCCTCGGGGATGGTGGTCAACAACTCCTCTGCGGCCCTCTCGGCCCTGGGCTTCTCGACCCCGGTCAAGGTGCTGGGCGAGGCCTTCTTCGACATCGACGGCCTGACCGACCAACAGCCGATCGATGGGTTCTGGACCCGCCCCGCGCCGCCCGAGGACGACCTCTACAAACGGTTCAAGGCCCACGTCATCAACCGTACCCAGGTCAACGGCAACTACCACGAACCCAAGGCCCTCAAACCCACGGCCCGGGCCCTCGCAAGACGGTTCGCAGCCGCCCGCTAGAACGAGCGGTCCGTGTCCTCGCCCGAATGCCGAACCGCAAACCGCAATCTTCCAGCAGTACCGAACCGCAAATACTGCCGCCTGTCCCGCCGAAGGTGCAGGGAAGGCCGCGTCGGAGGCGGCGAGATGATTTCGCTGTGAGACTTGTATCCGGATGGCGCGTCCCGACGTAGCTGGGATCTTGGCCGCCGCGATCCAGGGGCGGCGCCGGAGGTTTCCGCATGTCGTCGCTCTTGTCCCGATTTGCCGTGGTCGTCGTGATAGGCATCGCCGCCTGTTCACAGGGCGAGCCCGCCGCCAGCGCCCCGGCGGCCCAGGGCGCTCCGGATAGCGGGCGGCGCGAGACAGCCCTGTTCGCCGGCGGCTGCTTCTGGTCGACGGAGGCCAATTTCGAGCATATGCCGGGCGTCGTCTCGGCGGTGTCGGGGTTCGCAGGCGGCACGGTCGCCAATCCGAGCTATGATGCGGTCGTTCGGGGCGGCACCGGCCACGTTGAGGCGGTGCAGGTCACCTATGACCCTGCCCGTATCACCTATCGCCAGCTGGTCGATCGATTCTGGCGCACCATCGACCCTACGGACCCCGACGGCCAGTTCTGCGATCAGGGGCCGTCCTATGTCACAGCCGTGTTCGCGACAGCGGCCCAGCGGCCCACGGCCGACGCCTCGCGGGCGGCGGCCGTGGTGGTCGTCGGCGAACGACGCTTCGTGACGCCGGTCCGAAACGCAGCCCGTTTCTGGCCGGCGGAAAGTTATCACCAGGATTTCGCGCGCCTGAATCCCTTGAGGTATGGAGGATACAGTCGCTTCTGCGGCCGTGAAGCGCGGCTGCGGGCGGTCTGGGGCGGCTGAGTCTTTCAGGAATCGGGAGTGTGGCGCCGCGGTCACCCCCCGACGCTGTCACGCCAGTGTCACACCACTGTCGTCGATGGTTCCGAGACCGGCCGTAGAGGGGGCGAGATTTAGACGTTCGCGGCCCTCTCTGGCCGCATTCTGACGCGCGCCGGGCGCTGACCCGCACCATCTGGGGATACAAAATGAACTCTCGCACTCGTGCGCTCTGGGCGACGACCGCCCTGGTCAGCGGTATGCTGCTCGCCGGCGCCGCCTCGGCCCAGTCGTCGGGCACGGACGCCGCTGAAGGCACCGTGGTCGACACCGTCGTCGTCACCGGCACCCGCGGCCCGCGCACCATCTCGGGCGCCGTCGTCGCCCAGACGGTCGACAAGACCCGCTCGACCATCACGCAAGAGTACATCAGCCGCCAGCAGTCCGGTCAGTCGGTCATTGCCCTGCTGAACAACGTCCCCGGTTTGAACTTCACCAACAACGACCCCTATGGCAACTCGGGCGGCAACATCCGTCTGCGCGGCTTCGACGGCAACCGCGTCTCGCTGACGTTCGACGGCATCCCCCTGAACGACACCGGCAACTACGCGGTGTTCTCCAACCAGCAGGTCGATTCGGAAATCATCGACCGCGCCTCGGTCAACCAGGGTTCGGCCGACGTCGACAGCCCGACCGCCTCTGCCAGCGGCGGCACCATCTCCTACACGACCGCGCGTCCGCTGGAAGAAATGGGCGCCCAGATCCGCACCTCGATCGGCTCCTTCAACTACGGCCGTGTCTTCGGCCGTTTCGATACGGGCGCTTTCGGTCCCTGGGGCACGACCGCCTTCATCACCGGTTCCTACACCAACTACGACAAGTGGAAGGGTCCGGGCGACCTGGAGAAGAAGCAGTACAACGGCCGCGTATTCCAGGACCTGGGTGACGGCGACTTCGCCAGCCTGGCCTTCCACTGGAACGAGAACCGCAACAACTCCTACAACACCTTCATCAACCTCTCGCAGTTCAACCTCGGCCTTAAGCCCGAGAACGACATCGCCTGTTTCCGTCCTGCCGGCGTCAGCGGCACGGTGCAGAACGAAGCGACTGGCTCCAGCATCATCACTTACTTCGGCGGCAACGCGACGGGCAGCTGCACCAACGACCACCGCACCCGGATCAACCCCTCGAACACGGGCAACATCCGCGGCCAGTTCAGCTACGGCCTGACTGACAGTATTCGCCTGACCATCGACCCCTCGTTCCAGTACGTCATCGCCAACGGCGGCGGCTACACCCTGACCAGCGAGCGCGACGATCGTCTGGACCAGAATACGACCAACAACGCGGCGCTCACCACGGCCGCCCAGTGCGCCGCCGCCGCGATCCTGAACACCGGCGTGGACCTGAACGGCGACGGCGACAGCTGCGACAACGTCGGCCTCTATACCCCGAACAACACCAACACGCGCCGCTACGGCGTGCTGTCCTCGCTGCTGTGGGACATCAACGACGATCACCGCGTCCGTGTCTCGTACACCAACGACTACGGTCGTCACCGCCAGACGAACGAAGCCACCCGCTACAATGCCGATGGTTCGGTTCCCGAAGTGTTCGGCGGTGAAAACACCTGGGGCAACGAAGCCCTGCGCATCAACGGCCGCGACGGCTCCTACCTGCGCGGTCGCGATCGCTTCTCGATCGCCCTGCTGAACCAGATCTCGGCCGAATACCGGGGCCAGTTCTTCGACGACGCCCTGTCGGTCACTCTGGGCGTTCGCGCACCCTTCTTCACCCGCGACCTGAACCAGTTCTGCTTCTCGCTGAGCGGCACCTCGACCGTGCGCTGCACGACCGAAACGCCTTCGGCGACCCTGGCCAACGGTAACGTGAACTTCGCCTCGACCGGCACGGGCCAGTACATCCGTCCCTACGCCCAGACCCTGAAGTATGACGCCATCCTGCCGAGCCTGGGCGCGAGCTATCGTTTCCTGGAGAACAACTCGGTCTACGCCAGCTATGCCGAAGGCATCTCGCTGCCGCGTACCGACAACCTGTACCAGCCGGTTCGCAACGCCTCGGGCGCCCTGGATTTCTCGTCCGTTCAGCCGGAGACCTCCAAGTCCTACGACCTGGGCTACCGCTACACCTCCTCGACCCTGATCGCCTCGATCGCGGCCTGGTACGTGTCTTTCGAGAACCGCATCGTGACGTCGTTCGACAACGATCCGGCCTCGCCGACCTTCAACCTGTCGATCGACCGGAACCTGGGTTCGGTGGAGCAGTCGGGCGTCGACGCCCAGTTCGAGTACGCCCTGACCGACACTTTCTCGGTCGGCGGTTCGGCCTCGTACAACACCTCGGAAGTCCAGGACGACGTGCCCCTGGGCACCGGTACCTTCCTGCCGACCACCGGCAAGTCGCTGGTTGAAACGCCGGAGTGGACCTACAGCCTGCGCGCCAACTGGGACGTGACCGAGGCCTGGTCGCTGGGCCTGCAAGGCAAGTATGTCGGTGAACGCTTCACCACCGACGTCAACGATGAAAAGACGCCTTCCTACGTCACCGTCGACTTCGACAGCCGCTACGACCTGACCGACACCTTCGGCATCCGTAACGCCTTCGTTCAGTTCAACGTCACGAACCTGTTCGACGAAGAGTATCCGGCGTCGATCTCGTCGGGCAACAACGCCCTGGCCGTCGACATCGATCCGGGCGCGGGCGTCATCAACCGCGCCGGCACGGTTCGCACCTTCTCGCTCGGTGCGCCGCGCACGATGATGCTGACCCTGGGCACGAGCTTCTAGGCTCTAACCCCGGACTGAAATGGATCGGGGCGGCCCTTCGCGGGGCCGCCCTTTTTCTTTGCCCTGAACCCGCCGGCGGCCCCCGGCATTGAAGTGGGGTGAGGGGGTCGCTATCTGGCGCGGTCCACTGCCGTTTCACCAAGGAAGTCTTCCGCCCATGGCCGTCTCGCCGATCCCCGCCGAATGGTCGCCGCACCGGGCGATGTGGGTCGGCTGGCCCAGCCATGAAGCACTGTGGGTGGACAATCTCGACCAGGCCCAGGCCGAGGTGGAGGCCCTGGTTCGCGCCCTGGCGGGACCGGGACGCGAGCAGGTCAAGCTGATGATCGGCAGTGAGGAGGCGCTGGCGGACGCCCGGGCGCGGTTCGACGGCGTAGCCGGTGTGACCGTCGTGCCGGGTCGGTTCGGCGACATCTGGCTGAGAGACACCGGGCCGATCTTCGGTGAAGGCTCCAAGACGGCTGCGGCCTTCCGTTTCAACGGCTGGGGCGGCCAGTTCGAGATGGAGTTCGACGACACGGTCGCGGACCAGATCGGCGAACAGTCGGGCACGCCGCTGTGCCGGAACGACTTCATTCTTGAGGGCGGCGCTCTGGACCACGACGGGGCAGGGACGATCCTGACCACGCGCCAGTGCCTGTTGAACCCGAACCGCAACATCGGCTGGACCGAGGCGAAGGCCGAGGCCTTGCTGGGCGAGGCGCTGGGCGCCACCCGTGTCTTCTGGCTGGGCGACGGTCTGATGAACGACCACACCGACGGTCACGTCGACAACCTGGCCCGCTTCGTCGCACCGGGCGTCGTGGCCTGTCCGATCGCCTTCGGACACGATGATCCGAACACAGACGTTTACGACGCCTGCGCCCGCGACCTGTCAGACGCCGGGTTCAAGGTCGTGCGTATTCCATCGCCGGGGCGGCTGGAGAACGAGGACGGAGAGCCGATCCCGGCCAGCCACATGAATTTCCTCATTGCCAACGGCGCGGTCGTCGTGCCGACCTATGGAAATGAGGCGGCAGGCCGGATGGCGGGCGAGGCTCTGGCCTCCGTCTTCCCGGACCGCGAGATCATCCTGTCGCCGTCGATCAACGTCCTGACGGGCGGCGGATCCTTCCACTGCATCTCCCAGCAGGAGCCCGAATGAGTGGCGAGTGGCGAGTGGCGGGCGGCGAGGTTCGCCACTATCGCGATCTCCTTGTCTGGCAGAAGGCGCTCGACTGGGTTGAGCGGGTTTCCGCAGCGACGCGGCCCTGGCCGTCCGAAGAGCGGTTCGGCCTGACCAGTCAGTTGCGACGCGCCGCCGTCTCGGTTCCTTCGAATATCGCCGAAGGATGCGCGCGCCGGAGCACTGCGGACTTTCTACGTTTCCTTTCGATCGCACGAGGTTCTCTGGCGGAAGCGGAAACCCAGCTCATGCTCGGTCGACGTTTGAGCTACCTTGAGGAGGCCCAGCTTGGGCCTTTGCTGGAAGCCGCCGATGAAATCAGCAGGATGTTGGCTGGCCTGATCGCCAAGCTGGAGGATCGACGCAAATGAGCGCTCTCGCCACTCGCCACTCGTCACTCACCACTCGAACCATCTCGGTCGCCGCGCTTCAGACCTCCTACGGCGAGGACATGGAGGCGAACATCAGGAAGACCGCCGACATGGTGCGCGAGGCGGCGTCGAAGGGCGCGCAGGTCATCCTGCCGTCGGAGCTGTTCCAGGGACCGTATTTCTGCGTCTCGCAGGAGGAGAAGTGGTTCGGCACGGCGTATCCGTGGCGCGAGCATCCGGCGGTGATCGCCATGGCCGATGTGGCCCGGGAATTGGGCGTCGCCATCCCCGTCTCGATCTTCGAGCGCGAGGGGCCGCACTATTTCAACTCGATGGTCATGCTGGACGCCGACGGCTCGCCGCTGGGCGTCTATCGCAAGAGCCACATCCCCGACGGCCCCGGCTATCAGGAGAAATACTATTTCCGCCCGGGGGATACGGGCTTCAAGGTCTGGGACACCCGCTTCGGACGGGTCGGCGTCGGCATCTGCTGGGACCAGTGGTACCCCGAGACGGCGCGGGCGATGATGCTGATGGGCGCCGAGGTGCTGATGTATCCGACGGCGATCGGGTCGGAGCCGCATGACGCCGAACTGCACACGGCCGAGCCCTGGCGCCGGGCCATGCAGGGTCATGCGGTGTCGAACGTCGTCCCCGTCGTGGGCGCGAACCGGATCGGCCATGAAACGGTGACCGAGGCGGGCCAGAGCTTCTACGGCCACTCCTTCATCTCGGATCACCGGGGCGACCTGGTCGAGAGCTTCGGCGCGGACGACGAAGGCGCGCTGGTCCATACCTTCGACCGGGACTTCCTCGATCGACACCGGGCGGCATGGGGCTTCTTCCGCGACCGGCGGACCGACCTCTACGGCGCCCTGACGGCGCCGCGACCCGCGTAGGTCAGGGCAGGGGCGTGGCCAGGGCGGCGCGCTCGGCGGCGCAGGCGGGGCTGGTCAGACCGGCGACGCGGGCGCGGGCGATCTCCTGGCGGGCGACGATGGCGTCGGCTTCGAAGGCGGGCGTGGCGGCAATCTGCCGGAACGCGGCCCTGCCCAGTGTCTCGCCCTCGGCGACGTCGGACGGATAGTGCATGCCGCAGACCATGCGGCTGACCGCGATCTCATGCCCGATGCGCCCGGCCTCGGCGGCATGGTCGGGGGCGAGGGCGGCGAAGACCTCGCCATAGGCGGCGCCGACGGTGGCGCTGCCTGAGGGGTAGGAGGGGCTGGCGCGTCCGGCGGGGGAGACGACCTGACACGACGGACGCTCCGGGTCGGCGGCGACGGGGCGGGGACGAAAGGCGCGGGCCTTGGCCAGTTCGGCGGCCTCGTTGGCATCGTGCAGGACGCGTTCGAGGATCGACACCAGCCGGGGCGAGTCCTCGGCCGTGACACGGAAACCGAGGGCGCAGTCGAAATGGGCCAGGGCCAGAGCGGGCCGCACCTCGGCGTGGCGGGTCGCCAGCATCCAGCGGTCGGTGTCTTCCAGCGCTCGCAAACGGTCGGAGGCGGCGATGTCGGCCAGCGCGGCGGCGGAACCCTCGACGGGCGCGGGCGGCACGGTGTCCGCCAGCGCCTGAATAGCCGCGTGATCCAGATAGCTGGCAGGCGCTGCGGCCGTCGTGGCCTGCTGCGCGGGCGCCGAAGCGCTGCCTGGAGTGGCGAGGACACAGGCGGCCGCGACCATCAGGGCGGCGCGGTTCACCTGCCGGCGCTCCAGCTGAGTTGCACCGAGGTTGGCCCGTCATCGGTGGCGGAGGCGACGACCTGGAGGCTGGCGCTGCTGTCGGGGCTGGCGGCTCCGTAGGCGCGAGCCTCGCCCTGGTTCATGGCCATGGCTGAGGAGAGGCCGGAAGCCTCGGCGCGTGCGCGGTGGAAGGCGATGACGGCGTCGGGATCGGCGTCGGTCGTATAGGTCGCGATGCCACCCGGACCCGAAGCGCCGGACGCGGTGATCGCCGGAGCGTCCATCGTCGCGCCGGGATAGAGGGCGGCGAAGGCGGGCGCTCCAGGGGCGGCGAGAGGGCCTGCGGCAGCCGCGGCGGGTTTGGCGGTGGCGTCGGCCATTGGGGCCGTTTCCGCCGGTGCGGCCGCCGCGGGACCTTCAGCGGCCGCAGGGGGCTCGGCGTTCGGGCCGCACGCCGCGGGCAATAGAGCCGCGCACGTCAGTGCGAGAACCGCCAGAATACGCTTCATCCCGTGTCGTCCCTGAGACCTGTTCTTTTTGCACCGTGGCCCATCGGTGGGGCGGCAGCAAGGCGTTCAGCCGGTCGCTGCGTCTTCATCCGCAGGCCGCCGGCCCTTGGCGGGATCGGCGTCCGATTCGTCGGGGCCGACGCCGGTGTTGGCGATGCCGTTCGGATCGACGTCGGAGGGCGACTGGGGGTCGGTGCTCGCCCGGCCCTGATCGGCCATGATGCGGTCCACGGCGGCTTGATCGGGGTCGTCGTCCGAGCCCGTGGCCGCTCCGCCCTGCAGCGAGCCCGCACGTGTATCGGAGCCCACGCCGCTGCCGGTCAGGGCGTCGGCGAGGGCGTCCGGCGTCCGGCCCAGGTCAGGACGTTCGCCCATGTCCTCGGCTTCGATCGCCTCGGGGGTCTCGGGCTTGGCGTCGGTCATTGAAGGCTCCTGCATTCAGTATTGGAGGAAGGCGCGGTGCGACCGTCGGTTCCGAAGAGTGAGACAAAAGATATATCGGCTACTTGATTTTCGTTAGCCACGATATATCTTCAAGACATGACGAGCGAGAAAGGACACTCCATGTTCGGACATCACAGACGGAAACACGGCTGGCGCGAGCATCGCTGCGGGCCGGAGGGCGAGGGGCGCGGTCGTGAAGGCCGGGGCCATGGACGGGGTCGTTTCGGCGGGCCCGGAATGTTCGGCGGACGCGGCGGCCCGGGCCGCCGCATGTTCGGGCCGGGCGACTTGAGGATCGTCGCCCTGGCCCTGATCGAGAAGGAGCCGCGCCACGGCTACGACCTGATCAAGGCGATCGAGGCGATGTTCGGCGGGGCCTATGCGCCGTCGCCGGGCGTCGTCTATCCGACCCTGTCGATGCTGGCCGACGAAGGCCTGATCGCGGGGGTGGAGGACTCTGCCGGCAAGCGCATCTTCACCCTGACGGAGGCCGGCCAGGCCTGGCTGAACGAGAACCGTACCGCCGTCGACGGCGTCATGCAGCGCATGGCGCTCGCGGCGCGGCTGGTCTCGGGCGAACAGACGCCGGACGTGGTCAAGGAGGCGCTGCACACGCTGCGCCAGGCCGTGATCATGAAGCCGGGCGAGTGGTCCGACGTGGAGACGGCCCGGGTGGTCGAGAGCCTGATGAGGGCGGTCCGCGAAGTCAGCGGGCAGTAGATACTCCCCCTCTGGGGGAGGTGGCGCGGCGCTGCTTAGCGCCGTGACGGAGGGGGCTTAATGCAAACGACGGCGTGCGCGGCCGGCCGCCTCCACCGCTTCGCGGTCCCCCTCCCCCCGATGGGGGAGGATTCCTACTTCCCGAACAGCTTGGCCCAGCGGCGCTTGTCGCGGTTCTTCCAGGCGCCGCGGTGCCAGGCGTCCGAAGCGATCAATGGCACCACGGTGGTGGCTTCGGCGAAGACCATCTGTTCATGCGTGGTCTGGACCTTGCCCCAGGAGGCGGCCTCCTTGAGCGTCGAGGACGAGCAGGCCCCGTCGCGGACATCGGCGACCGTGATCTGGACCGCATAGCGGTGCATCTCGGCCTCGACACCGAGGATCTCGGCGCAGACGACCGTGTCCTGGGCGAAATTCTTGGGCACGCCGCCGCCGACCATGAACAGGCCGGTGACGCCCGCCGCGATCTTGATGTCGGTCAGTTCGCGGAAGTCGGCGACCGCGTCGATCATCAGATAGGGCTTGCCCGCTGCGATCCGTTCCTTCTGGTGCTTGACCAGACCGAAGCCGGCCGAGGAATCGACGAACGCCGGGCAGAAGATCGGCACGCCTTCTTCATAGGCGGTCTGGATCAGGCTGCCGGGTTTCTTCGCATTTCCCTCCGACAGCCATTTGCCCATTTCCCAGATGAACTCGCGGCTGGAATAGGCGCGCGGCTCCAGGGCGTTGCAGATCTCCAGGATGGTGTGATCGCAGTTCTGGAGCTCTTCCTCGTCGATATAGGTGTCGTAGATCCGGTCGATGTAGTTCTCGCGCAGGACGTTGTCGTCCACCTCGCCGGCGGCCTGATAGTGTTTGAAGCCGAGGGCCTCGAAGAAATCCATGTCGACGATCGAGGCGCCGGTGGCGACGATCGCGTCGATCATGCCGAACTTCACCATGTCGCGGTACACATGCATGCAGCCGCCAGCCGAGGTCGACCCGGCCAGGATCAGCCACGGCGAGCAGTCCTTGTCCTCGATGGCCATGGAGAAGATGTCGGCGGCGCGGGCGGTGTCACGCGACGAGAAGCTCATCTTGCGCATGGCATCGACGATCGGACGGGCATCGAACGAGGTGATGTCGATGTGTTCGACGACGTTCTGGAGCAGCTCGGCCTTGGTGTTCTTTTGAACGGGTGCGTTCATTGCAAGGGTTTCCCTTTGGTTTGAGCGCCCGTCGTCAAAATCAACAGCGGCCCGGACGGAGCGACGGGCTGCTGTGTGTCGTCTAGTCAGGAAACGTGACGAAGGTCAGACCGTTTCGACGATCGTCGGTTTCATCGCGTTGGCCTCGTTCGCCTGCCGGATCCAGCCGGGGATCAGGACGGCGTCGAAGATCCACCAGATCGTCATGGGGATCCCCAGGTAAGGACCGAGCATCTCGGTCATGATCCAGGTCACAAACCCCGCCGCGGCCATGCCGAGCGCCGATTTCCAGCGGCCGACGTAGAGGCGGTGTCCTCCGATCCAGCCGAGGAACAACCACAGGACATAGCCGATCAGGACTGTGCGGCGTCCGTCCCACGGCTTGACCGAGGGATCCGAAGCCATGAACTCAGCATGAGCCATGTCATGCATCATCTGCTGATGGCTGGGCCCCGGTGCGCCGTAGTCGACACTGGGCCCCGGATCGGACGGACCGGACGAGTCGGACATCACACCCCTCCCAAGCGTTGCCTTTCGGGAAGGTGTGGCGCCGACCCGCGCCGTTCACAAGCCAACGTTACTTGCGGCTCTTCCTCCGCTGGCCTGCCTTGCCCTTCGGGCGCGACAGGCGGACGATCTTGCGGGCCTGCTCTTCCGCCGTGGTGCGCACGGTCGGGATGGAGCGGGGCGCGAGCCCGTAGAGCGAGGCCATCGGGGGGTCCTCGACCATGGCGACGTCGTGCTCGCCGTAGCCGTTGAAGCCCGTCGACATGGCGACACCGTAGGCGCCGAGCATGCCGATCTCGATGAAGTCGCCTTCCCGGATGTCGGCCGGCAGCCAGAACGGACCCGGCATATGGTCGATCGAATCGCAGGTCGGTCCGTAGAACTGGAACGGCTTGAGATCGTCCGAGCTTTCGCCGTCCCGGACCAGCTTGGTCGGGAAGGGCCAGCGCGAATGGGTCGCGTCGAACAGCGCTCCATAGGACCCGTCGTTCAGATAGAGGGCGTCACCCTTGCGCAGGTCCACGCGCGCCAGGACCGAAGAGGATTCGGCGACCAGGGCCCGGCCGGGCTCGCACCACAGCTCGGTCGTTTCCGACACGGGCATGTCGTTGAAGCCCCGGTGGATGGCGTCGGCGTATTCGCTCATGTCCGGCGGGACCATGCCCGGATAGACCGAGGGGAAGCCGCCGCCGATGTCGACGATGTCCACGATCACGCCCGCGCGCGAGATGGCGCGACCGACCTGGGCCATGGCGGCCTGATAGGCGGTCGGGCGCATGCACTGCGATCCGACGTGGAAGCAGACGCCCATCAGCCCCTCCTTGACCGCCCGACGAACGGACAGCAGCAGGGCCGGGGCCTGATCGGCGGAGACGCCGAACTTGCCCGAGAGGGAGTAGGCTGCACCGTCGGCGGAAACCGCCATACGCACGAGCAGGTTCAGATCCGTCGCGCCGCCGGTGGCGTCGAGGATCTTCTGCAACTCGTCCTCGCAGTCGAGCGAGAAGGTGCGGACGCCGTGATCGAAATAGGCGCGGGTGATCGCAGACCGGCTCTTCACCGGGTGCATGAATGAGATGCGCGCGTCGGGATCGACGGAGCGCACGAGTTCTATCTCGGCGATCGAAGCCGCATCATAGCCGCGAATCCTGGCGTCCTTCAGGGCCTCGATGACCCAGCGTGAAGGGTTGGCCTTCACAGCATAGAAGACGTCAGCCTTTAGATTATCCTGGAACCAGCGCGCCGCAACGGAGACCGAACGCGGACGCACGAGTGCGACTGGACGTTCGGGGGACCGCTCGCGGACCAGGTCCAGGGGAAATGGATACGTGCGCAATTCACGTAAACCCCTGTAATTGTTAAACCCAGACCGGCGTTAGCAGCGCAAAGTCAGACCACGGGGTCCGCCGGAAGCCGCGCATTTAGGGTCGCGAGACTGTCATGTAAAGCGGTTTCTTCATGACCACGCGGGCGACCCCCGGCGTCGCCTGACGGAACCAGATTCAACGTTCGCCGAACTCGACCATTCGAAAATGACGCTTTAGGGTTAGCGCGTTCGGCCGGGACAGGGTCGGGAGCGCCGGGGGCCTTGAAATGAAATCGATAAACGTCTGGACGACAGCGGCCGTCGCCGCCCTTCTGATGATCGCCGGGTGCGGCAAGAAGGACGAGGCCGCAGCGCCTCAGATTAATGCGGCCCAGCAGGCCGCCGTCGAGCACGCGCCGCCGCCCGGTAAGGCTCTGTCGCCGGGCGGCGTGAACAAGGTGCTGACCGACCGGGGCTTCACGCCCCAGAACGTGAGGCGTCGCGGATCGACCTATGTCGTCGATGCGGTCGGCAAGACCGGCAACCAGGTCCGCCTCGTGATCGACGGCAAGGCAGGCCAGATCAAGGGCCTGGACGTCATCCGCTGGGCGCCGGGGGCCAAGCGGATCGCCAAGGGAAGCCGGGGCGCCACCTTCGTCAACGACACCTACGAGTTCGGCTACACCCTGCCGGACAGCTATTTCGTCGACTGGATCGTCTATCAACCGGCCCAATGGCAGGTGTGGGAACCCTGGATCGACTACGGCGACGAATACGTGATCGATGACTGGATCGAGGTCTATTACGAGGACTACGTCGACGAAATTTCCTATGCCGAGTGGGTCGAGTATTACGGTGACATTCCGGATTGGTCCGACGAAAGCTTCTATGATGACGGCTACTGGGACGTGGCGGTCGAGGAATATTACGCCGATAACGCGGACGCCTTCGCCGAAGACTACGGCTATGAGTACGCCGCCGAGGTCTTCGAGGAAGACTACTACGCCGCCTTGGTCGGGGACGAGATGGCGGCCGATCAGGCGGCCCAGGACGAGGCCGACTACCAGCAGCAGGTCGAGGCGGAGCGCGATGTCGCCAACGAAGAGGCGGCGGCCGAGGTTGAGTATCAGCAGCAGGCCGAGGCCGAGCGCGACGCCGCGGCCTCTGGCGACAGCGGCTACGAAGAGCCCGTCGAGGACACCTCGAACTACGAGGACACGTCCAGCTCTGGGGATACGGGCGACAGCGGCCAGGACTACTGAAGCGCAGGCGCGCTGGACTGCGGCGCGGGCGTCGTGGCAATAGGGAGGGCCGGAGCACGCGCGTCGCGTGATCCGGCGCCTGTCCTTCCATCCGCCGTCAGCGAGTTCATGAATTCATCCGCCGCCAGCGCCGCGCCCGGCCCCCTCGTGGCCGGCCTAGTCATGGCCCGCGACGTGTCCAAGACCTTCGGAACACGGAAGGCGCTGGACGGCGTCTCCGTGTCCGTCGCCGCCGGAGAGATGGTCGCCCTGATCGGTCCGTCCGGCTCGGGCAAGTCCACCCTGTTGCGTTCGATCACCGGCCTGCAGACGATCGACGCGGGGTCGGGCCAGATCGACGTCTTCGGCGTCTGCGTCCAGAAGAACGGCCGCACCACCGGCGCCGTCCGCGCCGCGCGCCAGAAGCTGGGCATGATCTTCCAGCAGTTCAATCTGGTCGGACGGTTGAGCCTGTTCTCCAATGTCATGCTTGGCGCCCTGGGTCGTCTGCCAGGCTGGCAGGGCGTGTTCGGGGCCTGGCCGAAGGCGGACAAGGACCGGGCCATGGCGGCCCTGCACCGGGTGGGTGTCGCCGACTACGCCGCCCAGCGCGCCAACACATTGTCGGGCGGCCAGCAGCAGCGCGGCGCCATCGCCCGGGCCCTGGTTCAGGGTGCCAAGGGGATCCTGGCCGACGAGCCGGTCGCCTCGCTGGACCCGGTCTCGGCCCGCAAGGTGATGGAGTTGCTGGTCGAACTAAACAAGCGCGACGGCCTGGGCGTCATCGTCACCCTGCACCAGGTCGACTACGCCATCCGCTATTGCGACCGGGTCATCGCGCTGAAAGCCGGCAAGGTCGTCTATGACGGCCCGTCGACCAGCCTCGACACCAAGCAATTGATCGATATCTACGGTCCCGAGTTCGAGGACGCGTTCTGGGAAACCAAGGCATGATCTTCGCCTCCTTCACCCGCCGGGCCGGTCTGGTCGGCGCCGCGATCGCCCTGCTCGGTCTCTCGGCCTGCGGCGGCGGTGACGAAACCAAGGCCGGCGCTCCGGCCAAGATCACCTTCTCCATCCTGTCGGCGGAAGGCCAGGCCTCGGCCGGTCCGCTGTGGCAGCCGCTGCTTGACGATATGTCGACCGCCATCGGCGTGCCCGTGGAGCCGTTCTTCGGCTCGAACTACACCGTCCTGGTCGAGGCCATGCGCGGCAACCAGACCCAGGTCGCCTGGTTCTCGGCCAAGCCGGCGGTCGAGGCTATCGACCGCGCCGACGCCGAGGTCATCGCCCGCACCGTCAACAAGGAAGGCTCGGACAGCTATCGCTCGACCCTGATCGTCAAGACCGGTTCGGGCATCACGCTGGATCAGGTCCTGGCCTGCGGCAAACGGTTCGACTTCGGCATAGGCGACGCCCAGTCGACCTCGGGCACGCTGGCCCCGATGGCCTTCCTGTTCAATCCGCGCGGCATCGTCCCGGCCCAGTGCTTCAAGACCGTGCGCTCGGCCAACCACCAGGCCAACGCCTTCGCCGTGGCGACCGGCGTGGTCGACGTGGCGACCTCGAACACCGTCAACACCGTCTTCCTGAACCGCCAGAACCCGGCCATCGCGGCCCAGATCACCGAGATCTGGCAGTCCCCGCCGATCCCGGAATCGGGCATTCTGGTGCGCGGCGATCTCGATCCCGCCATCAAGGAAAAGATCCGCAGCTTCTTTCTGACCTACGGCCAGGGCGAGGGCGTCGAGGCCGACCGTCAGCGCCGCGTGCTGGCCGGGCTGGAGTATTCCCAGTTCCGCGCCGCGGACGACAACTATCTGAACCCGATCCGCGAGATGGTCGCCGACCAGCAGCTGACCGAGGCGCGCGAGAAGGGTGACACCGCCGCCGTCACCGCCGCCGAGGCCGAGCTGCAGCGCCTGCGCGCCCTGCGTGAGGTTCAGCCTTGACCCACGCCGCGCATGCCGCCGGCCCGATCCCGAAGGCGCCCCGGAAGTCGCTGGGGGCCTGGGCGCTCGACGTCCTGATCTGGGGCGGCGTCCTGGCGCTGCTGGTCTATAGCGTCGGCGACGTCGATCTGGGCAATATTGGCAAGCTGTTCAGCAACGCCGAAAGCACCCAGACCTTCGCCAGGGAACTGTTGCGTCCCGACTTCACCGACTGGCGCATCTTCGTCGAGAAGATGTGGGAGACGATTCAGATCGCCCTCTGGGGGACGTTCATCGCCGTGTTCGCGGCCGTCCCGATGGGGCTGGCGGCAGCACGCAACGTGTCTCCGGTCTGGGTTGTCACGCCGGTTCGCTGGCTGATGAACCTGCTACGCTCCATTCCCGATCTGCTCATTGGTCTGTTATTCGTCGTGGCAGTGGGCCTCGGCCCGTTGCCCGGCGTTCTGGCCATCGCCCTGAACACCGCCGGCGTGCTGGCCAAGCTGTTCTCGGAAGCCGTGGAGTCGATCGACAAGGGTCCCGTCGAGGGCGTTCGCGCCACCGGCGCCACCAAGCTCCATGAGATCGTCTGGGGCGTCATCCCCCAGGTCGCGCCGCTGTGGACATCGTTCGCCCTCTACCGGTTCGAGTCCAACAGCCGGTCGGCCACCGTACTGGGTCTGATCGGCGCGGGCGGCATCGGCCAGGTGCTGTTCGACCGGATGAACGCCTTCGACTTCCGCGACGTGTCCGCCATCGTCGTGGTCGTGGTCATCGCCGTGACCCTGATCGACATGCTGTCACAGGCCATGCGCAAACGTCTGCTTTAAGCGTCGCAACTTCGCTTCGCCCGAGAGACCGCCTGATGTCGTCCACCCCGCTCCGCCGGTTTTTGCTCGTCGCCGGAACCGCCGTCATGGCCCTGACCGTCGTCGCCTGCGGGCAGGCTGGCGGACAGAGGAACGGAATCTGGGCGGCGGGATCCTCGACCGTCTTCCCGTTCGCGACCCGGGTGGCCGAGAATTTCGGGCGCAACAATCCGGAAGCCGCTCCGCCTCGCGTCGAGGCCCTGGGCACCGGCGGCGGCATCCAGGCCTTCTGTCAGGGCCTCGGCCCCTCGACGCCCGACATCGCCAACGCCTCCCGGCCGATGAAACAGTCCGAGTTCGACAAATGCGCCGCGAACGGCGTCACCGAGATCGTCGAGTTGAAGATCGGCTACGACGGCATCGTGGTCGCCACGGCGCGCAACGGCGCCAGCTTCGACTTCCAGCTGGATGACCTCTACGAAGGCCTGGCCAAGGAGGCGCCCGGCCCGAACGGGACCTTCGTGCCCAATCCGGCCCGGACCTGGTCCGACATCAATCCGGCCCTGCCGAACCAGCGCATCCAGGTCTATGGCCCGCCGCCGACCTCAGGCACGCGCGACGCCTTCCTGGAGCTGGGCATGACGCCTGGCGCCAAGCTGATCCCGGCCGTCGCCGCGGTTGAGGAGCAGGACAAGGAGCGGTTCGAGGCCCTGGCCCATACGGTGCGCGAGGACGGCGCCTGGGTCGACTCGGGCGAGAACGACAATGCCATCCTGCAGACCCTGACCCGCACGCCGGGCTCACTGGGCATTTTCGGCTACTCCTTCCTCGAGCAGAACATGGACACGGTGAAGGCTGAGACCATCGACGGCGTCTATCCGACGCCGGAGAACATCGCCAACGGGACCTATCCGCTGGCCCGCAGCCTCTACATCTATGTGAAGAAGGCCCACATCGGCGTGACGCCGGGTCTGCAGAAGTTCCTGATCGAGTTCACGTCCGAGGCGGCCGTGGGACAGGGCGGCTATCTGCAGGACCGCGGTCTGGTGCCCCTGCCGGAGCCCGAACTGGTGCAGCAACGCGCCATCGCCACGGCCCTCACGCCCATGGCGCGGCCAGAATAGTCAGGCCGCCGCCCGGCGCCGGACCCGGGCGATGCGACGAAGGCGGCGCCAGAAGCGTCCGCGCTCGGGCTCGGGATAGGGCTCGAGGTTCTGCACGAACTGCTCGGCCGAGGCGCGCCAGCTGAACTTCTCGGCATAGGCGCGGGTGGCGGCGCGGTCGCACTTCAGCGCCTCGAGGCAGGCCGTTCGCAGGTCCGCGTCGATGGCGCCGGCGTTGGAGCCGGGAACCAGGTCGATGGGGCCGTGGGCCGGATAGGCCGCGACGGGGGTGCCGGTGGCCATGGCCTCCAGGATCACCAGGCCGAAGGTGTCGGTCCAGCTGGGGAAGACGAAGACATCGGCGTCGCGGAAACAGCGGGCCAGCTCCTCGCCGAACCGGGCGCCGAGGAATTTCGCCTCGGGATAGCGGTGCTGCAGATCCGCGCGGGCGGGGCCGTCGCCGACCACGATCTTGGTGCCGGGCAGGTCGGTCTCGAGGAAGGATTCGATGTTCTTCTCGACGGCGACGCGTCCGACGTTCAGCCAGAAGGGGCGCGGCCAGTCCTTGCCGCCCAGGTCGTCGAAGATGCGCTCCAGATCCGGCCGGAACTGGTCCGTGTCGACGCCCCGCGACCAGGGCGAGATGTTCTTGAACCCGTGCTCCTCGAGTTCCTTCTTCAGCGTCGGGGTGGCGACCATCAGCCGGCCCGACGGCTTGTGGAACCACTTCATATAGGCGTAGCCGACCTGCACCGGGACGGGGAAGCGGGCGGAAATATATTCCGGGAATTTCGTATGATAGCTGGTCGTGAAGGGCAGTTTCCACTCGACGCAGATGCGCCGGGTGGCGATGCCGATCGGCCCCTCGGTGGCGATGTGCACGGCGTCGGGCTCGATCGCGCGCAGGCGTTCGCGGATCTCTTCCTCGGCGCCGAGGGCCAGGCGAATCTCGGGATAGGTCGGCGCCGCGATGGTGCGGAACTGGCTGGGCTCGATGACCTCAACCTCGTGACCCATGGCGCGGCATTCCGCGACCGTGCGGGTCAGGGTGCGGACGACGCCGTTGACCTGGGGCTCCCAGGCGTCAGTGGCCAGAACGATGCGCATGGATAGGCGGCGGCTCTCACCGTGGCGGGGCGATGAGCATTAGCCTCTTGTTTCGAGGAATGCGAGATGTCGCGGCCCCTCCCGTTCCGACGCGGAAGGGTTTATGTGCGCGGCCATGAACGCACACGTCACGCCACCGGTCGCCCTCTCCCAGGACTGGGACACGCTGGACCACGGCAAGTTCGCCGACGAGCCGTCGACCGTTCGGGCCCTGCTGACCGCCTCTCCGCTGGACTCCGCCGCCCGCCGGGCCGTCGTGGATGAGGCCGTCCGCCTGGTCGAGCATGCTCGCAAGAGCCAGAAGAAGCAGGGGGTGGTGGAGAGCTTCCTGCAGGAATTCTCACTGGGCACCCGCGAGGGTCTGGCCCTGATGTGCCTGGCCGAAGCCCTGCTGCGCACGCCGGACGAGGACACGCGCGACCGGCTGATCGCCGAGAAGATCGGGTCGGCCGACTGGGCGTCGCACCTCGGCCAGTCCGACAGCCTGTTCGTCAACGCCTCGACATGGGGCCTGATGCTGACGGGCAAGCTGGTCGACGCCGACGAGCAGGCCAAGACCGATCTGCCGGGCTTCCTGACCCGCGTCGCCGGGCGTCTGGGCGAGCCGGTCATCCGTCAGGCCGTGGCTGCGGCCGTCCGCATCATGGGCGAGCAGTTCGTGGTCGGACGGACCATCGAGGCGGCGCTGAAGCGGTCGAACCGCGAGGGCTGGCTGTGCAGCTTCGACATGCTGGGCGAGGGCGCCCGCACCGCCGCCGACGCCGAGCGGTATGAAAAGATCTACGCCGACGCCATCACCGCCGTGGGCAAGACCGCCCGGGGGCAGGGGCCGGAGGTCGGACACGGCGTCTCGGTCAAGCTCTCGGCCCTGTCGCCGCGCTATGAGGCGACACATGAAGGCCGTGTCTGGGACGAGCTCTATCCGCGCATCAAGCGGCTGGCCCTGATCGCGGCCGAGGCGGACATCAACTTCACCATGGACGCAGAGGAGGCGGACCGGCTGGCTCTGTCGCTGAAGCTGCTTGACCGGCTGGCGAACGAGCCGGAACTGGGCGACTGGTCGGGGCTGGGCCTGGCCGTGCAGGCCTATCAGAAGCGCGGACCGGAGGCGATCGCACGGATCGCCGAGCTGGCGCGGACCTCGAAGCGGCGACTGATGGTGCGGCTGGTCAAGGGGGCCTACTGGGACACCGAGATCAAGCGGGCCCAGGTCATGGGCCGAACCGACTATCCGGTGTTCACCACCAAGGCGGCGACGGACCTCAACTATCTGGTCTGTGCGCAGGCCATGATCGACGCCGCGCCGCATCTGTATTCGCAGTTCGCGACCCACAACGCCCACTCGCTGGCCGCCGTGCACGACATGGCCAGGGAGGCCGGGGTCAAGATCGAGTACCAACGCCTGCACGGCATGGGCGAGGCCCTCTATGACGCCGCCGCCGAGACCTTCGGGCCGATGACCGTGCGCGCCTATGCTCCCGTCGGGGGTCATGAGGACCTGCTGCCCTATCTGGTTCGTCGCCTGCTTGAGAACGGGGCCAATTCGTCGTTCGTCCACGCCCTGCTGGACGAGCGGGTGCCGGCCTCGGCCGTCGCCGCCGACCCCATCGCCTCGGTCGAGGCCCACCCTGACCGCCACGCCAAGATCCCCACGCCCAAGGACATGTACATGGACCGCCAGAACTCGCTCGGCCGCGACTATTCGCAGAAGGTCGATCGCGAGCGTCACGCCGCCGCCCTGCAGAAGGTCGATGCGGAAAAGCTGACCTCCGGCCCCATCATTGGCGGCAGGCTGATGGCGGGGACGAACGCCCAGGCCGTGACCAACCCCTATGACCGGTCGCAGGTGCTGGGCCATGTGTCTGAGGCCTCGCCGCAGGACATCGACAATGCGGCCCATGCGGCGGCGAAGGCCCAGATCACCTGGGACAGGTCGGGCGGCTCCCGCCGGGCGCCGGTGCTGCGCGCCATGGCCGATGCGCTGGAAGCCGATATGGACCGGCTGGTGGCCTTGCTGTCGCGGGAAGCGGGCAAGACGCTGAACGACGGCGTGGCCGAGGTGCGCGAGGCCGCTGACTTCTGCCGCTACTACGCCATGCTGGCCGAGAAGGATTTCGGCGGACCGCAGATCCTGAACGGGCCGGTCGGCGAGACCAACCGGCTAGTGCTGCACGGGCGCGGCGTCTTCGCCTGCATCAGCCCGTGGAATTTCCCGCTGGCGATCTTCACAGGCCAGATCGCGGCGGCCCTGGCGGCCGGCAATGCCGTGCTGGCCAAGCCGGCGGAACAGACGCCCCTGGTCGCGGCCGAGGCCGTGCGGCTCTATCACAAGGCGGGGCTGAACCCGGACCTGCTGGCCCTTGTGCCCGGCCGAGGCGAGACGGTCGGCGCGGCGCTCGTTTCGCATCCGGGGATCGACGGCGTCGCCTTCACCGGCGGCACGGACACGGCGGCGGCCATCAACCGCTCGATCGCGGCGCGGCCGGGGGCCATCATCCCGTTCATCGCCGAGACGGGCGGGTTGAACGGGATGTTCGTGGACACAACGGCCCTGCGCGAACAGGTCATCGATGACGTGATCTCGTCGGCCTTCGGTTCGGCCGGCCAGCGGTGTTCGGCGCTGCGGGTGCTGTATGCGCCGCGGGATTCAGCCGACAGCCTGATCGAAGGCTTGAAGGGCGCGCTGGCGGCCCAGGTGCTCGGCGATCCGTCCGATCCGGCTTCGGACATCGGCCCCGTGATCGACACCGAGAGCCGCAAGGCGCTGGAAGCCCACGTCGAACGGCTCGGCAAGGATGCGAAGATCGTGGCGCGCGCCATGATGCCCGAGGGCTCGGAGCGCGGCGACCTGTTCGCCCCGACCATCGCCGAGATTCCGACCCCGGACTATCTGGAGCGTGAGGTCTTCGGCCCCATCCTGCACGTCTATCGCTACGATCCGAAAGACCTGAAGTCGGTGGCCGGCAGGCTGGCGGCGCGCGGCTATGGTCTGACCCTGGGCGTGCACTCCAGGATCGAGGCCTTCGCCGAAGAGGTCATCGAACTGGTCCCGGCGGGCAACGTCTACATCAACCGGGGCGTGACCGGCGCGGTGGTCGGGGTCCAGCCGTTCGGCGGCGAGGGCCTGTCGGGCACGGGTCCCAAGGCGGGAGGGCCGAACAGCCTGATCCGATACGCGTCGGAAAAGGCCATCTCGAACAACATTTCGGCCCAGGGCGGAGACCCGGCGCTACTCAATTTGTGATTGATGTCTCCTCCCCGACGCCGCTCGGCGATGGGGAGGAGGCGGGTTACCCAGGCCAGCCGCCCGCGCGGCTGAGGGCGCTGGGGGCGGGCCGGCCGATCTTCTCGCCGATCCAGCGGGCGGTCCCGATCAGGGCGTCGAGGTCGTAGCCGGTCGAATAGCCGGCGCGCTCCAGCATGTAGACGAGGTCCTCGGTGGCGACATTGCCCGTGGCGCCGGGGGCGAAGGGACAGCCGCCGATGCCGCCGACCGAGGCGTCCAGGACATCGACTCCCGCCTGCACCGCCGCATAGGCGTTGGCCACGCCGGTGTTGCGGGTGTCGTGGAAATGCAGGCGCAGGACGGCGTCCGGCGCGGCGGCCCGCGCCGCCTCTATCTTTCGTGTGACCGACCATGGATCGCCCGCGCCGATGGTGTCGGCCAGGCCGATCTCGGCGACGCCGAGGGCGGCGAGTTCGCCGACCAGATCGCGGACCTGACCGACCGAGACCTCGCCGTCGAAGGGGCAGCCCCAGACACAGCTGAGGGTGGCCGAGAGGGCGGGAACGGGCGTGTCGGCGCCGTCGGAGTTGTGCCGCCGGGCGAGGATGTCGGACAGCATCGCCACCTGATCTCGGACGGCCAGACCCTGGTTCTTCAAGCCGAAGCCGTCGGTGACGGAGAGGGAGACGTTGACCTCGTCGACGCCGGTCCCGAGCGCGCGGTCATAGCCCTTGCCGTTGAGGACGAGGCCGATGCGGCTACGGCCCGGGGTTGGGGACAGGGCAGCCATGACGTCTTCCGCGCCGGCCATCTGGGGCACCAGTCTCGGATGGACGAAGCTGACCGCCTCGATGCGACGGGCGCCGGCGGCCTCCAGGCGCAGAACCAGGTCGGCGCGGACGGACGGGTCGAGAATGGCCTTCTCGTTCTGGAGGCCGTCGCGGGGGCCGACCTCGACGATCTGTATCGGACGGAAACTCACCGGGGAGGGTCCTGACCCGTGGGTGCGCCCGGTGGCGCATAGACGGTCAGGCGGACATCGTCGCCGCTGGAATAGTTGTGACCGGTGACTACGCCGACCGCGCGGCCGGGCACGCCGGTCTGGGCCGTCGCCTGACGGAAGGCCTCGTCGTCGCCGGCCTCGACGATGGCGGGGCGGCCCTCGGCCAGGGCGCGGGCGGCGCCGGCGGCGTCGGTCAACTGGGTATCGCGACCGGTGACGAAGACGAAGCTGGGCTCATGGAAGCTTGTGATGGCGACGGGGCCGGGGGTCAGGCCCTGACGCGGCGACAGGCCGTTCTGCTCCAGCATGGTCTCCAGCCGGGGAGCGATGGACAGGGGACGCAACTGGCGCAGAGTGCCCGCGAGCGCTCCGTGGGCGACGATGCCGAAGCCCAGGGCGATCAGCACGCCGGTGACGGCCGCGCGATTGAGCAGCAGGAAGCCGCCGATCAGGGCGGCCATGACGGCGCAGACGACAGTGATCGTCGCCCAGGTCTGGGCCGTCGAGGTGCCGAAGGCCGTCAGGCCGTAGACGGTGATCCCGCTGACCAGAATGGCGGCGAAGACGGCGAGTCCGGCGCCGGTCCAGCGCGATGCGGTTCCGATCGGCCGGGTCAAGGCGGCGGCCATCAGCAGGGCGATCGCACCGAAGGTGGGCAATGTGTAGTGCCACAGCTTGGTGGGGGCGATCTCGAAGATCAGCCAGCACGGGATCAGCCAGCAGACCAGGAAGCGGATCGCGGGCTCGGCGCGGCGGCTCCAACCCGTCGACAGGGCGGCCGGCAGCATCAGGGTGGCGGGGAACAGCAGCAGGGGCGCCAGCACGGCGTACATGCCGGGGAAGCCGCCGTGGCTCTCGGCGATGCCGGTGACCTTGTTTCCCAGGTCGTTGCCGATGGCCTCGCGCCAGAAGCCGCCGTCGGTGGCGATGGTGATGGCGATGGCCCAGGGTCCGACCAGCAGGGCCAACACCGGTAGTCCCCAACCCCAGCCCAGTCGCTTCAGCCAGGCCCACCGGCGGTCCCACAGGCACAGCATCAGCACTGCGGGCACGATGACCAGCAGGCCGATCGGCCCCTTGATCAGGATCGACAGGCCCAGCCCGACCCAGACCATCAGCTTCCAGGGTCGCTGCGAAGGATCGCCCTTGATCAGGGCGCCCGCCCGCGACGCCATGTAGAGCCGCCCGAGCCCCGCCATGGCGAGCGTCACCGAGCCGCACAGCATGGCGTCGGTCTTGGCGATCCCGGCCTCTGACGACAGCAGGAAGGTCGCGCCCAGCATGGCGCCGGCCAGGAAACCCGCTCTCGCCCCGAACAGGGCTGTTCCAAGCCAGGCACAGGCCCAGGCGGCCAGCATGGCCCCAAGCAGCGACGGGATACGGTAGGGGGCGATGTCGCGGTTCTCGACCTTGGAGGTCAGGCCGACGGCCACGGCCTGCATCCAGTAGATGCCGACCGGCTTCTTCCAGCGCGGCTCGTCCTGGAAGCGGATGTCGACGTAGTCGCCGCTCTCCAGCATCTGAGAGGTCGCCTGGGCGTAGCGGCTTTCGTCCCGGTCCAGCGGCGGAAGCAGCAGCAGGCTCGGTAGCCCCGCGATCAGCGCAACGAGCGCCGCCAGAAGGGGGCCGCGCCAGCCGGCGATGTGGCGATCCAGGTTCGGGCGCGTCATGAGAGGTTCCTAACACGGCGATTGCGCTGGCGTCAGCCGTGGGCGAACCCGGGATTTGCGTCTAGAGAACCATGATGCAGAGCGCCGAGACTCCTCAGATTTCCATCGTCGTGCCGGTCCACAACGAGTCCGGAGCAGCCGCGCCGCTGGCGCGCGAGATCGCCGCAGCCTTCGCCGGGCGGGCGCACGAGATCATCTTCATCGACGACGCCAGCCGCGATGCGACCCTGGCCGAGCTGAAGGCCCTGATGGCCGAACTGCCGACGCTGCGGGTGCTGGCCCACACGACCAATGCAGGTCAGAGCCGGGCGGTGCGGACGGGCGTGCTGGCCGCGCGGGCGCCGATCGTGGTCACCCTTGACGGTGACGGCCAGAACCCGCCCGAGGATGGGCCGAAACTCGCCGATGCCCTGATGGCCGCCCCGCCGCAGGTCGCCCTGGTCGGCGGCGTGCGCCAGAAGCGCCAGGACTCCGAGGCCAAGCTGTGGGCCTCGCGCTGGGCCAACCGGATCAGGAAGCGGCTGCTGGGCGATGACGCCGACGACACGGGCTGCGGCTTGAAGGCCTTCCGCCGCGATGTCTTCCTGCGGCTTCCCTATTTCGATCACGTGCACCGCTACCTGCCAGCGCTGGTGATCCGCGAGGGGTACGAGAACCGGTACCTGCCGATCGGCCACCGTCACCGCGAGACGGGGCAGTCGAAATACACGAACTGGGGGCGGCTCAAGAACTCTTTCTCGGACCTGCTGGGCGTCATGTGGCTGAAAACCCGGTCGCGCCGGCCGGGAGCCATCAGCGAGTTCTAAGTCGCCTGTTTGGTGAACCGGCGTAGCCGTATGGAGCGAACGGGAGTATTCGTCGTTAACAAGCTGCGCCGTTCCAAAGCGAGAGACAGACCATGCTGATCGCCCTGCCCCTGCTGGTCATTCCGGTGATCTTGTACAACATCGTCGTGCTGTCCGGACTGGGTGGCGGCGGTCTGGCGGCGGCGGACGAAGCGTTGCGCCAGTCGCTGTTTTCGATCCCGATGGCCTCGGGCGCGAGCTGGAATGTCGGCATCGGCGACCTGATCCTGTTCCTGTCGCTGATCCTTCTGTTCTTCGAACTGCTGAAGTCGACGTCGAGCCAGAAGGTGGCGATCGTCAATCACGCCCTGTCGATGATCCTGTTCGTCATCTGCCTGGTCGAGTTCCTGCTGGTGCGCGGGTTCGCGACCTCGACCTTCTTCCTGATCGTGACGATGGTCATGCTGGACGTGCTCGCCGGGTTTATCGTGACCATCATCTCGGCCCGCAAGGACCTGGACTTCGGAGCAGGCGCTTGATCCCCGGGGCCTAACCTTGGTGGAAAACCGCTGACACTTTTCCGGGTCAGGCCCTAGATCAGGGCGGCGAAGATCAGCGAGACGACGATCACGTCGAAGGTCTTGGCGGCGAAGGCGAGGGTCATGGCGGCGTCCGAAGGCGAGAGTTCGCGTCGTTCGCTGCAAGCCTCGGGCCAGCTCAGAGTTCGGTCTTCTTGATCAGTCCGGCGGGGGGGCGACGGTCCTTGTCGCCTGAATATTCCGCCCCGAGGTAGCTGGCGCGGGCCGCATCCATCACCGGCGGACCCCCTTTGAGGCCTTTTCGCTGACCGGTCTGGCCCATCATCTGTGCGGCGAAGGCGGCCGCCGGATCCAGAGGGTTGGGGTCGGCGGGCGTGGTCGACGCGGCAGGGCTTGCCGGGTCGGGGATCTCATCGACGACCTTGCCGACCGGAACCAGTTCGCGGCTGGAGGAGCCGGCGCGGCGTTCGGCCTCGCGCCGCTGGGCCGCGCGACGGTCGCGGCCCTCGACCGGACCGACAGGGCGGACGCCGTCGGTCACGGCTTGCCAGAGCCCTGGGCGGAGCCTGCGATGCGGTCGATCTGGGCGCGCATCTCGTCCATCTGGCGGCGCATCTCGTCGATGGCCGGGTCCGCCGAAGGTTGCGCGGCGGGCGCCGGGGCCGGAGTCTCGCCGTCCGTGCGGCCGTAGGCGAAGGGCGGGAACATCTTCATGGCGTTCTGGAACATGGCCATGTTCTGCTTGACCGCCGACTCCATCAGGCCGCCGGTCATCAGGCCGACCGCCGGCGTGGCGCCGAAGGTCTTGGTCACCTGTTCGCGGAACTGCTCCTGCTGGCGCGAGAAATTCTCCAGCGACATCTCGAGATAGGAGGGCAGGACGCCTTCCATATGGCCGCCGTAGAAGCCGATCAGCTGACGCAGGAACTGGACGGGCAGCAGCGCCTGGCCCCGGCTCTCTTCCTCGAAGATGATCTGGGTCAGGATCTGACGGGTCAGCTCCTCATTGGTCTTGGCGTCGAAGACGACGAAATCGACGCCTTCGCGGACCATCTTGGCGAGGTCCTCGAGCGTGACGTAGGTCGACGTCGAGGTATTGTAGAGCCTGCGGTTGGCGTATTTCTTGATGACCACCGGCTCGCCGTTTCTGGCGCTGTCCTTGGTCTTCCCGCCCTGGGTCGTGCTGTCGGCCACTGGAGTGTCCTTGTTGGCGTCTTTTGCTGGGTCGCGAGATCGAACCGGAAAAGTCTTCAACCTTTCCTGATCTCACTCCGTGCGCCCGTTATCCCGCACTGCGAAGCAACGCGCCAGTGGGCATGTGACCGTTCCATGTCAGCCCAGGTTGGGCGCCAGGACGACGCCGACCAGGACCGCCGCCCAGTGGACGCCCGCACCCGCCACCACGAACCCGTGCCAGATGGCCCGGCGGTACTTCAGCTTGGGCGAGATGAAGAAGAAGACCCCGGCCGTGTAGATCAGCCCGCCGAGCACCAGCAGGCCGAGCGCGATGGGGTGGACGGTGTCGATCATCGGCTTCAGCGCGATCACCGCGAGCCAGCCAAACAGGACATAGACCCCGCTCCAGAAGGCGTCGGAGATGCGCGGCGCGACCAGCTTGGCCGCCACGCCGGCGAAGGCGATGGTCCAGACCACGAGGGTAAAGCCGATGGACCACCAGCCCTCGAACCTCTGGGTCGTGAAGGGGGTGTAGGAGCCCGCGATCATCAGGAAGATGGCGGCCTCGTCCAGACGGCGCAGCACCGGCCGGGCGGCGCAGGGACGGGTCAGGTTGTAGATCGTCGAACAGGTCAGCATGGCGATCAGGCACAGGGCGTAGATCGCCGTGGCGAAGACCGCGCCGAAGCCGGCGTAGAAGGCCGACAGGATCGCCAGGGCGATGCCGCCGACGGCCGCCAGGGTCAGGCCGACGACGTGGACCACCAGATCGGCGGTGTGTTCGGATCGCGACTGATAGTGCTCCTCCAGATCGATCTGATCCGGGGTGCATATGCGTCGGGCGTGGCGCTTGAGAAGAGTCAGCATCGTCCCACCTAAGTCGGCGTTGAGCCGATCGTTCCGAGGAATATGGGGGCGCCGCCATGACTATCGCCTGAACGGCGAGGCCGGACGTGACGAAACCGCGCGGATGCGGCAGAAACGCCACGCAAGGTTTCGAGGAGCCTAAGGGGCGGTCGCCCTGTTGAGACTCCAGCAAGGATAAATTCATGAGCGCCGCCACCGAAGTCGTCATCGTCTCTGCCGCCCGCACGCCGGTCGGTTCTTTCCTGGGCGGACTGTCCAGCCTGCCGGCTTCGAAGCTGGGCGAGATCGCGATCAAGGCGGCGCTTGAGCGGGCAGGGGTTTCGCCGGCCGATGTCGACGAGGTCATCCTTGGCCATGTGCTGCAGGCCGCGGCCGGTCAGGGGCCCGCCAGACAGGCCTCGATGGGAGCCGGCATCCCGCAGGAAACCCCGGCCTGGAGCCTGAACCAGATCTGTGGCTCGGGCCTGCGGGCCGTGGCCCTGGGCTATCAGCAGATCGCCCTGGGCGATGCGAAGATCATCGTCGCGGGCGGTCAGGAGAGCATGAGTCAGGCGCCGCACGCCCAGCACCTGCGCACCGGCCACAAGATGGGGGACCTCGCCTTCACCGACACCATGATCAAGGATGGGCTGTGGGACGCCTTCAACGGCTATCACATGGGCCAGACGGCCGAGAACGTCGCCGAGACGTTCCAGATCAGCCGCGTCGCCCAGGATGAATTCGCCCTGGCCAGCCAGCACAAGGCCGAGGCGGCGCAGAAGGCGGGCAAGTTCGACGAGGAGATCGTTCCGGTCGTGATCCCCGGCCGCAAGGGCGACGTCACCGTCGACAAGGACGAATACATCCGTCACGGCGCGACCCTCGAATCCATGGAGAAGCTGAAGCCCGCCTTCAGCAAGGAAGGGTCGGTGACTGCGGCCAACGCCTCGGGCCTGAATGACGGCGCGGCGGCCCTGGTGCTGATGTCGGCCGATGAGGCGAAGGCGCGCGGGCTGGAGCCTCTGGCGACCATCCGCTCGTGGGCCTCGGCGGGCGTCGATCCGGCGATCATGGGCACGGGCCCGATCCCGGCCTCGAGGAAGGCGCTGGAGAAGGCGGGCTGGACCGTCGCCGATCTGGATCGCGTCGAGTCGAACGAGGCCTTCGCCGCCCAGAGCCTGTGCGTGCTGAAGGAGCTGGGGCTGGACCCGGCCAAGGTGAACGTCAACGGCGGCGCCATCGCCATCGGCCACCCGATCGGGGCGTCCGGCGCACGCATCCTGACGACCCTGCTGTACGAACTGAAGCGTTCGGGCGGCAAGAAGGGACTGGCGACGCTCTGCATCGGCGGCGGCATGGGCGTGGCCCTGTGCGTGGAGCGGGTCTGACGGGTTTCCGGACACCAAAACACGGTCCGAAGCGTTGGGAGCGTCCGAAGCGTCCGGAAGCGTGTGGGCGCGCGACTCCAGAATAGACTCGACAGAGTCGACAGAGTCGCGCCGCTGGTTGGGGAGGTCCCGGACATCGGGACAGTGTGCGCCCGTTTTCAGGGGTGATTGATAAAAGGCCTCTCGTTATAGCCGGACATTGATTTCAAAGGCGGATTCGGGCGATCCGTTGATGGGTATAAGGCTCAGCGCACTCTGAACCGTGCATCCCCGCGACGGCGGGGACCCAGGTTTTAGCTTCAACGTAGCGTGTGGGACTGCGGTAAACGCGCGGCCGGTCCCGCCTATCGCCCAAAGCACTGGGTCCCCGCCTTCGCGGGGATGCACGAAAATCTTGTCAGTCGGGCGCCCAGGCTCGTCGTCGGATCACAGGTGATCCTTCCTCCACCCTCTGGGAGAGGGGCGCTAGAGGCGCTATGGACCGCTCGATGACCACATCGATCCTCTACGGCCGCCCCCCGCTGGTGTTCGATCCGCCGGGCGCGGCGACCCAGACCTCTCCCCTGATCCCCGGATCGACCGCGCTGGAAAGCCTGGCCGACGGCTCCGTCGAAACGGCCATGGTCTATGCGCCGCCGGGCGTGCTGGAGCGACGCTATGCGCTGGCGCAGGCGCTGCGGGCGCTGGAGGTCGGCGGGCGGCTGGACGTCATGGCGGCCAAGGACAAGGGCGGCTCGCGGTTGAAGAAGGAGCTCGAGGCGTTCGGGCTGGAGGTCGGAGAGACAGCCAAGGCGCACCATCGGCGCTGCGTGGTGATCAAGACGGGAAACGAGACCGGGCTGGACGCGGCGATCGCGGCGGGCGCGATCCAGGCGGTCGAGGGGCTGGAGGCCTGGTCGCAGCCAGGCGTATTCGCCTGGGACCGGATCGACGCGGGCTCGGCGCAGCTGGCCGCGCATATGCCGGCGCTGAAGGGCGCCGGAGCCGATCTGGGCTGCGGCTATGGAGCGCTGGCGACGGTGGTCCTGCGGTCGGAGGCGGTGACGTCGCTGCGGTTGATCGATCTGGATCGGCGGGCCGTCGAGGCGGCGCAGAAGAATGTCGAGGACGCGCGGGCGTCGTTCGAATGGGCCGATGTGCGGAAGCTGGAGGCGGCGGGCGATCTGGACTTCATCGTCTCCAATCCGCCTTTCCATGACGGCGGGGCCGAGGACCGGCGGCTGGGCCAGGCCTTCATCAAGAAGGCCGCCGAGATGCTGAAGAAGGGTGGGGGGCTTTGGCTCGTCGGCAATCGGCACCTGCCTTACGAGGCCGATCTGAACGCGGCGTTCAAGCGGGTGACGCCGGCGGGCGACGGCGGCGGGTACAAGCTGTTCGAAGCCACGAAATGAAGACACCCACCGCCCGCGTCGACAAGCTGCTGGGATCCATGGGCTACGGCTCGCGGAGCGAGATCGCGCGGCTGGGCAAGGTCGGGGGGATCGTGCTGGACGGGGTCGATCTGACGGATGTGTCGAAGCGGATCGCGGTGACCGCGGACCTGCCGGGGCGGATGCAGATCGACGGACGGCCGCTGGACCCACCCGCCGGGCTGGTGCTGATTCTGAACAAGCCCCTCGGCATGACCTGTTCGCACAAGGAGGACGGCGACCTCGTTTACGACATCCTGCCCGAGCGCTGGCGTCGGCGCGATCCGGCCATCTCGACCATTGGCCGGCTGGACAAACAGACCTCGGGGCTGCTGCTCCTGACCGACGACGGCGACCTGCTGCACCGGGTGATCTCGCCGAAACGCCATGTGGCCAAGGTTTATCGCGCGACCCTGGCGCGGCCGCTGGCGGGGACGGAGGCGGCGCTGTTCGAGGCCGGCGGACTGGTGCTGGAAGGCGAGGACAAGCCGCTGGCGCCCGCGCGTCTGGAGGTCATTTCGCCGACCGAAGCGCGGCTGTCGGTCACCGAGGGGCGCTATCACATGGTGCGCCGCATGTTCGCGGCCGTGGGCAATCATGTCGAGGCGCTGCACCGGGAACGGATGGGTCAGCTGGCCTTGCCGGAGGATCTGGCGCCGAGCGAATGGCGGCCGGCCACCCAGGCCGAGATCGACAGTCTGTTCGCCTGACCTTGACCCGGTCGATCGCGAAGGTCACCAGCGGCGCATGACCGGTGTGAAGATCTGCGGCCTCACGACACCCGAGACGATCGACGTCGCCCTGGATCACGGGGCGGCGTTCTTGGGGGCGGTGATGTTCGCCCGCAGTCCCCGCAACATCGCGCCAGAGGATGCGCGGCCGCTGTTCGAGCGGGCGCGCGGACGGGCCGGGATCGTGGCGGTGACGGTGGATGCGGACGATGATCTGCTGAGCCGGATCGGGGCGCATCTGAGACCGGACTTCGTGCAGTTGCATGGGCGCGAGACGGTGGCGCGGGCGCACGCGGTGCGGACCCTGACCGGGGCGGGGATCATCAGGGTGCTGTCGGTGTCGACAGCGGAAGATCTCGATGCGGCGAAAGACTGGGAGGATCACGTCGAGCATCTGATGTTCGACGCGAAGCCGCCGGAGGGGTCGGTTCTGCCCGGCGGGGTCGGGGCCACGTTCGACTGGGCCATGCTGGGCGGGCGAGAGTTCAGGAAGCCGTGGTTCCTGGCGGGCGGGCTGACGCCGGGCAACGCTGCCGAGGCTGCGGCGATCAGCAGCGCCCCCCTGCTGGACGTGTCCTCTGGCGTCGAAAGCGCGCCGGGTGTTAAGGACGCGGCCCGGATCGCGGCCTTCCTGAAGGCCGTCGTCTGAACCCTCCGCCCGGCCGTATTTCGGGCGTAAGCCTGCGTGAAAGCTGACCCGTGAACGCCATCATCCCCAACGAATACGCCATGCCCGACGCGGAGGGCCGTTTCGGCCCCTATGGCGGACGGTTCGTGGCCGAGACCCTGATGCCGCTCGTGCTGGAGCTGAACCAGGCCTATGAGGCCTGCAAGGCCGACCCGACCTACCAGGCCGAGCTGGACGACTTCCTGACCCACTATGTGGGCCGGCCCAGCCCGCTGTATTTCGCCGAGCGCCTGACCGCGCATCATGGCGGGGCGGACATCTGGTTCAAGCGCGACGAGCTGAATCACACGGGTGCGCACAAGATCAACAACTGCATGGGCCAGATCCTGCTGGCCATGCGGATGGGCAAGAAGCGGATCATCGCCGAGACCGGCGCCGGCCAGCATGGTGTGGCGACGGCGACCGTCTGCGCCCGCTTCGGCCTGCAATGCGTGGTCTATATGGGCGCGGCGGACGTCCAGCGGCAGTCGCCCAACGTCTTCCGCATGAAGCTTCTGGGGGCCGAGGTCATCCCCGTCACCTCGGGTCGCGGCACGCTGAAGGACGCCATGAATGAGGCGATGCGCGACTGGGTCACCAATGTCGAGGACACTTATTACCTGATCGGCACGGCGGCGGGGCCGCATCCCTATCCGGCCATGGTGCGCGACTTCCAGAGCGTGATCGGCAAGGAGACCAAGGTCCAGATGCAGGCGCGGCGCGGCAAGCTGCCTGACGCCCTGGTCGCGGCCATCGGCGGCGGGTCGAACGCCATCGGCCTGTTCCACCCCTTCATCGAGGATGCGGGGGTGCGGCTGATCGGCATCGAGGCGGCCGGACGGGGTCTGGACGGACCCGACCACGCCGCGTCGCTGCAGGGGGGTCGGCCGGGGGTGCTGCACGGCAACCGGACCTATCTGCTGCAGGACGACGACGGCCAGATCCTGGAAGGCCATTCCATCTCGGCGGGCCTCGACTATCCGGGCATCGGGCCGGAGCACGCCTGGCTGAAGGACATCGGCCGGGCCGAATATCGCGCCGCCACGGACGTCGAGGCGCTGGAAGCCTTCCAGCTGTGTTCGAAGCTGGAGGGTATCATTCCGGCGCTGGAGCCGGCCCACGCCCTGGCCCGGATCGGCGAGATCGCCAACGAGGTCGGCAAGGGCGGCGACGTGGTGCTGAACATGTGCGGGCGGGGCGACAAGGACATCTTCGCCGTGGCGAAGCATCTGGGCGTGGAGTTGTGACGATGAAGACGATGATGATCGCGGCCGTCCTGGCCCCCGTTCTGGGGGTGGCGCCAGCCGCGGCCATGGCCCAGGCGACGGGTATCGGCCAGCCGATCGAGGCTCCGGTCCTGCCGGGCGCAGTCCTCGATGCGGCCTGCGGCAACCTCTACGACATGGCGGGCAAGGCGTTCTGCGTCACCGCGCCCCTGGCCTCGATCGGAGCGCTGGCCGATGCCTATGTCGCCCATTTCGAAAGCCAGGGCTGGATCGCCGCCGGCGGTGACGACAACCGCGTGGTGTTCATCAAACGCAAGGACGCCGGCGGCTGCGACGGCATGCAGCTGCAGGCCTTCTATGATCCCAACCGTCCGGCCGGACCGGAAGTGCCGGGCTATATCGCCATGGCTACCGTTCCCGGCGACGTCTGCGCCGCCGCTGCCGCCGCGCCCGCCCAATGACGACCGCCCGCATCGACGCGCGCTTCGCCGCGCTGAAGGCCGAGGGCCGGGCCGGTTTCGTGGCCTATGTCATGGCCGGCGATCCCACCCGCGATGAGGCGCTGGAGATCCTGCGCGGCCTGCCCGCCGCCGGGGCCGACATCATCGAACTGGGCTTCCCGTTCAGCGATCCGATGGCCGAGGGGCCGCCGATCCAGCGCGCTGCGCTGCGCGGTCTGAAGGCCGGGCTGACGCTGAAGGGCACACTCGATCTCGCCGCCGCCTTCCGTCAGGGCGATGCGGACACCCCCCTGATCCTGATGGGCTATCTCAACCCGATCGAGAGCTATGGCTACGAGGCCTTCGCGCGCGATGCGGCGGCATCAGGGGTGGACGGCTGTATCGTCGTCGATTGCCCGCCGGAAGAGGCCGATCCGTTGACCGACGCGCTCGATGCGGCGTCCCTGTCGCTGATCCGTCTGGCCACGCCGACGTCGGACGATGCCCGGCTGGAGCTCATCGCGCGGCGGACCTCGGGCTTCGTCTATTACGTCTCGGTCGCGGGCGTGACCGGTGTGAAGGAGGCGCAATCCGCCTCGGTCGCCCCGGCCGTCGAGCGCGTGCGCAAGGCCTCGGGCCTGCCGGTCGCGGTCGGGTTCGGGGTCAAGACGCCGGAACGGGCGGCCGAGATCGCGCGCGTCGCCGACGCCGTGGTCGCAGGCTCCGTCCTGGTCGACGAGGTCGCGGCGGCGCTGGACGCGAACGAACCCGTGGCGCCCCGCGTTCTGTCCAGGGTGAAGGCCCTCGCCGACGCCGTGCGCGGTGCGCGCGTGGCGGAAACCGTCTAGAGACACTATCCTCCGCGCACCCCGGCGAAAGCCGGGGGCCAGATCGAAGGCGCGGTGTCTGGTATCAAAGCCCGGCTGTTGTCGGGGATGCTGAAGTTTACAACTGGACCCGGGCCTTCGCCGGGGTGCACGGTGAAGGGACGGCGGGCAGGGCTCGCCCACGAGGCAAGATGGCTGACAAAACTCCCCCGAAGCCTCAGGAAAAGCGCGGCGGCTGGCTCAGCCGGTTCGCCCCTGGCGTTCGCAAGATCGTCAGCCGGCGCGAGACGCCGGACAATCTGTGGGTCAAGGATCCTGACAGCGGCGAGATGCTCTACCGCTCCGACCTGGCGGCCGCCCTGTGGGTGACGCCGTCCGGCCGGCACATGCGCATCAACGCGACCCAGAGGCTGGGCTACACCTTCGACGACGGCGAGTATGAGGCGATCTCTTCGCCCGACGTGGTCGAGGATCCGCTGAAGTTCTCGGACGGCAAACCCTATCGCGAGCGGCTGATCGCGGCGCGCAAGGCCACCGGAACCAAGGACGCCATGTCCATCGGCTTCGGCGAGATCGCCGGCACGCCGGCCGTGGCGGTGGTCCAGGACTTCGCCTTCATGGGCGGTTCGCTGGGCATGGCGGCCGGTGAAGGCTTCATCGCCGCCGCCCGGGCCGCGATCGAGCGCGGCGTGCCCCTGGTCTGTTTCACCGCCGCCGGCGGCGCGCGGATGCAGGAGGGCGCGCTGAGCCTGATGCAGATGGCCCGCACCACCCTGGCCGTTCAGGAACTGAAGGAGGCCCAGCTGCCCTATGTCGTGGTCCTGACCGACCCGACGACCGGCGGGGTCACGGCCAGCTACGCGATGCTGGGCGACATCCACCTGGCCGAGCCGGGCGCCCTGATCGGCTTCGCGGGACCGCGCGTGATCGAGACCACCATCCGCGAGAAGCTGCCGCCCGGGTTCCAGCGGTCCGAATATCTGCAGGAAAAGGGCATGGTCGACCGCGTCGTCGCCCGCGCCGACCTGCCGGAGACCCTGGGCAAGCTGCTGTCGATGCTGATGGGCGGACGGCGTCAGGCGGCCTAGACTCCCGCCATGGATCCTGTCTCCGAACGGCTGCGCCTGCGCCACCCCCAGAAGATCGACCTGTCGCTGGACCGGATGCGGACCCTGTGCGCGGTGCTGGGAAATCCACAGGATCGCCTGCCGCCGGTGATCCATGTGGCCGGGACCAACGGCAAGGGATCGACCATCGCCTTCATCCGCGCCATGGCCGAGGCGGCCGGGCTGAAGGTCCATGTCTACACCTCGCCCCATCTGGTCCGGTTCAACGAGCGCATCCGGCTGGCGGGGGAGCTGATCTCGGACGAGGCGCTGTCGGCGATCCTGGACCGGATCGAGGCCGTGCAGGGCGTCGAGGCCACGGTGTTCGAGAGCACAACCGCCGCCGCCTTCGTCGCCATGGCGGAGACGCCCGCCGACCTGTGCATCGTCGAAGTGGGCCTGGGCGGGAGGCTGGATGCGACCAATGTCATCGAGCGGCCTCTGCTGAGCGTCATCGCGCCGGTCGATCTGGATCATGCCGAGTTCCTCGGCACGCGGATCGAGGGCGTGGCGGGCGAGAAGGCGGGGATCCTGAAGGCCGGCGCACGCGGGGTCGTGGCGCGGCAGTCGGAGGCGGCGATGGCGGTGATCGAGGCGCGGGCGATGGCCGCCCATGCGCCGCTGACGGTCATGGGAGTAGATTTCGACGCCTGGGACGAGCGCGGCGGCATGGTGTTCCAGGACCAGGACCAGTTCTTCGACCTGCCGGCGCCGGGCCTGCGCGGACCGCATCAGACCGCCAACGCCGGACTGGCGGTCGCGGTGGCGCTGGAGCTCGACCTGCCGCCAGAGGCCATCGCGCGAGGCGTCGCCGAGGCGACATGGCCGGCGCGGATGCAGCGGCTGGCGGCGGGTCCCTATGGCGAGATGGCGCGGGCGTCGGAGGCCGAGCTGTGGCTGGACGGAGGGCATAATCCGCACGCGGGGCGGGCTCTGGCCGAGGCCATCGGGGAGAGACAGAGGAAGGCGCCGCGTCCGCTGGCCCTGATCGTCGGCATTCTGGCCAACAAGGACCACGGCGGATTCTTCGAGGCCTTGAAGGACACCGGGGCGCACGTCTTCACCGTCGGCTTCGAAGGCGCGGCGGCGGATCCGGCGGCGCTGGCGGCCGTGGCGCGTGGGCATGGTCTGGGGGCGCAGAGTTCGTCGTCGGTGGAAGCCGCGCTGAGCCGCGCGCTCAGGCTCGGCGCCGGGCGGGTGGTGATCTGCGGCTCGCTGTATCTGGCCGGCGAGGTGCTGGGGGCCAGCCCGGAGACGTGGCCGACCTAGGTGAACGGCAATCAATCTTGTAATCCCGGAAATCGCGTAAGCGATTATCCGGGACGGAAGACGTGCTTTCGAGATCCCGGAAGACGCGAAGCGGCTGTCCGGGAGAAGGCTGAGGGGTGGCAGGCTGTCTCCCGGACAATCGCTGGCGCGATTTCCTGGAGGGCCGCATTCCGCAATCCACGTCCCGGCTCTCCGCTTCGCTACGGCCGGGATGACAAGAGTTTGGTAGGCTGAAGCCCTAACCCTTCCGCAACCCCGTGATGGTCCGGTTGGGCGCGATGTCCTCGGCCGAGGTGATCAGATGGACCAGGGCGGGGCGGTCCCTGGCGGCGTCGCGGGCGGCCTGGAGCGCGGCGGGGAAGGCCTCGGTGCTCTCGCAGCGGATCCCGAAGGCGCCGAAGGCCTCGGCGTATTTGACGAAGTCGGGGTTCTTGAGGTCGGTGGCCATGACCCGGCCGGGATAGTGGCCCTCCTGGTGCATGCGGATGGTGCCGAAGGTCCCGTTGTCGACGACGATGACGACGACGTTGATGCCGAACTGGACGGCGGTGGCCATTTCCTGGCCGGTCATCAGGAACTCGCCGTCGCCGGCGACGCAGATGACTTCGCGGTCGGGATGCAGGGACTTGGCGGCGATTGCGGCCGGGTAGCCGTAGCCCATGGCGCCCGAGGTCGGGCCCAGCTGGGTGCGACAGGCGCGGTGGCGATAGAAGCGGTGCAGCCAGGCGGCGAAGTTGCCGGCGCCGTTGGTGACCACGGCGCTCGGCGGCAGAACCTCGCCGAGGTGGGCCATGCACTCCGACATATTGACCGCCCCGGTGACGGGCACCGGGGTCGAGAAGGCCTGGTAGTGGTCGTGGGCGGCCCCGGCGTGATCATGCCAGGTGCGGCCGGGTTCGAGCGTGGCGAGGGCGTGTGCGGCGAGGCTGTTGTCGGCGCTGGCGCTGGTCAAGGGCGTCCAGACGCGGCCGAGCTCCTCCGGGCCGGGATGGATATGGACCAGCCGGTCGGCCGTGTGGTCGCGGGTGAACAGGGTGTAGCCCTGGGTCGGGTTCTCGCCGAGCCGGGCGCCGAGGGCGATCAGCAGGTCGGCGTCGCGGGCGCGCTGCATCAGCTCGGGATTGCAGCCGAGGCCGAGGTCTCCGGCGTAGTTCGACCGGTCATTCGACAGGATGTCCTTCCTGCGGAACGACAGGGCGACGGGCAGACCGAGACGTTCGGACCAGTCGCCGATGGCGGCGGCGGCCGCGTCGGTCCAGCCGGAGCCGCCGAGGACCAGCAGCGGGCGCTCGGCCTTCGACAGTCGGTCGCCGAGGTCGGCGAGGAAGGCGGGGTCGAGGCCGCCCCTGGCCGGAGTCACGGCCCGGATCGGGGCCGGACCGCCCGGTTCGTGCAGGATGTCCTCGGGCAGGGCGATGACGACAGGCCCCATGCGGCCCTGCTGCGCCGTGGCGAAGGCGCGTTCGACGATCTCGACGGTGCGCCCGGGGCTTTCGAGCTCGGTGGCCCATTTGGCGAGGCCGCCGAAGACCTCGCGGTAATCGACCTCCTGGAAGGCGCCGCGGCCGCGATCGGTCAGGGCGATCTGGCCGACGAACAGGATCATCGGGGTGGAGTCCTGATGCGCCGTGTGCACGCCGATGGAGGCGTGGGTCGCGCCGGGACCGCGCGTGACCATGCAGACGCCGGGGCGGCCGGTCAGCTTGCCGTAGGCCTCGGCCATGTTGGCGGCTCCCGCCTCGTGGCGGCAGGTGATGACCTCGATCTCCGGGTGGTCGACCAGGGCGTCGAGCACGGCCAGATAGCTTTCGCCCGGCACGCAGAAGACGCGGGTGACGCCGTTGACGGCGAGGGTCTCGACGAGACGGCGAGCGGCGGTTCCGGGGGCTTGCGTCATCCTTGCGAACTAGCAGATCAACCCATGGCTTGGCGACCTCGAGCGCTTCACCATGGGCATGCAACCTCGGGCCAGGCTCGGCGTTATCGGAGCTTCACCATTGGGGAACTCCACCATGAAGAAGATCATCACCCTGTCGCTGGTCGCCGCCGCCCTGGCCGTGTCGGCCTGCAACACCATCTCGGGCGTCGGCCGCGACGTGCAGGCCGCCGGTTCGGCCGTCAGCACCGGCGCCGAGACCGCCAAGAACTAAAGGCCTTCGCTGCGGCGAAGACTGGAAGAGCCCGTCGCGCTGCGGCGGGCTTTTCACTGTCGGACGATCAGTAGGCGAAGTCGCGATAGATCCGGTCGACATCGCCCTTCCATTCGCCGTGATACAGGTCGAGCATCCGTTCGGCGGGCGTGACGCCGGTGTCGGCGATGTCCTCCAGTTCCGACAGATAGCCGCGCTCATCGACCATGCCGCCGGAGAATCTGGCGCGGTTCTTCAGGCCCTGGCGGGCGATGGCGACCATGTCGACGGCGATGTCGCGGACCGAGCGACCGGCGACCTCGGCGCGCAGGCCGAGCCGGGTCACGTCGCGGCGCAGACGCTCGTGGTCCTCGATGTCCCAGTCCTTGCACAGGTCCCAGGCGGCGGCGAGCGACGGGGCGTCGTAGAAGATGCCGGTCCACAGGGCGGGCAGGGCGCAGATCCGGCTCCACGGGCCGCCGTCCGAGCCGCGCATCTCCAGATATTGTTTCAGGCGGACCTCGGGGAACAGGGTGGTCAGGTGATCGCCCCAGTCCTTCAGCGTCGGCAACTCGCCAGGCAGGGCGGGCAGTTTTCCCTCCATGAAATCGCGGAACGACTGGCCCGAGGCGTCGACATAGGTCTCGCCGCGCTTGGCGAAATACATCGGCACGTCGAGGGCGTAGTTGGCATAGGTCTCGAAGCCGAACCCGTCCTTGAAGACGAAATCCAGCATGCCGGTGCGGTCGGGATCGGTGTCGGTCCAGACGTTGGCGCGGGCGGAAAGGAAGCCGTTCGGACGCCCCTCGGTGAACGGACTACAGGCGAACAGGGCGGTGCCGATAGGCTGGAGCGCCAGGGAGGTGCGGAATTTCGCCACCATGTCGGGCTCTGACCCGAAGTCGAGGTTGGCCTGGATGGTGCAGGTGCGCAGCATCATGTCGAGGCCGAGATCGCCCTTCTTCGGCATATAGGCGCGCATGATGTCGTAGCGGCCCTTGGGCATGACCGGCACGTCCTCGCGGGTCCATTTCGGGTCGAAACCGGCGCCGAGGAAGCCGAGGTTCAGCTCGTCGGCGACCATCTTGACCTCCATCAGGTGCTGGCCGGTCTCGGAGCAGATGTCGTGGATGGTCTGGAGCGGGGCGCCCGACAGTTCGAACTGGCCGCCGGGCTCCAGGCTGATCGAGGCGGCGTAGCCTTCGGCGTTCCTGCGTTCCAGGGCGATGACGTGGCCGGCCTCCTCGACCGGGGACCAGCCGAACCGCTGCAGGCCCGTCAGCATGGCCAGGATGCCGTTCGGGCCGTCATAGGCCGGGCGGCGCAGGGTCGACTTGTCGAAGCCGAACTTCTCGTGCTCGGCGCCGACGCGCCATTCGGATTTGGGCTTGGCGCCCCTGGCCATGACGCCGACCAGGTCGTCGAATGTGAGCGGCGCAGTATCGGTCATGGGAGCCCCAGCGGGCGACTGGCCCGTTGCGGCTAGATGGGTGAGATTGACGCAGGTCTCAAGGCGCCACAGTGCGTATCGTCAGCCGTTGTGATGCCGGGCCGGCAGGAAGCGGGTCATCAGGGTGACGAAGAAGGCCACCGACCAGCCGAGCAGAAGCGCGCCGTTAATCCCCTCGAGCGCGCCCAGCAACTTCCATTCCGGGGCCATGGCGGCGTCGGAAAAGCCGATTGAGGCGTAGGCGATGGTGGAGAAATAGACCGCGTCGCGCACGGTCTCGACCGCCCCGATGACGCGATAGACAAGGGCGTACAGCCAGATTTCGATCCCATGCAGGACGAGGAGGCCGAGGGCCGAGAGGACGGCGACGACGGCTCCCTCGCCCGAGACGGGGCTGATCCGGGACTTGCCGCGGGCGCGTTCCATCCATTCCATCAGATGGCCGAGGGCGAGCAGCCCGGCCCCGTGGATGACGACCGTCAGCAGCACCATCACGGTGGCCACGGCCAGTTCGGCAAACATCACGCCGCACGCTCCCAGTCGCCGACGGCGGCCTGCCACAGGGTCATGGCGGCGATGGCGGCTGTGTCGGCGCGCAGGATGCGCGGACCCAGCGACACGGCCGTGGTGAAGGGCAGGGCGCGCAGACGCTCGCGCTCCTCGGGCGAGAAGCCGCCTTCAGGACCGATCAGGATGGCCCAGGGACCGGGCTCGGTGACGGCGGCGGCGACCGGCGCGCCCCCTGTCTCGTCGCAGAACATCAGCCGGCGCGCGCCGTCCCAGCCGTCGAGGATGGCGGCGAGTTTTTCGGGATCGTCGACGGTCGGCACGTCGAGACGGCCGGTCTGTTCGGCGGCTTCGATGGCGATGGCGTCGAGCCGGTCGAGGCGGACGTGCTCGACATTGGTGCGCTGGGTGACCGTCAGTCGGACGCGGCGGGCGCCGAGTTCGGCGGCCTTCTCGACGATGGTCTCGACGCGCGATTTCTTGACCACGGCGACGATCAGGTCGAGGTTGGGGCCGAGAGTCTGGGGGCGGACCTGTTCCCCGGCGCGCAGGACGACACCCTTCTTGAGGATCTCGGCGATGGTGGCGCGCCATTCGCCGTCACGGCCGTTGAAGATCAGCAGATCGTCGCCGAGCCTCAGCCGCATGACCTGGGTCAGGTAGCGCGACTGGTCGAGCGTCGGGGCGACGGCGGCGCCGGCGGACAGGTCCGGAATGACGTGAAGGCGAATCATGATGCGGTCTTCGGCGGCGTGTCGGGCAGTCTGGCGCCGAACGTCCGCGCGACGATGGGGAAGATGGCGTCGGCCTCGGCTTCGGTGGCCCCGAACGGGGCGAGCAGATCGAGCCAGTAGGCGCGAAACTCCTGGCCGTCCGATAAGGCGAGGACGGTCAGGGCGGCCCGGATGCGCCCCTGGGTCTCACGCGTCAGTTCGGCGAAGGGGCCGGCGATGTCGGCCTTGAGCGCGCGCGAAACGTCGGCGGCGCTCAGCGGGTCGACCGGGCCGAGGCGGTCGAGGGTCGCGTCATTGCTCGCCTGACCGATCCACACGTCGAACAGACTGTCGAGCAGTTCTGAGCGGGCCCGGGCCTCGCGTTCGGCCAGTCGTTGAGGGGCGGTCTTGCGCATGTCGCCTCATAGCCGCTGCGCCGGCATGGGACCATCCTTGGCGACAGGCGAGGCGAGCTTGTCATCCCCGACGAAGCGAAGCGGAGATCGGGGACGGAGGCGCACAACCTTGACCGCTCCCGGACAACCCGCAAGGGTTGAGCCGGGAGGCCGGCTATGCAGAAGCAATTCCATGTTTACCTGCTCGCGAGCGGGCCCTGCGGCTGGCTCTACGTCGGCGTGTCCAACGACCTGGTGCGGCGGGTGGCCGAGCACAAGGAAGCTCTGATCCCGGGATACACCGCCGAGCACGGGATCGATCAACTCGTCTGGTACGAGGCCCATCAGTACATCGACAAGGCGATCATTCGCGAGAAGCGGATCAAGCGCTGGCTGCGTGAATGGAAGTTCGCGCTGGTCGAGAAGGACAATCCGAGGTGGCTGGATCTGTATGGCGAGGTGAGGCTCAGGAACGGGCCCGGTTCGGCGGAGCCGACCGGGCCTGCGGGTTAGGCACGTCCCCGTCCCCGATCTCCGCTGCGCTTCGTCGGGGATGACAAGGCGGCGGGTTTCTGGGGGTTATCGGGGTCCGCATCTCCCGCAACTTCGACCGCCTTTTCCGCACGCGCCTCGATCAGGTGCTCTGTGGACGGGGCGATGAAGGCCTGCATTTCCAGAAATGCCGAGCCCATGCCGCCGGCGCCAGACTTGCGCTGGCTGTTCCGCATCGATCCGATCGCCCAAGGCATGAATATGACGAAGCCGGCCAGCAGCCCTGCCATCACGATCCATTCCCACATGCGCCCGTTCCCGTCCTTCAGAGGACCGAAGGTGGCTACAGCGAGCGCGCGATCAAGACCTTCATGATCTCGTTGGTGCCGCCGTAGATGCGCTGGACGCGGGCGTCCTTGTAGAGCTGGGCGATGGGGTATTCGTTCATATAGCCGTAGCCGCCGTGCAGCTGGAGCATCTCGTCCAGCACCTCGCCCTGGATGTCGGTGACCCAGTATTTGGCCATGGAGGCGGTCACGGCGTCGAGCTGGCCCTTCAGGTGCAGGCCGATGCAGTGGTCGACGAAGACCTTGGCGACGGTCAGCTTGGTCTTGACCTCGGCCAGTTTGAACTGGGTGTTCTGGAACTCCAGGATCGCCTTGCCGAAGGCCTTGCGGCCCTTCACATACTCCAGCGTCTCGTGCAGGCCGCGCTCGCAGGCGGCCAGACCCTGAACAGCGATGTTCAGACGCTCCTGGGGGAGCTGCTGCATCAGCTGGATGAAGCCCCGGCCTTCCTCGCCGCCGATGATGTTGTCGCCGGGGACCTGGACGTCGTTGAAGAAGAGCTCGGAGGTGTCGTTGCCCTCCATACCGATCTTGTGGAGGTTGCGGCCGCGCTCGAAGCCGCCCGCGCCGTCGGTCTCGACCACGATCAGGGAGGTGCCCTTGGAGCCCTGGGTCGGGTCGGTCTTGGCGACGACGATGATGAAGTTGGCCAACTGACCGTTGGTGATGAAGGTCTTGGAGCCGTTCACGACATAGCCGTTGCCGGACTTGATGGCGGTGGTCTTGATGCCTTGCAGGTCGGAGCCGGCGCCCGGCTCGGTCATGGCGATGGCGCCGACCAGTTCGCCGGTGGCCAGACGCGGCAGCCAGCGCGTCTTCTGCTCCTCGGTGCCATAGTGCCAGATGTAGGGCATGACGATCGCGTTGTGCAGCGAGATGCCGAAGTGGTCGGAGCCCTTCCAGCCGAGCTGACGCATCAGCACGACCTCGTGGCGATAGTCGCCGCCCATGCCGCCGTCTTCCTCGGGCATCGACAGGCCCAGCAGGCCCGCCTCGCCGGCGTCGTTCCACAGCTGCCGCGGGACGCTGGAGTTGGCGATCCACGACTGGACCGCCTCGGGCGCGGCGTGCTCGTCGATCCATTTGCCGACGCTGTCGGAGAAGAGGGTGATCTCCTCGTCCTGCATGAAATCGGGTTCGGGGACGTTGAGGACGTTCATGGTCTCACTCGATCATCTCCCTCCCCCTGTGGGGGAGGGTGGCCGCGCAGCGGCCGGGTGGGGGCGTCAAGGCGAAGCGGACACCGGCGTGTGGATCGCCCGGCCCTCCCCACCCGGTCGTCGCTACGCGCCGACCACCCTCCCCCGAGGGGGAGGGTGAGGCGGGTGCGTCCTCAGAACGCCTCGGCGGGCATGGCCATGAGGACGTCGGAACCCGTCTTGAGCTTGGCCAGGTGGGCGTGGGCGTCCGGCAGGATCCGCTCGACGAAGTAACGGCCCGTCTGCAGCTTGGTGACATAGAAGGGGTCGGTCGATCCGGCGTCCACCTGTTTCTGGGCGGCGACCGCCATCTGGGCCCACAGATAGGCGAGCGCCGTCAGGCCGAAGATGTGCAGATAGTCTGTCGAGGCGGCGGCGGCGTTGTCCGGGTTCTGCATGCCGTTCTGCATCAGCCACATGGTGCCGTCCTGCAGCTTCTTCTTGGCGTCGGCGAGGCCGTCGACGAAGGGCTTGATCGGGCCCTCTGCGCCATTCTCGGCCACGAAGGCGTCAATGTCGGCGAACCAGCTCATGATCGCGCGACCGCCGTTGGCGGGAAGCTTGCGGCCCACCAGATCCAGGGCCTGGATGCCGTTGGCGCCCTCATAGATCATGGTGATCCGGGCATCACGCAGATACTGCGACGCCGCGAAATGCTCCGTATACCCCGAACCACCGTGCACCTGCATCGCCAGCGAGGCGACGTGGAACCCCTTGTCGGTCAGATAGGCCTTCAGCACCGGGGTGATCAGGCCCATATAGTCATGGGCCTTCTGCGCTTCGGCGGCATCGTCCGAATGCTGAAGATCGGCCTGGAGCGCGGTCCACAGGGTGAAGGCCTGGCCGCCCTCGACGAAGGCCTTGGCCTCCAGCAGCATGCGGCGCACGTCCGGGTGGACCATGATGGAGTCGGCCGGCAGTTCCGGGCTCTTGGGGCCGGTCAGCGAACGACCCTGCAGGCGGTCATGGGCGAACTCGACGGCGGCCTGGTAGGCGGCGGTGGCGATCGACAGGCCCTGCAGGCCCGTGCCGAGGCGGGCCTCATTCATCATCACGAACATGGCGGCCATGCCCTTGTTCTCGGTCCCGACCAGCCAGCCCTTTGCGTCCTCATAGGCCATGACGCAGGTGGCGTTGCCGTGGATGCCCATCTTGTGCTCGAGGCCGGCGCAGGCGGCGCCGACGTTGCGTTCGCCCAGCGAGCCGTCCTCATTGACGAAGACCTTGGGCACGACGAACAGGCTGATGCCCTTGATCCCCTCCGGCGCGCCCTCGATGCGGGCCAGCACCAGATGGATGATGTTGTCGGTGAAGTCGTGCTCGCCCGAGCTGATCCAGATCTTCTGGCCGGTGATGTTGTAGCTGCCGTCGCCGTTCGGGATGGCTTTCGTGCGGATCAGGCCCAGGTCCGTGCCGCACTGGGGCTCGGTCAGGTTCATGGTGCCGCCCCATTCGCCGGACGCCATCTTGGGCAGATACATCGCCTTCTGCTCAGGCGAACCGTTGGCGTTCAGCCCCCAGTAGGCGCCCGCCGTCAGGCCCGGATACATCGAGAAGGCGGCCGAGGCCGCGGCCGTGAACTGGCCGAACGCCATGGCCACGACCGAGGGCATGCCCTGGCCGCCATGCTCGGGCAGGGCCGAGAGGGCGGGCCAGCCAGCCTCGACCATCGCGTGATAAGCTTCCTTCCAGCCGGTCGGGCCGGTGACCTTGCCGTCGACCCATTTGCAGCCTTGCTGATCGCCGATCCGGTTGATGGGGGCGATGACCTCCTCGGCGAATTTCGCCCCCTCCTCGAGAATCTGCTGGACCAGATCGGAGGAGACATCCTTGAAGCCGGGCGAGTTCGAATAGCGGTCGATCTCCAGAACCTCGTTCAGGACGAAGGTCAGGTCGCGGACAGGCGCCTTGTAGGCCATGGGGTCAGGCTCTCAGCTTGAACGGATGATGGGCGTGTTGGTCGAGGTGCTGGCGCAGCACCGAGGCGTATTCCTCGGCGCCGGGCAGAAGGTCGGGGCGCTGTTCGGACAGGCGGGATTCCATCGCCACGCAGGCTGCCTCGGCCATCTCAATGGCGGCGTCGAGGTCATCGCGTTGCTGCTTCAGGGTCTCGATCTGCGCGCGGTGGCGGGCGAGGGCGATGGCCATCTGATGGGTGTTGCCGTCGTTGCGGTCGTACAGATCCAGCATTTCCTGGATCTCGGTCAGGGTGAAGCCGATGCGGCGGCCGCGCAGGATCAACTTCAAGCGGGCGCGGTCGCGGGCATCATAGACCCGGGTCTGGCCCTTGCGGGCCGGGGTCAGCAGGCCCTTGTCCTCATAGAAGCGCAGGGCGCGCGCAGTCGCCCCGAACTCCCGGCAGAGCTGGCGGATCGAATAGGTGCGATGATCGTCGGCGGTCGCCATAGGTCGACATAACCCAAACTTGACGCGCACGTAAAGGGAAGCTTTTGCCTCACCCTTATCCGTGCACCCCGGCGAAGGCCGGGGTCCAGATGGAGCTTGCGGCGTTCAGAACCCGCTCCCGGTGCTACAGCCCTGCCGACCGTGACCGTGATCTGGACCCCGGCATGCGCCGGGGTGCACGGTGAGGGGGATAGGGAAGAGTATGGCGCGCAAGCATGTGAACGACGGCGGCACCGACAAGCGCGATTTGCCGCAGAAGACATGCGTCTGCTGCGGCAAACCTTTTGCGTGGAGAGCCAAATGGGCCCGCGACTGGGAGCAGGTGAAATTCTGTTCCGAACGCTGTCGGCGTGTGGGAGTCAGCGGCGGCCCAGCAGCACCGGGATCGTGATCGCAAGCAGTGCCGCGTTGGTCAGGGCCAGGCCGATATCCAGACCGGCGGCGTGAACTGACAGCATGACGACTTCCAGTGCGGTCAGGCCGGCGGCCGAGATCAGCAAGGGCCAGCGGCCGAGCTTCCACGACACCAGCGGAGCCAGCATGCCGAGCGCCAGGACGATTTCGACGATGCCGACGCCGCGCACCAGGTTTTCACTGACCAGAGCCGGCCAGTTCATCAGGGCGACCAGGTTATACAGCGGCTCGGTCAGCTTGGCGTAGCCGGCCGCGAAGAAGAACATCGCCGCCCATCCCTGGAGGGTCCAGAGCGCGAGATTGCGGTAACCGGCGACCGCGCGAGCGCGGGCGGCGGAGACAGGGGCGCGGCCGGTCGTGGGGGAGGGGGTGAAGGTCGTGGACATGGCGTTTTCGATTTCGTCGGGGAGGACGGGTGAATTGGTAACAGTGGCTAGATCAGATCGAACATCGGCTTCCGCAAGGGTCGCAAGACGCACCGTAACCGAAGGTGATGAAGAAGCTGTGCCTTAGCTACGGGGCCGTAGCGTGGCGGTATTCATACAAGTCGGTAATCCCGGAGGGCCGCCGCCTTGAGGACAGATATGGCAGAGCTGACCAAAAAGTCATCAGCCGTAGACATCAATTGATGACATCAGGTGATGACTTAATGTTTCACGTGGCCAAAATGCCGCTATGACGGGGTTCTGAGGCAGCTGAACCGCGTGGTCCCGGCGCGAAGGGCCAGAGCGATCCGGGTCACTCTTCGCCCCCCTCCGCGGGCGGCTGCGGGCCCGGCGTGTTAGCCAGCAACTGGCCCGGCTGACAGCCCAGTTCGCGGCACAGGGCGTCCAGGGTGGAGAAGCGGATGGCGCGCGCCTTGCCCGTCTTCAGGATGGACAGGTTGGCGATGGTGACCCCGACCCGGTCACTGAGTTCCGTCAGCGACATGCGGCGTTCGACGAGCATCTGGTCGAGCTGAACAATTATGGCCATGGGGCGCCTCAGACCGTCATCTGCTGGTCGTCGCGCATCGCCGCGCCCTGGCGGAAGACCTCGGCGAGCATGAAGACGATCAGGATGCCCAGCCAGGCGCCGAGATCGACCGAATAGTCGAGGTCGTCGATGATCCCCTCGGGCACGGTCCAGGCGAGGATGAAGGCGCTGATCTGCACCCCGATCAGACCGAGGCCGACCCCCTGCAGGCGTCCGACATTGGCGCGTTCGAAGGCGTCGCCCTGGTTTACGGCGAGGAACATCCGGCGCAGGCGGTTGAGGACCCACCAGGTGCTCAGGGTGGCGACGAAGGCGGCGAGGAAGGTGGCGCGCCCGTTGAGCATCAAGGGGCCCCAGCCGGCCTCGTTGTCCGCGAGGCTATCGATGAAGCCGGCGCCGAAGTCCGGCATGACCAGAGACGCTGCAAGCATCAGGCCCGTGGCGATCACGGCGAAGGCCACGACTATGTTCACGAACCCCAGGACCCAGCGCAGGACGCTGGCGACGGAACGACGACCGATGAGCTTCACTTGACGACCTCCACGCCGCGATATGTGCGGCCATGTCGATAGTCGATATGGGTTCATTGATTATCGATCAAGAATATTCTCGATAAACGATATGAAACTTTCGTAAGATTTCAGGCGCGGGCCGTGCGGGTCGCTTCCAGCCGGGCCAGTTTGTCGTGCAGGGGGGACCAGTCGTCGGCGGTGTCGATCGCGGACCAGAGCGTTTCGACCTCGTCGATCAGCATCTCTTCAGGATCGGGGTTGGCGAAGATGGAGTGCTCCAGCCGCTCGGGCCGGTCGGGCTCGTGCTCGAACAGGGCGAAGCGGAAGGCGTCGAAGGCCTCGCCCTGCCATTCGCTCGCGCGCGGACCGGCGAGGGCGCGGGCCGAGGACGAGAAGCCAGCGAACCAGTCGTGGAACAGGGGCTCCCAACGGATCGCCTCCCCCTTTTCGCGCAGCAGGGCCAGGGTCGTATCGAGCAGGCGCTGATCGGCGGCCTCGCCGAGGCTCTTCACGCCGAGCCGGTCCAGGAAGGCGGCGCGCAGCTCGCGGATATAGGCCGGACCGAAGCCGTTCAGAGCCTCGGTCAATGCCAGAACCTGGGGCTCGGCGTCGTCGACCAGTTTCAGACAGCCGGCCAGCTGGGTCAGGTTCCAGAACACGGCTTCCGGCTGGCGCGCGAAGGCGTACAGGCCCTGGCTGTCGAAATAGGCGGCGGTGAAGCCGGGCTCGTAGGACGGCAGGAACCGCCACGGGCCGTAGTCGAAGCTCTCGCCCGTGACGTTCAGATTATCGGTGTTGAGCACGCCATGGACGAAGCCGGCGGCGATCCAGCGGGCCGTCAACCGGGCCGAGGCGGCGACGATTGCGGCGAGCAGCCCGGGCGCGTCTCCGGGGGCGACGGCGGGGTGATAGAGGGCGCGGACATGCTCGGCCAGGGTCTCGATCTGGTCGGCGCGGCCGAAGAAGGCGGCGCGCTGGAAGGTTCCGAAGCGGACGTGGCTATGTTGAAGACGGACGAGCACGGCTGAGCGGGTGGGGGAGGGTTCGTCGCCGCGTTCCAGATGTTCACCGGTCTCGATCAGCGACAGGGCGCGGCTGGTCGCAACGCCTTGGGCCTCCAGCATGGCGGCGGCCAGGACTTCGCGGACGCCGCCCTTCAGCGTCAGCCGGCCGTCGCCGGAGCGGGACCAGGGTGTTGTGCCGGAGCCTTTTGTTCCCAGGTCGAGAAGACGACCTGGAAGCGCGCTACCGCTCGCGACGCGGTCGCTCGCTGCTTGAGCGCGGATTGTTTCTCGCATCTGCGCCGCCAGGAAGCCGCGCCCGTCGCCGAGGTCGGGGTTGTAGGTGCGGAACTGGTGCCCGTGATAGCGCATGGCGACCGGGCCGGGCTGGCCGGGCAGGGGCTGGAACCGTCCGAAATGGGCGATCCATTCGGCGTCGGTCAGACTATCGAGCCCCACGGTTGCGGCGGCCCGGTCGTTGCGGACGCGCAGGATCGTCTCGGGAAAGTCGGCGGCCCGGACGGCGTCTGAATAGGCCTCGCCCAGATCGAAGAAACGGGGTTCAGGACGATAGGCGGGACCAGTGGGCATGGGCCGCAAATGGACGTCCGCGGTCTCGGCTGCAATGGCGGACGGGGTTGGCGGTGTTCGCGGTTCCGGCCTCGAAGACGCTGCGGTTCGAGATCGCGGTAACGGCGCCCGGGCCCCAACCAGCCGAATGCGGTCAATGCGGCGCGGGGTGATCGCTGCAAAGACAGCCCAGGGCGACAAACGCCCTCTGGCGGCGAGATCGGATTGAACTCACGAGGCTTGACGGTATTCTATCATCAGAGATCAGGCCTGCACGGCCAGGCTGGCGTCGTCTCCGGATGACGAACCCGGTCCGGCGTTCGTCGATAACCGGACGCCACGGAACACACCCTTCCAGATCCGGAGGCCGCCGTGGCGCGCAAACTGACATTCGATTTCCTCAAGACCGAGGCCGCCTCGGGCGCCGTGCTGGGGCTGGCGGCCATCGCCGCCCTGGTCGTCGCCAACTCGCCGCTGTCCGAGGCCTATTTCCACTGGCTCAAGAGCGAGCATCTGTTCCAGGCGGGGCCGCTGCAACTGGAACTGTCCGTCTCGGAGTGGATCAAGGAAGGCCTGATGGCCGTCTTCTTCCTGGTGGTCGGGCTGGAGATCAAATACGAGATCCTTAAGGGCGAACTGAGCGATCCGAAGAAGCTGGTGACCCCCGTCGCCGCCGCGCTGGGGGGGATGCTGGCGCCCGCAGGCCTGTATCTGCTCGTTTCCGGCGTCCTCGGGGGGGCGCACGAGGGCTGGCCCATTCCATTGGCCACCGACATCGCCTTCGCACTCGCCGTCTTTGCTCTGGTGGGCAAGGGGCTGCCGTCGTCGTTGAGGGTTTTCCTGCTGACCCTGGCCATCGTCGACGACCTCGGCGCGATCGCCCTGATTGCCGTCCTGTTCAGCACCGGCGTGGACTGGATGCTGGTGGGCGCGGCCAGCGTGCTGCTGCTCGTCGGTTCGGTGATGTCGTTGCGCCGGATCCCTGCGCCGGTCTGGGTGCTGGGCTTCGCCCTGGTCTGGTGGCTGAGCGTCAAGGCGGGGCTGAGCACCTCACTGGCCGCCGTCGCCTTCGCCGCCATCGTGCCGGTGTCCCCGCGAGCCGCTGACAGGCAGAGTCCCCTGAAGGAAGCGATGCACGACCTGCATCCCTTTGTTGCCTATCTGGTTCTGCCGCTGTTCGCCTTCGCCAAGGCCGGGGTGTCGTTCGCGGGCCTGTCGATCGACCAGATGTTCGCGCCTCTGGTTCTCGGCGTCGCCGCCGGTCTGTTCATCGGCAAGCAGATCGGCGTCATGGGCGCCGCCTGGCTGGTTTCGGCCCTGAAACTCGGAGCCCGCCCCAGTGGCGCCAGTTGGCTTCAAGTCTACGGCGTTTCTCTTCTTTGCGGCGTCGGCTTCACCATGAGCCTGTTCATCGGCGCCCTGGCCTTTCCCGGAGCGGTGGACTCGCCGGAACAGGTCGAAGTCAAGCTGGGCGTGATCCTGGGCTCGGTGCTTTCGGCGACTCTGGGCGGGATCGTTCTGTCGATCGCGTCGAACCGGAAGCGAGCCTCCAGGGCTTCCTCCAAACCGATTACTGAATCCTGAGGCGCGAATATTGACCTAAGGTCATCACGTTATGTCGCTTTCGCGTCACACAGGGCGCTATCCCAAGGCTGAAACATGGCGTGAGCCCTGCGTTCTCCTTGTCGCACTGTGCGGCTTGCACTACGAAAAACCCACGAGAATCCGACGCCCCGTAAGAAGGGTGCGGGTTGGGAATCAGGAAACGCCGCGATGCGCTCCGAGAGGAGGCGTCGGGCCATGAGCCGGGAGCCATCCATGCGTCTTACTCAATTTCTTCGTTGCACGGCATCCGCCGCCGTTGTCGGCGCGGTGGCCTTCGGTTTCGCCGGGGTCGCCTCGGCCCAGGACGGCCAGGCCTCATCGGTCGACGACATCATCGTCACCGCCCAGAAGCGTGAGCAGAGCCTCCAGGACGTGCCGATCGTGGTCACCTCCCTGTCGGCCGAGGCGCTCGAAGACGCCGGCGTCAAGGACATCAAGGATCTGCAGATCCTGACCCCCGGTCTGACCGTCACCTCGACGACGTCGGAAGCCTCGACCACCGCCCGTATCCGCGGCGTCGGCACCGTGGGCGACAACCCCGGCCTGGAAAGCTCGGTCGGCGTCGTGATCGACGGCGTCTATCGCTCGCGCAACGGCGTCGGCTTCGGCGACATCGGCGAACTGAGCCGCATCGAGGTGCTGAAGGGACCGCAAGGCACCCTGTTCGGCAAGAACACCTCGGCCGGCGTCATCAACATCATCACCGAAGCCCCGTCCTTCACGCCGGGCTATAGCGCCGAGTTCACCGCCGGCAACTATGGCTCGCTGGGCGCCGCCGGTTCGATCACCGGCCCGATCAACGACCAGGTCGCCATGCGCCTGTACGCCGCCCGCCGCGTGCGCGACGGCTTCTACAATGTCGATACCGGCGACGGTCCCCGCACCGAGACCGACGACGCGAACGTGGACTTCTACACCCTCCGCGGCCAGCTGCTGGTTCTGCCGAACGACTCGTCTTCGGTCCGCATCATCGCCGACTACACCGCCCGTGACGAATACTGCTGCACCGGCGTTCAGGTCCGCACCGGTCCGACCTATCCGTTCATCGACGGCGCCTCGAACGGCACGGGCCAGCGCCCGCCGGCCGCCGGTTTCGGCTTCCTCCCCTTCTCGCGTGACGCCTTCACCAACCGCGCCACCGATCAGCAGATCGAGGACAAGGGCATCTCGGCGGAAGCCAACATCGACATCGATCAGTGGAACGCCACCTTCACCTCGATCTCCTCGTTCCGCGACTGGAAGGTCCAGAACGGCCAGGACGCCGACTTCACCGGCGCCGACATCGCCTACCGCGTCAACGACGGCCAGTTCGGCGCCGGCGTCCGCAACATCACCCAGGAATTCCGCCTGGCGGGCGCCACGGACAGCCTCGACTGGCTGGTCGGAGTGTTCGCCACCCGTGAGCAGGTCAACCGTCACGACAGCTTCTACCTCGGCGCCGACTACGCTCCGGTCCTGTCGTTGCAGCTGACGGCGCCGTTCGCCGGCCTGGGAATTCCGACCAGCGGCACCTCGATCGGTTGCTTCACCCGCGCCGGTCAGACGGTGACACAGATGCAGCAGTGCCTGGGCACGTCGGGCGCCCTGTTCGGTACGGGCCCGACGCCGGTCGCCGGCCAAGCCCTGCGCGACGAGTACCAGCAGCAGTCGGACTCGGTGGCCATCTTCACCAACAACTCCTGGCACGTCACCGACCAGTTCGATGTGACCCTGGGCCTGCGCTACACCTACGACAAGAAGACGCTGGACGGCCTGCAGACCAACGTCGGCGCGTCCTCGGCCACCTGCGCCGGCGCCCTGGGCAACTTCACGACCCTCGCCACCCTGGTCGGCGGCGGTAACCCGGCCGCCGGTTCGGCCAGCGCCGGCGCCATTACCGCCCGCCTGTGCCTGCCCTGGACCAACCCGTTCTTCGCCAACCGCACCGTCCGCGAGAGCGCCAACGACGGCACCCTCAGCGGCACGGTCAAGGCGGCCTATCGCCTGAACGACTCGGTGCTGGTCTATGGTTCGTATGCCCGGGGCTACAAGAGCTTCGGTTACAACCAGGATCGCGTGCAGGCAACGGTTCCGCCGACCCCGCAGGCGTCGCTGTTCTTCCCTTCGGAGGACGTCAACAGCTACGAACTGGGCATCAAGACCACCCTGTTCGATCGCTCGATGCTGCTGAATGCCACCTACTTCGACCAGAAGTTCGAGAACTTCCAGCTCAACACCTTCCTCGGCACCGCCTTCGTGGTTGAGTCGATCCCCGAACTGACCTCGCGCGGCGTCGACGCCGACTTCATGTGGTTCACCCCGGTGGAAGGCCTGAGCTTCGCGGGCGGCGTCACCTACACCAAGGCCGAGTACGCCAACTTCACCGCTGCTAACCTGACGAACCCGGCCAACTTCCCGGGCCTGTCGCTGCTGCCAGGCGCAACACCGTCGTTCGCGCCGGAATGGTCCTTTGTCGCCGCCGTCAACTTCAACCGGTCGATCGGCAATGGCCTGACTGCTGGCTTCAGCCTGCAGGGCAAGTACATGACCGAGTACAACACCGGATCCGACCTGCTGCCCTTCAAGATGCAGGACGGCTTCGGCACCGTGAACGGCCGCATCACCATCGGTTCGGAAGACGAGCGGTGGACGCTGGAAGCCTGGGCCCAGAACCTGACGGATGAAGAGTACGTCCAGGTCGCCTTCAATGGCTTCCTGCAGGGCAGCGGTTTCCAGACCACCGCCCAGCCGAACGGGACCTTCTACAACCCGGCCGGCGACACCCAGACGATCAACGCCTTCCTAGGGGCCCCGCGCACCTTCGGCGCGACGCTCCGCCTCAAGTACTGAGACCGGCGAAAGCCGGAAAGACCGAGCCGGCCGGGGGCGACCCCGGCCGGCTTTTTCTTGCGCTCGATCACACACACGCCATGAGGTGTTGAACGCGCTCCGCGAGTGTGATCGATGGGGTCGAGCGACCGTCCAGGCGGATGGCATTCCCTATGACGCGATCGACATCGTCGGGGCTCTGGACGGCCTTTCGCCACTGGACTGCGCGACCCTGCGTGTCGCGGGCCCTGGTCCCGGCGCAAGGGCCTGATCGTTCGAGATGGAAGCGCTTCACGCTTCTGTCGAAGGCGTGAATCAGGCTCTCGCTGATATCTGGAGCAGGATTCACGGCATCAGCGGCATCGCGAAGCGATTCCTCCTCAGCCGATCCTGCTCCAGGCAGACGGCCCTCTGGCCGAGCGCTCGCATCATAGATCGACGACCGGCTGAAGGTCGTGAAACGCAGGCTGGATGCGGCCGATGGACCGATGCGGGTCGCGCTCGAGGCTTGGGGGACCCGGGCCCTGGTATGGCTCCTGCCGTTTCGGGACCGGCGCCTCACTCCCGAACAGACGATCCGCCGGCTGTTCACCCTGTCGCAGGCGCCCACGGGCATCGACATCCCCGAACCCCGCTGAGGCTCCGGCACTCGATCCCATGGCCTGCTCGAACGGGGCTGATCCCGACCGCGCCCCCGCTCACTCGGCGGGCGCGGTCTCGCCTGCCTGGGTGTGGTGCTGGCCGGCGAACATCCCGCCCAGTCGACGCCGGATCCAGCCCGAGATGTCGTCGATGATGGTGAAGATCGGCGGGATGAACAGCAGCGACAGGAAGGTCGAGGAGATCAGTCCGCCCACGACCGCTATGGCCATCGGTTGACGGAACTCGACGTCGGCGCCCCAGCCCACGGCGACCGGGATCATGCCGGCCCCCATGGCGAAGGTGGTCATCAGGATCGGTCGCGCGCGCTTGTGCGCCGCGTCCATGATCGCGTCGATCCGCTTCATGCCCCCCTGCTCGGCGATGACGATGTAGTCGACCAGCAGGATGGAGTTCTTGGCCGCGATCCCCATCAGCATCAGCACCCCGATCAGGGACGAGATCGAGAAGCTGGACCCGCCGATCATCAGGGCCACGAAAGCCCCGCCGATGGCCAGCGGCAACGAAGCCATGATGGTGATCGGATAGGCGAAGCTGCGGAACAGCAGCACCAGGACGGCGTACATCAGCAGGATCCCGGTCAGGAAGGCGACGGCAAAACCGCTGATCATCTCCTGGATGAACTCCTGGTCGCCGGCCGGGACCTGACGCACGCCGTCCGGGAGGTTCTGGACCGAGGGCAGTTTCTGGACCAGCACGCCGGCTTCACCCGAACGGATGCCGTCGAGTTCGGCCGTGATCGAGGCGATCCGCGAACGATCCTGACGCAGCACCTGTGAGGGACCGGCGCCGAACTGGATGTCCGCTACGGCGCTCAGCGGCACGGCGCCGCCATTCGCGGTCGGGACGCGCAGGTTCTCGATCACCGACAGGTCCTCGCGGGCGTCGCGGGTCAGGCGCAGACGGATCGGCACCTGACGGTCGCCGAGGTTGTATTTAGGCAGGTTCTGGTCGACGTCGCCGATGGTGGCGACGCGGACGGCCTGGGAGATGGCGCTGGTCGAGACGCCCATAAGGGCGGCCTGATCCGGACGCGGCGTGACCAGAATCTCGGGCCGCGCGATCGAGGCGGTGTTGACGACGTTGGCCAGGCCGGGGACCGTGCGCATCTCGGCCTCGACGGTACGAGCTGCGGCCACCAGGGCCTCGCCGCTGTCAGACAGGATCGAGAAGGTATAGCTGGTGCCGTCCGAAGGGCCGCCGCCCTGGTTGGCGATGCCTGCGCCGATGCGGGCGCCCGGAATGTCCTTCCAGCTGTCGACCATGGTGCGGGCGAACTCTTGCTGGCTCAGGTCGCGATCACCTTTGGGCAGCAGGTCGGCATAGACGCTGGCCTGGTTGACCTCCTGTCCGCCGATGGCGGCGAAGACAGATGTGACCTCGTCCCGCGCGCGCAGGTCGCCGGTCAGGCGCTGAACGACCGCGTCGGTCTGGGCCAGGGTCGCGCCTGGCGGCAGTTCAACCGAGAAGCCGGCCCGAGCCACGTCGCCCGAGGGCTGGAACTCGAACGGCACGCGAGGCGCGACCAGCAAGGACGTGGCGAGGAACAACGCAGTGCCTATCGCGAAGACCTTCCAGCGGTTCCTGAGGCTCCAGCTCAGCGACTTCAGATAGCCCGCCATCCAGAACGGGTCCCTGTCCTCGTGCTTCTGGTGCTTCAGCAGATAGGCCGCCATCAGCGGCGTCAGGGTTCGCGCCACGACCAGCGAGAACGCCACGGAGACGCAGGCCGCCAGGGCGAAGGCTTTGAAGAACTGGCCGATGATGCCCGGCATGAAGCCGACCGGCGCGAAGACGGCGATGATGGTTGCGGTGGTGGCGACGACGGCCAGGCCGATCTCGTCGGCGGCCTCCATCGAGGCGTTGTAGGGCGATTTTCCGTCCCGCATGTGCCGGACGATGTTCTCGATCTCAACGATGGCGTCATCGACGAGAATGCCGATGGTCAGGGACAGGGCCAGCAGGCTGACCACGTTCAGGGACTGACCCATCGGTCCCAGCACGGCGAAGGCGGGGATCAGCGACAACGGCATGGCCATGGCGGTGATGAAGGTGGCCCGCCAGTCGCGCAGGAAGATGAAGACGACGATGACAGCCAGGACAGCGCCCAGCAGCAGGGCCTCCAGCGAGGCGATGTAACTTTCCTCGATCTGTTCGACGCTGGCCGTGACCTGCTGGATCTCCAGCTGGGGGTTGTCTTCGTCGATCCTGGCCACGGCCTCGCGGACCTTCTCGGCGATCTTGACCTCGGAGGCGGTGCGCGAGCGCAGGAAGTTGAAGGTGATGGCTTCCTGGCCGTTGTAGCGGGCCAGACGCCGCGGTTCGGACCAGTGGTCCTCCACCGTGCCGAGATCGCCCAGCCGCACGGTGCGTCCGCCGCTCAGCGGGACCAGGGTCTCGCGCAGGCCTTCGATCGAGGTCGCGGCGCCCAGGGTGCGGATGGACCGTTCCGAGCCCGAGATGGTGACCCGGCCGCCCGGCTGGTCGGAGTTGACCCCGGTCAGGGCCTGGCTGACCGCGGCCGCCGTCAAGCCATAGGAGGCCAGGCGATCGGGGTCCAGTTCGACGGCGATCTCGCGATCCACGCCGCCTGAACGGTTGACCTCTCCCACGCCCTTGATGGCCAGAAGGGTGCGGCTGATGTTGTTATCGACGAACCAGCTGATTTCTTCCGGCGTCATGGTCGAGGAGCGGACGACCCATGTGATGAGGGCATCGCCGGTGATGTCGATGCGCTGAACGCCGGGTTCCTGCATGTCCTGGGGCAGGTCGGCGCGCAGGCCGCTCATGGCGTTGCGCACGTCGTTGGTGGCGCGCTCGGTGTCGGTGCCCAGTTCGAACTCGATCGTCGTCGAGGAGACGCCGTCCATGACCTGGGAGTTGATGTGGCGCACGCCCGACAGGCCGGAGAGGGAATCCTCGATCAGCCGGGTGACCTGGACCTCCATCTCACTGGGGGCCGCGCCCGGCCGCACGGCCGTGACCGCCACCAGCGGGAAGTCGATGTCCGGATTGTTGTTGATCCGCATGTTGTTGAAGCTGAGCAGACCCGCGATGGTCAGCAGCGTGAACAGCAGGATGATCGGGATCGGGTTCCTGATCGACCAGGAGGAGATGTTCTTCATGGTCAGCCCCTAGCGCGCGGCCGGAGCGGCGGGTGTCGCCGCGGGGGCTACAGCAGTGGCGGCGGTCGCCCGTGCAGGCACGACGTTGACGCGGTCTCCGTCGCCGAGGAAGCCGGCGCCCTCGACGATCACCTGGGCCCCCGCGTTCAGCCCGGTGACCGATGTGCGCGTCTCGGACCGCGACAGGACCGTCACCGGCTGGAAGCGGACGTGGTTATTGGTCATCAGGACGTACACGCCCGAGCGGTTCTCGCGGTACAGGACGGCGGCCGTGGGCACGGTGATGGTGGGCTGGGCGCCCACGTCGATCTCGGCCCTGGCGAACATTCCGGGGCGGAAGCCGCCGCCGGCCAGGGCGATGCGCGCGACTCCCAGGCGGCTCTGTGCGTTCACCTCCGGCGTGACGATGCGAACGCGGCCGGTGGTCTGGCCGACCTGATCAGAAGAGATGGTGGCGGTCTGACCCGCGCGGATCAGGGCCAGCTCGGTCTCGGGCACCTGGGCGTCGAGCTCCAGCCGGCCATCGCGGACCATACGGAACATCTCGGCCCCGGCCTGGACGATCTGGCCCCGGGTGACGCTGCGGCTGATGATCAGGCCGGCGACCGGCGCCCGCAGGGTCGCCTGCGAAAGCCGGGTCTGGGTCTCGGACAGGGAGGCCCGCGCCGAGGCTAGGTTTGCGGTCGAGGCGCGCTGATTGGCCAGAGCCGTATCCAGCGACGCCTGACTGAGGAAGCCGCGTTCCTTCAGTTCCTGCGAACGGGCCAGGGCGGCCTCGTCGCGGGCCAGATTGGCCTCGGCGGTCTGCACGCCCGCCTGCTCCTGGCGCAACTGGGCGCGCAGCAGGGCGTCGTTGAGCTGGACCAGGGGCTGGCCCTGGCGGACATAGGAGCCTTCGTCGACGTAGACGGCGGTCGCGACCAGACCGCCGGTCTCGGCGCCGACCGGCACCTCCTCCCAGGCCGAGACGCTGCCCGAAGCGGTGATGATGCGCGGCTGGTTGGTCACCGCGGCGGACACCACCGTGACGGTCGGGCCGGAAGCCGCCGGAGGGCCGGACTTTTCACCCTTCTCCTCGCCGCCCCCGCCGCAGGCGGCGACGGTCAGGCCCAGGCCGAGGACAAGCGCCAGTGTCGAGGCGCGGAGAAGGCGGGAGGGCGTGGGGGCCACGGAGCGATCCTGTTGTCTGGGCGGGCGAGGGAGCCGCAGGGGAGGTCAACCGGCGATGACATGTCCGGCGAGCAGGGGCCTCATACCGCGTTCAGGCGTCGTCCTCAAACGGCAAGCGTCGCCATTACTGCGATGTAATCCGGGCCGAAACCGGTTGCTGAAGCGGTTCATCAAGACCCGCGTTGGCGCTGTGGGCCCCGTCATGCTAACCGCCCGGCACAATGAAGACGCCGCCCATCGACCGAATCCGCAATTTCTCCGTCGTCGCCCACATCGATCACGGCAAATCCACCCTGTCCGACCGGTTGATTCAATTCACCGGAGGCCTGACCGCGCGCGAAATGTCGGCGCAAGTCCTTGATTCGATGGATATCGAGAAGGAGCGGGGGATCACGATCAAGGCGCAGACCGTGCGCCTGAACTACACGGCGAAGGACGGGCTCGACTATGTCCTGAACCTGATGGACACGCCGGGGCATGTGGACTTCGCCTATGAGGTCTCGCGGTCGCTGGCGGCCTGCGAGGGTTCGCTGCTGGTCGTCGATGCGTCGCAGGGGGTCGAGGCCCAGACCCTGGCGAATGTCTATCAGGCCATCGATAACAATCATGAGATCGTCCCCGTCCTCAACAAGATCGACCTGCCGGCGGCGGAGCCGGAGCGGGTTCGGCAGCAGATCGAGGACGTCATCGGCATCGACGCCTCCGACGCGGTCCTGTGCAGCGCCAAGTCCGGCATCGGCATCGAGGATGTGCTGGAGGCCATCGTCACCCGCCTGCCGGCCCCCAAGGGCGACCCCGACGCGCCGCTGAAGGCCCTGCTGGTCGACGCCTGGTACGATCCCTACCTCGGCGTCGTCGTCCTGGTTCGCGTGTTCGACGGCGTGCTGAAGGCCGGGATGCGGGTCAAGATGATGCAGAACGGCTCGACCCACCTGATCGACCGGGTCGGCGTCTTCCTGCCCAAGAACACCCCCGTGGGCCAGCTCGGCCCCGGCGAGGTCGGCTTCATCACCGCCCAGATCAAGGAGGTCGCCGACGCCGCCGTCGGCGACACCATCACCGACGAACGCAAACCCACCGCCGAGGCCCTGAAAGGCTTCAAGGACGTGCAGTCGGTGGTCTTCTGCGGCCTGTTCCCGGTCGACGCCGCGGATTTCGAGGACCTGCGCGCCGCCATCGGCCGCCTGAGGCTGAACGACGCCTCCTTCACCTTCGAGATGGAATCCAGCGCCGCCCTCGGCTTCGGCTTCCGTTGCGGCTTCCTGGGTCTGCTGCACCTCGAGATCATTCAGGAGCGGCTGAGCCGCGAGTTCAACCTCGACCTGATCGCGACGGCGCCCTCGGTGGTCTACAAGATCGGCCTGCGCGACGGGCGCGAGATCGACCTGCACAATCCGGCCGACCTGCCCGATGTGATGCAGATCGAGACGATCAGTGAGCCGTGGATCAAGGCCACCATCCTGACGCCGGACGAATACCTCGGCAGCGTCATCAAGCTGTGTCAGGACCGGCGCGGCTCCCAGGTCGAACTGTCCTACGTCGGCAGCCGCGCCCTGGTGGTCTATGAGCTGCCGCTGAACGAGGTGGTGTTCGACTTCTACGACCGGCTGAAGTCGATCTCGAAGGGCTATGCCTCGTTCGACTACGAGATCACCGACTACAAGGTCGGCGATCTGGTCAAGATGAGCATCCTGGTCAATGCCGAGCCGGTCGACGCCCTGTCGATGCTGGTCCACCGCGCGAGGGCCGAGACGCGCGGCCGGGGCATGGTCGAGAAGATGAAGGAGCTGATCCCGCCCCATATGTTCGTCATCCCGATCCAGGCCGCCATCGGCGGCAAGATCATCGCGCGGGAGACGGTCCGGGCCCTGCGCAAGGACGTGACGTCGAAATGCTACGGCGGCGACGCGACGCGCAAGAAGAAGCTGCTGGAGAAGCAGAAGGCCGGCAAGAAGCGCATGCGCCAGTTCGGCAAGGTCGAGATCCCGCAGGAGGCCTTCATCGCCGCGCTGAAGATGGACGAGGATTGAGGGGCAGGTCGAGGGCGCTAGCGCCGCGGCTCGCGGAGCCGGGCTGCTTGAGCGGGGACCTGCTGTGGCGGTCCCGGTTCTGTGTCGGGTCAAAATGTGCCAGGATAGGCGTATGAGCGATCTTCTGGCCCGCATCACGATCCGCCCCGAGACCTGTGGCGGGCGCCCCTGCATCCGGGGCCTGCGGATACGTGTCAGCGACGTGCTGGGTATGCTGGCGGCGGGGGAAACCCCGGCCTCCATTCTGGAATACCACCCCGATCTGGAGGCCGAGGACATCTCGGCCTGTCTGGCCTATGCGGCGCGCGAGGTCGATCACGCGGTCATCCTCGCCGCGTGAGGATCATCGTCGATCAGCAGTTGCCGCCCGTTTTGGCCAACTGGTTTCGTGATCAGGGCATAGACGCTGTCCATGTGCGCGATCTCGGCATGACCACCGCGTCGGACGAGACGATCTGGGCCGAGGCGGCGCGGGACGATGCCGTGATCCTCAGCCGCGACGAAGACTTTCTGGGCCTGACTCGCGCCGGTGGCGCACGGCTGGTCTGGATACGCATCGGCAACTGCACCAACGCCACATTGCTGGCCGCGATCGAGGCGAACTGGTCAACCATCCACCAGCGGCTGGAGGCCGGCGAGCGTCTGGTGGAGTTGCGGTCCTGAGACCCCTTGGGCGGCAGAGTTATCACCGCGCTGAAGATGGACGAGGATTGATCCGCCTGCGGATCTTCGGAACACCCGCGATCCGGTAACGTTGTCATCGTCTGGACGAGGAGTCTGACGATGAAACGATCAATCACCCTGACGAGCGCGCTGGCGCTGACCTTGGCCATCTCGGGCGCCGCGATGGCGCAAAACGGGAACGGCAACGGCAATGGCCGGGGCAACGGCAATGGCGGGGGCGACAACGCCCGGCAGGAACGCGGCAACGGTAACGGTGGCGAAAACCGGGGCGGCGGCAACGACAACCGGGGCGGCGATCACGGCCGCGGCGACGACCGCATGGAGCGGCAGGTCGAGGGCCGTATCCCCGACGTTGCCCGCGATATGGCGCGCAGTCAGGACCGGATGGAACGGGACGTCCGCCGCGAGGTCGAACAGCGGGTCGTGGTCGACAATGGCGGGGTGGTCCTGCGTCGCGAGGCCAATCGTGGGATGATGAACGGCTGCCCGCCGGGGCTGGCCAAGCGCGACAACGGCTGTCTGCCGCCGGGACAGGCGCGCCAGATCGAGCGGGCCCAGGATCCCTATAATCGCTACAACTATGTGTGGCGCACCCTGGGCGGCGATGGCGACTACCAGTATCGCGACGGCTATGTGTACCGCACGACGCCGCAGGGCGGCCTGCTCGGATATCTGCCCGTGCTGGGCGGCATCCTGTCGCCGGGCAACACCTGGCCCAGCCAGTACGCCTATCAGCAGCCCCCGCAGTCCCTGTCGCAGTACTACGGCCTGAACGACGGGGCCCAGTATCGGTATGCCGACGGCGTGCTGTACCGCGTCGATCCGCAGACCTCGTCGATCGGCCAGGTCGCCGCCCTTCTGACCGGTCAGCAGTTCAACGTCGGCCAGCGTCTGCCCGCCGGCTACGACGTCTACAATGTGCCCTACGCCTATCGGGACCAGTACGCCGACAGCGCCCGGAGCCAGTACCGGTACAACGACGGCAATGTTTATCAGGTCGATCCCACCACGCAGTTGGTGCAGGCCGTCATCCAGCTTTTGACCTGAGGGACCGATGAATAATCAAAGACTCTGGGCGCTCGCGCCCCTGATGGTCCTTTGCCTCGCGGGGTGCGGGCGGGACGCGGACAAGGCCGGGGCCGACGGCGTCGCGGCGCCCTCGAACCAGACGCTGTCGGCGGCCATCGCCGACGAGGGCGATCTCGACATGCTGGAGGGGGTCGTCAGGAACGGCGGCCTGTCCGAGGTGCTCGAAGGCAAGGGGCCCTATACCGTCTTCGCCCCCGTCAACGCCGCGCTCGGAACCGCAGGGTCCGAGCTGGCGGGCGAGGCCATGAAGGCCCAGAGCGCGGCCCTGCTGCGCGCCCACATCGTCCCCGGCGCCCTGACCCGGGCCGACATTGAGGCCGCGCTGGCGCGCGGCGGCGCCGACGGCGTCCAGATGCGCACCATGTCCGACGGACTGCTGACCTTCTCGAAGGACGGCGAGGTGATCGTGGTGACCGCAGCGGACGGCGCGACCGCCCGCCTGACGGGCGCGGAGACGGTTGTGTCGAACGGGGTGGTTCAGCCGGTGGACGGGGTGTTGGTGAAGGCGGAATAGGAGGCTTTTACAATCGGGAACCGAGGTAAACGTGCCCGCACTCGGCCTAGGGTAGAAGGTGGCGAGGACTATCTGCCGCTAAACGATCTTGTTGGCCGCACGTAGAAGCTGCGCTTCACCGGCGTCTTCTGGTGAAACGGCCATGAACTCCTGTCCGGTTAGATTGTAGCCGAACGTGCGGAGTAGCGGGCCATCTCTGGTGCCAGACAGTAGCGCGACGCCGGTAGGGGCCAGTAAATCTCTCGCTCCCTTGTTGCCTCGGAGACGCTTCATGGGATCGTCTTGGTCGTGCAGGAGTGCTTGAATGACCTTTCGATGGACAATTTTGCGCTGATTCTCAGTAAAGAAAATCGCGGCCCGTCGACTGCCTCCGCGTATGTTTCGAAGTTCTCGAAACCTCGCCATGTCGATTTCGCGCCAGCGGTTGGGCGGCCAGTCAATCTCTGTGACGTGACCCCCGTTTCTCATCCAGCCATAACGAGAGTCCTTTGGTGATCTGAGCCGTGATTGGCTGGGGTGGCAAGAGGCCGGTCTGCGCAGCCATCAACCAGCGCAGCAGGCCGG
>NZ_JAFCTT010000019.1:0-65967 GCF_049896165.1 Brevundimonas sp. TWP3-1-2b1 | reverse complement strand
CATCCCGAACTCGCCGCCTGACATCCGCCAAGCAGCCATCGTTAGACATCAGGAATGAGGGGTCCTTATTCGACGCCGATCACCCCGCTAACGGGGTCCCTTTTCCACGCCGATCCACAGTCGTGGCGATGGAGGCCTGCTGCGGCGCGCATCACATGGGCCGCACTCTGGCACGGCAAGGTCATACGGTACGGTTGATGTCGCCGGAATATGTCCGTCCCTTCGTCAAGGCGCAGAAGAACGACGACCGGGATGCCGAGGCGATCGCGGAAGCGTCAACCAGGCCGACCATGCGGTTCGTCGAGTTGAAGTCTGAAGAGCAGCTCGACATGCAGACGCTGCATCGCATCCGCGACCAGCTCGTCGGGGACCGCACCTCACTAATGAATCAGATCAGCAGCCTTCTTCTCGAGCGGGGTCACATCGTGCCTCAAGGTCGGGCAAAGCTGGCTGTCCGGCTAGGTGAGATGCTGGACGACAGCGCACCGGTGCTCGGCCCACGCATCCATCGGATCGTGAGCGACATGCGCCTGCGCTGGACCGCCCTCGACGAACGGATTGGAGAGCTTGACGCCGAGTTTGAAGATGCGGCCCGGACGGATGCACGGACACGGAGGTTGCTGACCATCCCCGGCATAGGAGCGCTCAATGCAACCGCGCAGGTGGCCGCTGTCGGTGATGCCCGAACCTTTGGCCGTGGTCGCGATCTTGCCGCTTGGCTCGGTCTGGTTCCGCGGCAGGCGACGACCGGCGGCAAGCCACGGCTGCTTGGCATCACCAAGCGCGGTAGCCGCTATCTGCGAAAGAACCTGATCCTGGGCGCTCGGGCATCACTGCCCGTAATGAGCAAAAGCGACACGCGACTTGGTGCCTGGCTGCGCGGTTTGCTGTCGCGCTCCCATTCCAACACAGTCGTCGTGGCGCTGGCCGCGAAGATGGCGAGGATCGTCTGGGCACTGCTGCGTCATGAACGCGACTACGATCCGATCGCCAATGCGGCGTAAACAAGATCGGCCGATGCACCATGCACCCGCCTGGATGATGTCTGCGGGAGGTGAGTGAAAGATGTCGACGCAAAAGCTGTTTAGGCAAGTCCGGTAACTCCCGCGCCAATCGGAGACAATACGCTTTTACAGGAAGTCTCGCTTGTCATTCAAATAGGGACATTTGAACGCAATCACAATGAACATTTCCGCATGATTAGGCCAGCGTCTGCCTATCTGATCGATGTATTTAGCAACTCTAACGTTCGTTATTCTTTCATTCGTTATCTTACGGAGGGCAGTTGGTGCCGCAATATTTTCCTGCACTCGGCTCTCCCTGACGATAAATTCGCCAACATTAGGGTGCTTCAAAAACTGGATGTTTTTAAATCCAGCCATAGAAAGCCTCTGTTGCAGAATATGCATACTCGGAAGGACCAAGTGCCGTGGGGCTTCAAGTCCGCGCCAATGTTCCCGGAATATCTGGAGCCCAAAGGCTTTTGGGTTAGGCATGGCCATCCACAAACGTCCACCTGGCTTAAGTATCCGAAAACACTCCTCGATTGATTCTATAGGGTAGTGAAGATGTTCAAATACGTGGTGAAGTGTAATTTGATTAAACGTGTTATCTTCTAGATTTGTATTCGGAAGACTAGATTCGCGAACATTTTCAACTGCATAAAATGTGGAATCCAATGCGGCAGTGTCTGGCTCGAGTCCAGTCGCATGGTATCCGAGACTGTTCGCCAGACGCAAGAACTCTCCAGAGCCAGATCCAATATCGAGAACAGTGTCATTAGCCGATCGTGGCGCGGGTAAATGACGCACTTCCAAATCCGCTGACAATCTCCGGTTTGGAAGATAGAAATATAACAGTCCAAATAACGCCTCTATCAGGCTACACGCATAACCAAACCTTCTACTTAGGTAACCTTTTTTGGCTAGTCGGTTAACCGCACTGCCGATCCCATTGAATTTTTGAACTAAATCACCATGCGTATAGTAGCTGACGTAAGCCCGCATGATGGTCGATGCAGTAGGTCTCGGATTTAGGTACAGACTCGAACATTCGACGCATTTTTCAAATGACCACGCCTGGCTGTTTGAGCCAAAAGACCAATCCTTGATTTCTGAAAATGGTCTCATCCTCACCGGCGAGCAGCACATGGGGCACTCTGTCACGTGCTCCAAATCGATTTCCGTCCAAAATGACATAATCGAAGATCCTACTGCGAAATCTCGCGTTTATGAACGAGACCAAGTTAGGCGGACGGCGCGGGATGCAACGTCCCTCAACGCAGGCTCGAACAGCGCTGCGTACAGCACTGTGAGTGCAATCGAAAGGGCGGATCCCAGCACGTACAAGGGAATGCCCGCGGGCAACAATGCTGCCGCCAGAAAGCTTCCAAAAACCAAGAGACCCATCGGTGCGGCCGCAGTGAGCGCATGACGATGAGAGCCGGAGAGACGAAAGAGTAGAAGGGCATCGATAGAAACCCGAGCCGTCCAAGCTCCGGCTGCTCCTAGCAACCCGAAGGAGGACACGGACAACCAGAGAACGGCGATGAATGGCGCGAGCTCAAGAAGATGGCATTGGGCCACGAGGCTCTGCTTCCCTTGGGCTTGGAGCAGTGAAAACGGAATAATCGCCAGCGCATTTATCCATACTCCTACCACTATTAAGCCAACTATAAGCCCGTAATCTACGGGCATTGCCCTGCCAAGCCAGTAAGACAGAAGGGGCTGGGCGACAATAATCATAGGACAACAAATAAACGCCATGACAGCTGCCATGGGACCTATTGTTCGTTCTGCGAGAACAGTCGAATCCTCGTGCTTTAGATGAGATAGCCTAGGGAACAGAACCCGCGAAACCGCCATTGGCAATATTGTTAGCTTTGCTGCGATGTTAAAAGGAATTGCATACTGCGCAACAGCAGCCGGCCCAAGCAGTCGCGCAATAACAAGCTGATCGGCGCTTACAAGGATAGGTCCGACTACGTTAGAAATTGTTATGGACCTCCCGTACCCTAGCAAAGACGTCAAAATTTTGAATTCAAATTTTGCTGACATAACTTCGAAGCGGGAGATGCAAATTGATAGTAACCAAACAAAAGAAGCGATTCTGGCAATGCATGCTGCTGCGATAGCGACCCCTACTGAAGGGCTAAAAATAATAACAGCAATCAGCGGCAAAATCTGCATTAAAACGCCACTGGTAGTGTTTTGCAAGTTTAACTGGAAATAGCTCTCTTCAGCCTCCAGAATGGCGATCAGGACGCCACCTGATGTTACGATAGGACAAATTAGTCCAATCCATCCAAGCGAAGGTGCAATTTCTCGCAGTAGATCAGGGCTTCGCGCGTATAGTGCGCCAAACAGACTGGGAAGTAGCAGAAACATCGCTAAGCCTAAGGCCGCACCGATCGCCAAAGATGCTAGGAACGCAGTGATAATCGTCGAACGAAATTTTCCCCGGTCATCAGTTCTTATTTGCGACAAACGATTTGTCGCCGCACGCGCTATTCCCAGGTCGAGAAATCCTACGTAACCAATGATCAGCCAGAATAAGGTTAAAACGCCGTAACGTTCGAGGCCGATCGACGACAGATAGATAGGAACAGTTACGATCGTAACAGCGATGGGCAAGACACTACCTACGAGCCCATAAAACATACCCCTCACTAGGGACTTCCGGGGCATCATGGGGATAGCGTCCTACGCTGTTTCGACTGGAGAAATGTAAAAGGCATTTGTCATGAAGACATATATGGCTAGTGGATGGGGCCGACATAGGGGTTAAGCTTAACTGCCTGTTCCAGACGCGGTGCCTTCAGTGAAGATCTCCATGCGGGATGCGCCGGTAGGTTCCCACCATGTTGCGCAGAAGCCAGAGCGGCGATCTGCGAAGAGTCAAGCCCCATAGGCCGAGTCCGTTGAACCGTGGAACTGTGCGGCCCTTGAGCAAGAGGGCGGCCAAACGGGAAAGAACCGCACGTTTGCGCTCGTACTGATAGGGTTGCATTCCCCTTAGCTCAGCCGCCTCAAGAGGGTTCAAGGCCAACACGCCGCGAGCTGATGCGGCGGCGATTAGAGCCTGCCCCCGCTCTGTTCGGCCCACCACAAGACTTCGACCATCCACCTCGGTGAAGTCGGGATAGCCGTCCTTGCCATACCAAGCGTCGGCGCAGACCACATCGGCGAACTCTCCGGTACCGTCCGGGCAGATCTTGCAACGAAACTGAAGGTGACGGTTCAGGATGGCGCCCCAAGATGAATTGTAATCCATCGAGGCGTCGGTCCCGTCGTGGCGTATGGCGCGCGCCAAGCCGGGCCATCCGCGCCCGCGATAGGTGAACTCCTTCACGTCGGAATGCTCGACCCCAAGCGCATCAAGCACGGCAAGTGCGCCCTTGCGGCTTGGGACGCCGGCGCAAAAGAACGACAGCATGATGGGGACCTGCACATCGATACGAGGATCGCGCAACGCCATTCGACGAAGGGCGGCGACGTCGCAAGGGCGACCCACGAAGGCGAAGCGGCGTTCGCCGGCAAGGTGAGTTTCGATGTCGACAAGGGGAAAAGACGGACTATAGCGCGATCCCGCCGAGGCGATGATCGAAGACCGATCCCTACTGGCACTGGTCTCGTTGCCGATCGGGTCCTCAGTACTGGCGTGGGTTTGCAGCACGAAATCCACGGCACCAGTTTCGACCAAGTGGATGGCCAGCGCGGAAATCACGCCACCGGATGAGCCCTTGTATCGAACCTCTGGGTCCTTTGAATAGCCGGTCTGGAGCGACAGGATCGGGCCCCAGGTCGCATCATAGGGCCGCCCGGCGGCCTCCTGATCGAGGCCGTATCCGGAACAAACCTTGGCTAGGACCACGTCGTCTCCCGCCTCTGGAGCAGAGACCCTTGCAGGGCGAAGATAACCCGATGAGTCCATCTTCATGCTCAGCCTGTCCGGCCCCAGCGCAGAGGCGCAAGCACCGCATCCCTGACATAGCCCGCCCCGGACGATGCGGTTCAAAAGGTCAGCCATGCGCGGCCTCCGCGATCAGCGGGACGAGGGCGTCCTCGTAACGGGCGAGTTTGCTGTTTGCGATCTCCATTGCCGTGACGATTTCGGCGGCGGCTTGGGCGCGCTCGGCAATGGCCGTATCGATCATGGCCAGTGCGCTTTCGTTCGTCGAGGCGCGGCCATCCACGAAGCGGCTATACTTCAGCGACTGGAACAGGCCGTTAAACTTGCGACTATAGGCGATCGGCACGACAGGCACACCCGAAGAGAAGGCCGCGATACAGGCGTGCATCCGCGCACCGGTAAAGACATCGAGGCCGCTGATGAAGGACTTGGCTTCGACGGAGGATTTGAACGCTGGGGCCAGTTTCGCGGCGGAGAATTCGGCATGGATCAGTCGATTGATCGCAGCATCATCATCGACGTGGCCATCCTCACTTAGGACGTGGGGCACCAGCCAGACCTCGACATCGTCGCGCGCGGTCAGTTTGACCAGCAGGGCGCGGACGAAGCCCGGATAGTCGATGGTCATCTGGAACCGTTCTGCCGCTCGGTACATCAGCCCCGAGACGTTGACGCCGACGCCGATCCTGTCACCCGCGATGCGCTCTGCCCGGACAAAGGGCAGGCAGAAAGCCACGTCGATCGCCTCATCGATGCGGTCACGAACACCGAGGTCGTGCAGGGCCTCGGTCGACAGGTGATCGCGCGCAAAGGTCAGGCGCGCCTGGCCGATCACATGCCGGGCCAGGGCCCGCGACCAGGATTTGTTGAAGGGGCCAATGGTCTGGGGGGACAGGACCAGCGGGCGGCCGCCGCGCATTGCAATGAGCTTGCTGCCGGACTGGGCCAGACACCGTTTCCAGCCATAGATGTCGGTGAAACTGTCACCTTCGGACGTGTCGAAAACAATGTTGCAGCGGTTGAGATCGTCGAAGAATGAGCCGCGTCCAAGCAGCATCTGCCGGGTGCCCGGGCTACCGCCCTGCCTAATGCCGGGCAAATCCGGCGCACGCGGACCGGGTGTACCTAGCAAGACGAATTCGGGCGTTACTCCGGCTCGTGCACAGGCGGCCCTGAGAATGGCGATATTCGCCCGGGTCAGGGCGTCAACGCCCAGATTGGGATGATCCAGCGTTTGCCAGAGGAGACCGATCGTGATGTTGCGGGTCATACGTTCAATTCCCCAGAACCGGGCCGCAGTCCCGGGCGGCGGTGCCTAGCCGACCGCGCGCCACAAGCAGGCGGGCAAGGCAAAAGGATATCAGGGTGGCGAGCGCACCTGCGCTCATGATCCAAGGGACCGACACCAGTCCAAACCTCGGAGAGCCCAGGGTCAGGCCCACGACGACGACCAGCAGGGCCGCGACCTGACCCGCGACGCGCACCAGCGGCAGACCACGCGCTGACAAGGCGGCCCCGAGGGATGCGGCCATGTACCGGATGACGAGAAAAACCGAAAAACCCAGCCAGAGCGCGTTCACCGCACCATACTCGGGGCCGAGCAGAAACGTGGTGATGAGTGGCCCACCTAACCAGAACATTAGGCCGAGCACGGCTCCGGCCGCCGTGAATTCGATCATCATGCGACGCTCACCGCTGGTGACGCCCGCGGTCTCTGCAGCGACCTTGGCAAGGCGCGGGATATGAACGGCGGCGAGGATTGTAACCAGACCAAGCGCCGCTTGGATGAAGCGCCCACCGGCCTGATAGATACCGGCCGCCTGAAGGCCGAAAATAGCCGGGACGAGGAAACCATCGATCTGACCCGTCAGAAAGCCAAGCCCGCTGTCGGCGGCCCAACTCCAAGCCCCCCGAAGCGAGGTCCAGACCTCGCGCGGGGAAACAAACCGCAGGCTGTGGTCAGTAAACAGCCGTTCTGCACCGATCACGGCGACACCGGTATACAGCAGACGCGAGGCGACGAAGCCGATGGCCAGCAGAAGCAGGTCGCCATGGCCCAGCGATATCCATCCGATGAGCACCAGATGGACGCCCGAGGTCCAGATCGTCATCCAGGTCTCGTCCGAATAGCGGCCGACGGCCCGATAGGCGGTCAGGGCAAGGTCTCCGATCGTCCCGATCAGCACCGCAGCGCCGAGAAGGCCCGACGCCAGTCGGTTGACCGGCTCGCCCGGCACGAAGAACAGGATCGCGGCCCCGCCGACCCCGACCGCCACGGTCAGATAGGCTTTGACGCCTAGGCTGGCGTTCAGAATGGCTCCACCGCCGTCAGGGTCAGCCCCGATGTCGCGCAGGGTCTTGGAGGCGAAGCCGAAATCGGTCAGCAGCGAGGCTAGGGTGGCGTAGGCGAAGACCGTGGCGACGAGGCCGTAGGCCGAGGGCCCCAGCCCCCGAGCCATCAGCACGAAGACCAGCAGGCCGGCCCCCATCCGGATGAGGACCGACGCCGTCATGTAGAGCCGGTCACCCATGGGGGACCGGCTTTTGAGATGAGGCGAACGAGATAGGCCCCACGCGCCGCCGCCCGCACAGAAAGTCGCCGACCGCGAGGGCAGAGGCGTTGAGAGCGGGGGTGTCGCGGTTGCTAAAATCGAGAAAAGCCTCACGCGCAATCCGGGCGAAGGCGACCGGCAGCAGGGCGGGGTGATACCGTTGATAGAACCTCAGCAGATTGACCCGCAAGTAGTAAACACTGGTCGGGCTGGAGCGTCCGCGCGAACTCGTTCCGATCGAACCGCCCTCCTTGTGGTAAACCACCGACTGCGGAGCCCAGCCCAGACCCTCGCCGGGTGCCAGCCTTCGGGACAGGTCGATCTCTTCAAAGTAGAGGAAATAGTCTTCGCAAAGGCCGCCTGTTCTCGCCATGACCTCCCGCCGCGTCAGCAGGCTGGCACCGACGACATAGGCCATTTGCAGCTCGACCTCAGCCTGCCCTGGCAGTGATGTTGCCGAGACACCCAGCCCAATGGGCCGGCCCAGGGCGCGCCCCAGATCAAAGGCTGAACCCAAGGCTTGGACTGTCCCGGGATCGTCGTAGAACAAAAGCGTCGATCCACAAACGGCGACAGCCGTATCCTGCATACGAGCCAACAAGGCTAGGAGCGCCTGAGGATCGACCACCGTGTCATTGTTCAGCAACCAGATGTAGGCGCACCCTTCATCCGCAAGGGCAAGGCGTATTCCCGCATTGTTGCCGCCCGCGAAACCCAGGTTCGCACCGGTATCGAGAATGGTAATGACAGGCGGCGGGCCCGCCTGAACACTGTCACCAGTCGTCAACAGCCGGAACGTCGGCTGTCTGAGACGCCGAGGGCCCATGTGTGCCATCCTTTGAGACCAGTCAGCGGCGGGCGCGGGACCTTGGGCCCAAGCGACGATCTTATCGATCGAGCCGTCCGTAGAGCCGTTGTCACAGACGGTGACTGCGAAGTCGCCTTGAAGCCTGAGTAGCGATTCGAGGCACTCGATGGTGTCCGTTGCGCCGTTCCAGTTCACCATTACGATGTGGGTTCGAACCGTCATCGAGGTCCACCTGATGATCGGGTGCCCCGATTGGCGACATCGGCAAGGATCGTGGATAGCTTTCTGGCCCCCACTGCGCCGAACCGCTCACGCGCTTCGCGGCGCGCGCTGTCGAGCGTGAACGGAAATGCAGCCTGCCGGACCATCGCCGCGGCGAAGCCTTCCGGGTCAGGCTGCAGGTCAAAGCAATCCTGGGTATCGGCGTCCATACCCTTCGCCGCGAACGGGGTCATTACCAGCGGTGAGTCGGAAAACAACATCTCGATGCTTTTGGTGTTTAGACCGCTACCTTCCAGGATTGGGTTGACCAGAACCCTGCCCTCGGCGCGAACGGCCGCCGCGTCCACTGGATTGGCCTGCCAGACGACATTTTCGGCCAGGGATAGGACCGCCTGCAAGTCTGCGGCCGGGTTCGACCCGGCAATCATCAGGACGAAGTCCGGAGCCTGGAGCCGGACATGCGGCATGACATCATCCACCAGCCAGCGAACCGCCGTGACATTGTTTGGAGACCATAGATTGCCGACGTATACTGCGTCGTATCGCCTCGCCGTCCAGGGGATCGTCCCCCGCCGAGCATGCTGCAACCCTGGCAAGAAAGTCGGGACCCATTCGACCCTCTCGACGCCGTGGCCGCGCCAAAACGGGAGCGCGTCTCTGGATATCTCCAGAACACCATCCGCCCCTCTCAGGGCTTTAATTTCGTAGGTCTTGAGATGAAGCCGCGCCGCACCGACCGAGAGACGCTGGCGCCACGACGACGCTAGGCGATACTGGATCGCCATATACTCGTGCTCGACATTGTGTGAACGTATCAGTAGCGGAACTGCCAGGGCGTCTGCGATTTTGCGCGCAAAGGTTGCCGTGTATACTGTGTCAGCGACGATTAACTGGGGCCCGAACTCACGCGCTTCGGAGATGATCCCGTCCAGTTTCCGCTTCGCGAGATGTAGTGCTGTGGTAATCGATGGTTGGTGCGTCAGCCGTAAGAGCCTTCCCGCCAGCCCCGCAGGACCACGCGGCTCTTCGAGCACACGAACCCAGTCAAATACGCGACTGAAATTTTTCGCTGCTTTCGCGGCCGCATCCCGCGGCTCGTCGCTCCAGCAAATCAATCCGACCGACCAGCCCTCTCTCGAAAGGCCATCGCAACGGTTCCAGGTATCAACTCGACCTCCATGCGTGCTTGGCCACGGCGGCTCGGGAGCCACCACCAGAATGCGTCCGGCTCTCGAGGAAAAGGCGCCCGCCGATTTTATCACGACAGGGGACCTGCCCGAACACGCAAGGGTTGGGCACGAATGGCGTTGGCCAGACTTTCCGCACTCTTCGTCCATGAGAAAGCTTTCGCATGGCCCAAACGCGCCGCCTGCGATGGAGCCTTCACCGGCCTCCCACCGAAATGTTCAGATATTCTGCGAGCCAAAACGGCCTCCGCATCGGGCGTCTCCGGGTCGAAATACTCCGGAAGGTCTCCGCCAACCTCGGGCATGGCGGTACGGTTCGAAGAAAGGGTCGGCACCCCGAACAGAACCGCGTCTAGAAGCGGCAGTCCGAAGCCTTCCGCCGCGCTGGGATAAACAAACAGCGCCGCGTTCGCATATAGCGCCGCTAGCGCCGCTTCTTGGACGCTCTCGATATAGATTACCCCGGGCGCGCCGAGCGGAGGACTGTAGCCAGGCTCAGCCTTACCGACGACAATCAGTTCCACGCCCTGAGGCCCAGCCCGCGAGAAAGCGCGAACCAGAAGGTCGATATTCTTGCGCCTCTCCAGCCGCCCAACTGCTAGTATATAGGGAGGCCGGGCCGGTGCGGGATATTCCTGAAAGTATAGGTCCTCGTCAAACGATGGCCCATTGAGCACCACGGTCAATTTTTTACGCACAAAAGGCGCGATTCGCAACACACTGTCAGCGGTGTATTGACTGACGACTACGACCCGGCGAGCCCAAATCATCGAAAGCATGAACAGTATGGCGCTTCGAACGACGAATACTGCTCTAAACAAGCGTGCATGCGTGATCGGAAGGACGTCGTGTATTACGACCCAGCTGTTCCGTGACCAAGGCGCACAGATGTATTGGTAGATCAGGGCGTCTAGGTCATCGCGACAAGCGATCCGAGGCAGGTCTAATGCCAGTCGGCGCATCGCCCCGGCGACCGGCAGGGAACCGTGCCGGATGCGAGGGCACGGATCAGGCCTGGACTCGCAGTACAAGGTGACGTCGATGTCGGCATGGTCCCGCGCCAAAGCTTGAGCTAGGCGGATGATTACGGTTCGGGAGCCTTGGAACCGACCGTCGAGCACATGCGCGTCGAAGCCGACCTTGGGGTTCGACGCAGACGTTCTATTGCGGCCAACCGAGGCCTGGCGGGACTGAGCGGTCAATTCGCGGTCTCGGCCCAGCATTTGTCGACCAGCGCCTTGGTGCCGCGAATGTTGGCTCGACTGGATGCCCCAAACACGATCGACTCGATGTTGGGCTGCGCGCATACCCACTCGATCGCCTCATCTGCTGGCAGCGCGCCTGAGGCGAACACCGACATCGCGATCGCGCGGAACTTCCGGTTTTGAAGCGCATCGAGATAGCTCTGCTGACCGCCGCTGACGCGGAAGCCGATCTTGTTGATGTTGGAGCAGACTATTGGGTTTTCGACGCCGACGGAGTCCAGCGCATCCAGCAGACGGGGCATGTTCATGGTGATGAAGCCAGGCTCGGCGTCGTACCGCTTCTTCACGTGGTCGGCAAAGATGCGGAAGGCGTCGTTCACGCCAAGGCCGAGGATCAGATCCACCACGATGTTCTGTAGGAAGATGACGGGCGTCTTCAGCCCCTTGAACATCTTCATTTCTGCGTCGATCAGAAGAGTGGCGACGCCCTCAACATCCTTATTGGCCAAGGACATCCCGCCACGCAGGACGGCGTTGAACAACCCGTCGTCAGGCAGGAACTTCTGTACCGCGCCAAGCATGCCCTCCTCGGTGACCGCGTTTGCATATTTGTGCGCATAGGGCATGCACGGGTATAAGGCAAAATCCTCGTAGCGCTTCGGATCCGCCCGGATGCGGTCGCACACCTCGGCGATGCGATCGTGCGTCGTGCACATGAAGGTTCGCACGCCTTCGTCATAAGCCGCGTCCAACACCGACATGATCGCGTCGACGTTTTGGAAGCGCATCGCTTGGGTGCGCGCCTTCTCCTCGGACATGTGGTTTACGCCGAAGAACTGATTGTCGCCGAACAGCAGCTTGTCCATTGGTCGTTCCTAGAGCTTGAAGAAGTTGCGGCGGGCGAGCTTTTCGGTCGCGACCGGAGTTGCGGTTCCCGTGCGCGGGCCAGCCAGATCGTCTGCGATTAGCATGCCGATCACCCGGTCCGTCTGGGCGGCGCTGGCGAAGGAGTTTTCACCAACGATGCGGTCACGGACGGCTCCGACGAAGTGGTCTAGCTGCGCCGAGTATTCCTCGCCGCGCAGGTAGAACCAGACGTTCTCCGTCAGTTCGGTGATGTAGCGGACGGTCCAGCCTTGGCCGTACTCCGTTAGCTTCGGATCGGCGGCGCGCAGATAGACTTGGATCTCCTGGCGATCGACGAAGATCCGGCCTTTCGCACCCCAGAACGTGAGGCGGGTGGTCATCTTGCGGTGCGAGTCGTCGGACCAGTTAACCGACAGTTGGGCGCTCATGCCTTGTGGGAAATAGAGGGTCGAATATACCTCGTCATCGGTGTCTGCAGAGAAGATCTTGTTAAGGCGGGTGCCACCGACCGCCTCAGGCTCGCCGAAGTACCAGTTGAGCAGGTTGATCGGATGAGCTGCATAGTCATAGAGGCAGCCGCCGCCGGATTTGCGCTGAGTGCGCCACGTGGATCCCTTAGGCTTCAGCACCACGGGGCCATAGGCTTCTGCCAGCACATGGCTAATCTTGCCGATCACAAAGTGGCGCAGAAGGCGCCGCGCCTCTAGGAAGGTTCCGACGAACCGGTAGTGATAGCCAACCTGATTGGTCAGATTCTTCGACGCGGCCAAGGCAGCTAGCTCGTATGACTCCTGCGGGCTGAGCGTGAACGGCTTCTCGCAGAAGACCGCTATACCCTTCTCGAGGCAGGCCCGGACCATGTCTACGTGAGAGGCGGACGGCGTCGCCAGTATGATTCCGTCAATCTCCACTTCGGCCAGCAGCTTCTTGAAGTCCGTGTAGGTCTTTAGGCCAGTGTATTTCGACAGACCGTCCAGCAGGTAGCCGACCGTGTCGCAGACAGCGACCAAGTCGACTTCGGGGTGCGCCCGAATGATGGACAGGTGGGAGATTCCCATCTTGCCCAGCCCCACGACAGCGATACGCACCATCAAATTTCTCCGTTGTCTTGCTTGGGGTTGCGCGGCACGAACCGCCTCAGAATGGTTTCGTAGATCTGGGCGACGTGATCCCAAGTGAACTCCTCGGCGAACCGGCGGCGGGCGGCCGCGCTCATGGCCTCAAGCCGGTCGGGCGAGGCGAGTACCTCTTCGATGCTCCGGGACAGTTCGGATTGATCCGCGAAGTAGACAGCGGCGTCTTGGGCGACCCAGCGATTGTAGGGATTGTCGTGGGCGAAGACCGGGTTGCCGGCCGCCAGGGCCTCTACGAGCGAAGGATTGGTTCCTCCAACCGTGTGGCCGTGGAAATACCCCAGCGCATGGTAGCGAAGGACGGCGACACGATCGCCGTAGATGGGCCCGACGAAGCGCACTTCCTCGCTCGCCGCCGCGAGGATGGCCGCGTGATACGCGTCAGCCGCACCGTCATAGTGGCCCAGGATAACTAGTTGCCGTCCCCGCGGCTTCGACGAGAAGGCCTGAACGATCTCGATGATGGAGTTCTCCGGAATGGGACGGGCGATCAGCGTGAAGTAGGTGCCGGGTTGGAGCCCCAGGGCCGTGACAGGGTCAGTAGAGAGAGGCGAAAGGATCGGCTCCGCTCCGTAGGTTGCTGTGGTGATTTTGCGGGCCGACGCACGCGTTAGCAGGTACTCGTGGATCACTGGATGGTCGGCGATCAGGTGATTTCCGAAGGCGGCGGCGAACCGCTCGTTAACATACAGGATGGCCTGACGCAGAAACCCCCAACGTTTCCTGGACCATTCGATCCCGTCCATGTTGATGACATTGGGTATGCCCTTGAGACGCTGCAGGAAGTTGAAAACGCCGGTGTTGTAGCCGAACGTCAGGCAGACATCTCGATGACGAGAAGCATGGACGATCGAGATCCAGTCGAATTTCGCCGTGCCGAGCCAGCCCTTGTCCTCGACCCCGATATTGACGCGCTCAATGCCTTCCCAAGTGTCGTAGTATACCGTCCCGTTCGGACCGGTCTGACAATAGACTATAACTCGCCAGTTCTGGCGGACGAGGTATTTCGCGATATGTTCGGCGGCTGTCTCAAAGCCCCCGTAGTTTCCGGGCACGCCGTGCGTGCCAAGGATACGAACAACAGGTCTCGTGTTGCAGTCCTGTACAACGTCAATCATTCAGCACCATCTTGCGCAGATACCGGCCGTAGTCGCTCTTGCCGAGCGCGGTGACGATCGTCTCCATCTGGGCCGTGTCGATGAAGCCCTGATCGAAGGCGATCTCTTCAGGGCAGGCGATCTTGAAGCCCTGGCGTCGTTCCAGGGTCCGCACGAACTCGGCGGCCTCCAGCAGGCTGTCGGGCGTTCCGGTGTCCAGCCAGGCGAAGCCCCGGCCCATGATCTCGACCGACAACTGGCCGCGGTTCAGGTATTCGCGATTGACGTCGGTGATCTCAAGCTCGCCGCGCAGCGAGGGCTTGAGGTTGGCGGCAATGTCCACGACCTGCTCGTCGTAGAAATACAGCCCCGTCAACGCCCATGGCGACTTGGGAACGGGCGGCTTCTCCTCGATCGACAGGGCGCGCATTTCGGAGTCGAACTCGACCACGCCGTAACGCTCCGGGTCGTTGACATGATAGGCGAAGACCGTCGCCCCGTCGGGCCGCGCCATCGCGCTCTTGAATAGATCATTGATGCCATGGCCGTAGAAGATGTTGTCGCCCAGGATCAACGACGACGGTCCACCGGCCACGAAATCGGCGCCGATGATATAGGCCTGGGCCAGACCCTCGGGGCTCGGCTGGACAGCATACTGGATGTCCATGCCCCACTTGGAGCCGTCGCCCAGAAGCGCCTGGAACGAGGGTGTGTCGCGCGGGGTGGAGATGATCAGCACCTCGCGGATGCCGGCCAGCATCAGGGTCGATAGCGGATAGTAGATCATCGGCTTGTCGTAGATCGGCATCAGTTGTTTGGAAGTGACTAGCGTCATCGGATGCAGGCGCGTGCCCGATCCGCCGGCGAGAATGATACCCTTCACGCGCGTGTCTCCTGATGCAGTTCGGCGACAATTCCGGCCACGGCATCCTGCCAGGGCCGAGGGATGATTCCGTAGTCGCGGGTGATCTTGAACGTCGACAGTCGCGAGTTCGCCGGGCGCCGGGCCGGGGTCGGATACTCGGCCGTCGTGATGCCCTCGACCTGGGCTTCCGGGCCGCCCCGTGCCTTGCTGAGAGCGAAGACTTCGCGGGCCAGCCCGGCCCAACTAGTCGAGCCCGCGTTGACGAAATGATAGACACCAGTCGGCGCATCCGGGTCGGCGATCATCCTCAGCGCGATGGCCGACAGCGCCTGGGCGATGTCCTTGGCGGAGGTCGGACAGCCCGTCTGATCGTTGACGACGCGCACGGCGGGCCGGTCGGCGGCGAACCGCAGCATGGTCCTGAGGAAGTTGGCGCGGTGCGGGCTCAGCACCCACGCGGTCCGCAGCACCACCGAGCGCGGATTGCCGGTTCTCACCGCGACCTCGCCCGCCAGCTTGGAGGCGCCATAGACGCTGAGCGGCGCGACCGGATCACTCTCGGCGTAGTCTTGCTCGCCGGACCCGTCGAAGACGTAGTCGGTAGAAACTTGGACTAGAGGAATGCCGGCCGCCCGCGTGACCTCGGCCAGGACCGCCGGGCCCATGGCGTTAGCGGCGAAGGCGGCCGCGACCTCGGTCTCGGCCTTGTCCACGGCGGTATAGGCGCCGGAGTTGATCACGGCCTTGAACGGTGTCGCGGCGAACAGGGACCGCACCGCGTCTGCGTCGCCCAGGTCCAGCTCCGCCCGGGTCGGCATGTGCAGACGCACGTCATGCGGCCAGCCGAGGCGAGCCAGTTCGAGACCGACCTGCCCGGCTCCGCCGGTGACCAGGATGTCGATGACGCCTTCAGCCGCGGAATCAGCCATTGGCGACGCCGAGCCGCTCGGTCTTGTAGCGGCCGTCGAGAATGGCCTGCCACCAGGCGCGGTTCTCCAGATACCAGCGCACCGTCTGATGGATGCCCTCGTCGAAGGTCACCGAGGGGGTCCAGCCGAGCTCGTCGCGGATCTTGGTCGCGTCGATGGCGTAGCGGGCGTCGTGGCCCGGGCGGTCGGTGACGAAGGTGATCTGGTCGGCGTAGGGCTTGCCGTCGGAACGCGGCTGGAGGCTGTCCAGCGTCGCGCAGATCGCCTTGACCACGTCGATGTTCTTTTTCTCGGCGTTGCCGCCGACATTGTAGGTCTGGCCCGGCCGACCGCGCTCGAACACGGCCTGCAACGCGCGGGCGTGGTCGTCGACGAACAGCCAGTCACGCACGTTCGACCCATCGCCATAGATCGGCAGAGGCTCGCCGTTCAGGGCCCGGATGATGATCAACGGGATCAGCTTCTCGGGGAAATGATAGGGCCCATAGTTGTTCGAGCAGTTGGTCATCACCACCGGCAGCCCATAGGTGTGGCCCCAAGCGCTGACCAGATGATCCGACGCCGCCTTGGACGCCGAATAGGGCGAGCGGGGATCGTAGGGCGTGGTCTCGCTGAACAGCCCTGTCTCGCCCAGCGAGCCGAAGACCTCGTCCGTCGAGATGTGGTGGAAGCGGAAGGCACCCTTCCCTGCCTCGTCCAGCCCGCGCCAGTAGCCCAGCGCCTGTTGTAACATGTTGAAGGTGCCGACGACGTTGGTCTGGACGAACTCTCCCGGTCCGTCGATCGAGCGGTCGACGTGGCTCTCTGCCGCAAGGTGAGCGATCGCGTCGGGCCTGAAGTCGGCGAGCGCAGCCGCGACCGCCGCCGGATCGCAGATGTCGGATTGGACGAAGCGGTAGCGGTTGCTGGTCGAGGCCGGCTCCAGCGAGCTCAGCAGACCCGCATAGGTCAGCTTGTCGAACACCAGCACCTCGTGCTCCGTCTCGCGGATGAGGCGACGAACCAGGGCCGAACCGATGAAGCCGGCACCGCCGGTGACGAGGATTCTCATACCGGGTCTCCCAGCTTTGCCAGCGGGCGGCCATCGTAGGCAAACGGGCTGTCGAACGCGACGAGCCGGGGAAGCTGGCGATCCTTGTCGGACAGCACCGCCCCGTCCGCAGGCAGGGGCCAGTGTATGCCAATGTCCGGGTCATTCCAGATCACGCCGCCGTCAGATGCGGGTGCGTAAACATCGGAGCATTTGTAGGCGATCTCGGTATCGCGCTGCAGCGTTACGAAGCCGTGGGCGAACCCGACCGGAATAAAGAGTTGATATCCGTTGTCAGCGCTGAGTTCGGCTGAGACCCATCGGCCATAGGTCGGCGATCCGGCCCGCACATCGACGACAAAGTCCATGATCGCGCCGCGCAGGCACCTCACCAGTTTGGCCTGGCCATTGGGCGGCGTCTGAAAATGCAGTCCGCGCACGGTGCCCAAGGCTGCAGAATAGGAGTGATTGTCCTGAACGAAATCGACGTCGATCCCTTGGGTGGCAGCGCGCGCCGCCGACCAGGTCTCCATGAACCAGCCCCGCGCGTCCCCGAACCGGCGCGGGGCGAGTAGAATTACCCCGGCATGATCCCCTGCCAGATCATTATATGGCGCGCCCACTACAGAATCCCCCTCGATCCTCAACTATAGGCAGTCGAGCTTTGCTAGACGAGCGAATTGCTGCGGCGTGCTAAGAAGTCTCCTCAGGTTGTGGCTTTCGCGTGACGCAAACCATCGCGACGGATAGTAATACTGAGGCGGAAAGGCGTTTAGAACATGGTCGACACGCTCTCATTCTCGGACACAGCTCGCGCAGAACAAGCGCTCCCGGGTTCTTATCGGGTCACCCGGCACCACACGCGTGGACGTTATCAGCGGAAACTCCTACCCCCGATCCCCGTCGGCTCGCTTGATGATGAACCCGGCGGTTGTGTGCGCGGTAGGTGAAGCCTTCCGCAGTCGCCACGGCATTCAATACAGCAAGGCTATTCGTATGTAGCAACCTACCGGTCTGAAGGTTGATCGACTCGCATGGCCCAAGCGGGCGCTCAGACGCCAGCGGAGACCAACCATGAGCCCTCCCTTTGGTGGAACGGCGGCTCGAAGCGCAAGCGGCCGCCCTAGTCGCGCGGGACTGCGATCCGCGACCGGCGGGGTGCGGCAGAGGCGGTTGGGGGAGCCAGAGGGTTGGCGAGGATCGCGGGCGGAGGCGGCGGGGCGGAAGCCACGACGGGCGGAGCGGGCTCAAGGTCGGGATCCGGCACCGCTGTCACGAGAGCGGCCGGCGGCGCCGGGATCTCGACCGGGAGCGGTGGACGCAGGTCAAAAGTCTCCACCCCGATTTCGACCAGCGGTGGTGGCGGCTCGTCCAGAGGCGTAGCGAGTGCGGCGAGGTTGCCGATCACGGGCTCTTCCCCGGAATGGACGCCGGTGAAGGCGGGCGGAAGTCCCCAGCCGCCTGTCCAGCGATAAAAGATGTGGGTGCCGATCTGGCGGAGCTTGACCAATCGCTCGGCCCAATAGGGCGCGACCCAGTCCGTGTGGTAGTGGGTGGCCATTCCGACCTCCGCCGCGACCAGACCATTCAGCGCCGCACCGGCGGCGGCGCGCGCGCGCTGCCATCCGGCGACCGAAGGCGTTCGGGTCAGGGCCCCGTCGCAGGTGAAGCTGAACTGGCAGCCCGTTGTCCGTTCCTGTCCCTGGAAGACGACGCCGCAGACGGTCTTGGGGAAAGCCGGATGGCGCATCCTGTTGATCACCACCTGGGCCACGGCCGCCTGGCCGGGCCCGGTCTCCGACGCCGCCTCATAGTAGACGGCGGCCGTCAGGCAATCGAGAGCGCGGCTGTAGTCCACCAAGTCGTCGGCCGGCATGATGAAGGGCCGGGCGGCTTGGACCGGCAGGTTCGAGAAGGGAAGCGCGGCGTTGAAGGCGCGCGCCTCGTCCATGGTGATCGGCCGGATCGCTTCAGGCGCGAGGCTGAAGTCGGTGAGGGCCGGTCCCTGCATCAGCGGGACGGCGTCGGGCTCCCCGCCTGTCGCCTGGGCCAGGGCGATTTCGGCCAGCCGCGCCTGGACCAGGACCGCGCTGCACGCGCCGAGAAGGAACACGATGGACAGTATGCAGACGACGACAGGCGTCCAGTGGGTGTGAGTGATCGCTTCCAGTAACAGGGCGAGACGGCGCTGACTCGTCGGCCGGTACACCGCGATGAGGGTGTCAGGGTTGGCGCTCACGAGACGTCTCCCCTCAAGCGGAGCGCACGGTTCAGGAACGTCCGATCGCGCTGGGCGAGGGATCGTTCCTGTGTCACGTCAGAAGACTGAAGGCGACAGCCAGGATGGCCGCGACCGCGCCAAGACTGATGAGCAAGAGCGGCGGCCGACGCGGCGTCGGCGGCGGACCGGGAGGCCAGCGCGCATTCGAACGATCGTTCCGCATGGGCATCGCAAAGCGCCTTCTGGCAAGGGGTGAAGGGAAGCAGCATCCTTACCCCCTCCCCTGCCCGAAGGCGAACTGAATCCCCAGGAGAAAGGCCCAGAAGGCCGCGATCGACGGCACCTGGACGGCGTAGTCGGTTAGGCCATGGATGAGGATGACCCCGTTGGCGCAGATTAATCCGTGCTGCAGCGTCCGACCGCGGCCCGAGGCGGAGCGGAAGATGGCCGTCAGAACGACGAAGGCGACCAGGGCGAACATCGGGATGGCCCCGACCAGGCCCGCCTCCTGCAACCACTGCAGATAAAGATTATGTGTCGCTCGGATCGCCCAGAGGGCGGTGGCGGTCTCCGAGGTCATGATCTGAAGATTGATCGGATCAAAGGACCCAAGGCCGTAACCGAACAGCGGCGAAGCCAGAAAGGCCTCCCAATGGGCGGCGAAGATCTGCCCACGGATATCGACATCGACGTCGAGTCCGCCGACGCGGGTCCAAAGTAGGGTGTTGCCGCCAGCGAGCAGGACCGCAGCCAGCGCCACCAGCACGACACCCGCGACGGCGATCGACAGACGGCCCTTCTTCTCCGAGGCCAACTCCCACAACAACAGGGCCCCGACGGAAACCAGGGTGGCGACCACCCCCATGCGGGAGGCGGTGAGGATCAGGCAGACGGCGGAGAGGGCCAGACAGGCGAATGGCGCGGAGAGGCCGGGAATCCTTTCGGAGACGCTGGGTCCGGGCTGACGGCGCCACGCACGGAGGAAGAGGGCGAGGCCAAGGACCGTCAGGACACCGAACACGGTCGCTCCGCTGTTGAAGCTGAGGAAGCCGCCCGACAGCCGCCCTCCCCCTTGGGCGATCTGGGCCCCGCTCAGGAAGGTGACAAGGGAGATGGCCGAGTAGACACCGCCGGCCCAGACCAGACCCTCGAACGTCGCGGCGGCCCGGTCGCGGCGGATCCCCTGCAGTGCCCCGGCCAGAAAAGCGGCGGCCAGGCCGAGTAGCTTAGCGATCTCGAGCAGGGTCGCGCTTCTGTCGACAGTGAGGGCACCGGGACCGATCCCGGCCCAGGCCCAAATCGGGTGGGGGCCGTCCGAAGTCCAGGGCGTCAGGGTCCAGAGGCCAACGCTGATCACAATCGCGAAGAGGCTGACGAGCGGCAGGACTGGGCCCAGATCATGCAGGCCGGTCCGGAGCGGAGAGGCCAGGACGCCGCACAGGCCGAGGGCGAGGACCGCCGTCAGCCACAGGGCGGCGGCGGGCTGGTTGGCTCCGAAGGTCAGGTGGGCCAGGAACAGAATAACCGGCACAGCGACCAGGCCTAGCCGTGTCAAGGGAGCGAGCGAACGCCGTGGCTTGCTTTCCGGTCCGAAGCCGGACGAGGCCCGCCGACGGCGGCCTGAGGTCGCCGAAGCTGTCATCGATCAGGCCGCGTAGTATTTCTTGTATTCGCCATAATAGTAGCCGGCGTCGCCGTATCCATAGCGAGCCTGGGCCTTCATATCGACCTGGGTCAAGGCGATGCCCGCCACATGGGCGCCGGACTGCTCGAGCACCCGTAGCGCGGCGCCGATCGCCTTCTCGGGGGTCTTGCGCCAGCGAGCTAGGAAGACAACCGCGTCGGACTTGGCGGCGACCAGACGTGTGTCGGACACGGCCAGTACGGGAGCTGTGTCTAGGATGACCAGGTCGAACTGGCCGCGCAGATGGGCCAGCAGCGCGTCCATCGAGGCAGTGCCGAACACATCCTTGGGGGTGAAGCTGTTCTTGGCCAGGGGCAGGATCCTCGCGCCGGAGACCTCGTCGGTCAGGGTCGCCTGTTCAAGACTGGCCGTCCGGTTCAGAACCTCGACCATGCCCACCTCAGGCTCCACACCCAGCAGACGATTGACGTTGCGCCGGCGCAGGTCGCAGTCGACCAGGATCACCCGCATGCCCGACTGGGCCGCAGCGCGGGCCAGGCAAAGCGCCGTGGTCGTCTTGCCCTCGCCCGGCAGGGCGGACGTCAGGGTGATGACCTGAACCGTATGGCCGATGCGCGAGAACAGGATCGAGGCCCGCATGGCCCGCACCGCCTCGGCAAAACTGGAGAGCGGTTTCTTGACAATATAGTCGGCCGGGAGGTCATCCCGGTCATGCGGATCGGCGACCGAGGACAGCAGCGGCACGGAACCGAGGTGCGGCAGGTTGAACTTGTGCTCGATATCCTCGCCGGTGATCACGCCGGTGTCGAGCATTATGGCCAGGACCATGGCCGCGAACCCTGCGCCGATGGCCAGGACGAGACCGAGGGCCAGGTTGAGCGGAACATTGGGTGAGCTCGCCGCGGTCGGGATGGCGGCCGGCGACACGATCCGCGCATCGGATTCCTCGATGCCTTCCGACGCCGTCGTCTCTTTGAAGCGATCGAGGAAGCTCTGGTAGAGGGTGCGGACGGATTCCGCATTGCGCGAGAGCTCGTTCAGACGAACCCCGGCCGCGTTGTTGGCGGCCAGGGTGCCCCGCGCGCTGCCGAGGCTTCCAGCCATTGAACCGGTCCGCTCGCGCGCGACCTGGACCTGAGCTTCCAGGTTGGAGATGATTCGACGGATCTCGGCCTGGATCTGAGTGTCGATGTCGGCCAGCTCGCGCTCTGCGCGTAGCATATCGGGGTGGCGCGGGCCGTAGCGGCTGTTCAGATCTGCGACCCGGCCCGAGACCTCGGCGCGTTGGGCCCGCAGGGTCTGGACCACCTGAGACCCCAGGGCTTCACCCACGTCCTCGCCATTGGAGCCCGCCGCCAGCTGGGACCGTGCGGTGCGCAGGCGTGCCTCGGCCTCGGCCTGTGTGGCCCGCACCGTGGCGAGTTGCTGGTTGTAGGCCGAGATCTCCTGCTCGGTCAGGGTCGCGCCCGAGGCGCTCAGCAGGTTGTTGGCGGTGCGGTATTGTTCGACCGCCGCCTCGGCTCCCTGGACCTCGGTCCGGAGCTCGCCCAGCCGCGTGTTGAGCCAGGTGTTGGCCTGACGGGTGGCGTCAAACTTGGCCTCCAGCTGCTCGAGCAGATAGCGTTCGGCGAAGGTGTTGGCGATGCGCGAGGCCTTGACCGGGTCCTTCGACGTGAAGCCGACGTTCATCACATAGGTGAGGCCGGCGCGACGCACCGAGAGGCGCTTCAGCACGGCGCTGACCACCTTTTCCTTCTCACGCTGCGCCTGGACCGCCGTGAGACGATCACGCGCCGCATCGGGTGCGGCAGCTCCGAACAACTGGCCGATACCCCCAACCACGGCTTCGAGGGGTCCAGGGGCGGCGAGCGCAAAGTTGAACTCCGGGTCCTCCTGAAGGTCCAGCGTCTCGACCACTCGCTGGGCCAGCTGGCGGGACTTCAGGATTTCAATCTCGGTGTCCACCACGGAGGTCTCGGCCGACAGGCCTGACAAAACCGCGGTGGCGTCAATGACGGTCTCCGTACGCGTGTTGATCGTCAGGCTGGAGGTCGCTGCATAGAGCGGAGTGGCGCGCACGGTGACGATCACGGCGATCACCAGGACCGTCAGGGCCACGCCGAGGAACAGCGGCAGCCTGCGCCGAAACAGGGCGATCAGGCGATTGAGGTCGACGCCTTCGGTCCCGTCCCCGTCGCGCGTCGCGGGGCGTTCGCCCTGGTCGGGACGGAAATCGGGCATCTGGTTCATGAGGTTCTTACGCGCACTTGGAGAGGCAGGAGAGGCTAGTACTGAGCGACCAGCGAGACGCTCAGGCGATTGACGTCGAAGTCAGAGCCGCCGCCTCGCCCGGTCGAGGACTGTTCGAAATGGCTCGCAGCAACACTGATGCCAACCACGCGGTTCAGGAGGTAGGTCGCGCCGACCGATGCAGTCAGGCGGTCGTCGTCGCGGTCGATGCCCTCGTACTGATCCTTGGCCAGGGTGAGGTTGGCGTTCAGCAGGACGTTGCGCATCAGCTCGTGGTCGACCTGGACCCCCACGGCGGAGGACAGATAACCCCCGGTTCCGGCGATCCCCGCATCCTCGATGGTTCGCGACGCCGTGGTGGTGACCGTGGTCAGCTGGGTCGGGAACCACTCGAGCTGGGCCCGCGCTCCGAAACCGCTGATCTCGTCATAGGCCGCCTCGTCGAAGGACTGGCTGATGTAGCCGACGGCGATCTCGCCTCGCGACAGGGCCCCGACCTCGAAATTGGCGCCGACCAAGGCCTCGTAACCTTCGGAATCGCGGGCCGGCAGCAGGGCGGAGGTCGCCGTGTCATAGTCGCGGCTGTTGCCGGTCAGCTGGACGAAAACCGCTGTGTCGGGGCTGACGGCGTAGTCGCCGCGCCCTGTCAGGCTGGAGACCGTGCGATCGCGATTGTCCTGGTCGACGATGGTACCGCCGAGCGTAACCCCGTCCTTGTAGTCATAGACCCGGCTGTCGGCGCGGGCTGACAGCTTGACCCGGCCACTCGACCTAGTCCCCGCCAGATAGGCCGAGGACATGTCATAAGAGATAGGCTCGCGCGTCGAGGCCGGCGCATTGGAAGAGGTCCGTGGCTCGGTCAGCCTGGCGTAGTCAACGCCTGCCGCGACATTGGAGCCCCGCGTGGCATCCAAACGCCCCGTGGCCCCGAACCCGTAATCTTCCGAGTTCTCGCCGTCAAAGTCCTGATAACGGCTAATCGTGGCGCGTGCGTAGGCGGCAAGCGCATGGCGCGACCAGCCGGATTCCAGGCTGATCTCCGGCTTCAGCCGGACGATCCAGTCGCCGTCGGCCCCATTGGAGACGGCGAAGATATTGTCATTGTATTCCGCATCGGCCTGCAGGCGGGGGTAGGCCATGAATGTCCCGACCGGGACGCCCAAGGCCTCATAATCTGGCCGAGGCCGGTCGCGCACGGCCACCACACGGTCGCGCGCGAACAGATCGCCCGACTGGCTCTGGGCCTGGGCCAGGGAACCCGTGGTTGACTGCGCCATCGCCGCGCCTGCGGGGATAGCTGCTCCCATAACCAGCACACAGGTCAGGCGGGCGTTCATTTTCGACATAGGTCCCCTGTCCGCCGATCCCCCGGCAGCTTGAATTCGGTCTCAGTTCGGTCGCGAAGCGATCAGGTGACCGGACGATAGTCCGAGCCGCCTCCGCCACCGCCGCCCGAAGACGACGGCGCACCGATCGGCGCGCCCCCCGTCTGCCCCCCCGAAGCGGGTGCCCCACCCGGCGTGTTGGAGGCGGTGACGATCGACTGGACGCTGCCGACAGCCGAGGACGCGGCGGCCGACAGCTGACCGGAAGCGGCGAGGTTGGCCCGGGCACTGGACAGCGCCTGGTTGACTACGGCCGGGCTCTGGCCGCTGGCGGCTATGACCGCCTGAACGGCCGTCTCGATGGCTTCGGCGGCCGCGTCGCCGGTCAGGCCGGCCGCGGCGGCGTCCGCCTGGCTCGCGAGAATCGCGGCCTGAATGTCGGCGGCGAGCGCACTGACCGCGTCGTCCTGGACCGCGGCGATCGCAAGGGCGGGCGGGACCGACACCGCCGTCAGGGCGGCCAGCGCAAAGGCTGCGCGGCAGGCGGCGGCGAAGAAACTAGCTTTCAGCATTGCGCATCCCTCGAAATTGTTCAAAAGCTCTACACTGTGCAGGTGCGAAACAAAACACGACAGCGGTCCGCGATTTAGCTCGAACAGCGTTTTCTTCCGGCTTATGTGCTCTTGATGTGACTCTGACGTGCGTCACACCGTTTCTCGCGCCTAGGATTCGTCCGATGCGGGAGCCGGCGACCGTCGTCCGAGGGTGAAGGCGAGCCGCCCAGCCGGATCCGTGATGTCGGGCGAAGCCGCTTCGGCCACTCCCGGGCGGTCCCGCGCGGTCACGGCCAGTTCACCCAGGGCCTGGCCGCGCAGTTCGGGCGTAAGGCTCGGCCAGTTCTGGAAGGCGAAGCGAAGACGCCAAGCCGTGACCTCGGGGCCGTAGGGGGCCACGGCATAGCTGCGGTCGAGCGCGTCCAGCATGGCTGGGGTGCGCCCCTCCTCGCGCGCGATCCAGGCCAGCCGGGACCAGGCGGCGGCATCCATCGGGCGAACCTCCAGCGTCCGCCGGGTCGCCGCTTCCGCTTCCGCCAGGCGCGGCGGTCGGGCGGTGGCAGCGCGCTCGGCCTCCGCCTCGCTGACCGCGGCCAGCGGCACGGGTCCCAGATAGCCCCCCAGCGGCATCGACAGCGGCACGGCCAGAGAGACGCCACCGGCGAGCGTCGCCAGGGCCAGGGCGATCGCGGCCAAAAGACGGATCCGGTAGGTCAGGGCCGCAGACATGAGCGATCTCCAAAGATAGAGGCGCCCGGCCTAGATCGCGGCGCGGACCCAGTCAAACGGGTGGCCAGGGCGCTGGCGTTCGCGCCAGGTGTAGTTGACCCGATCCCAGCGCGAGACCCAGGGGGTGAGATTGTCGAGCACAAACTCGCCTTCATCCGAGGCGAGCAGAAGAACGGCATGGGTTTCACCCCAGCCGGTCTCTACGATGGCGATGGAAAGCGCGGCCGCCGGGACACCCGCCGCGATCAGTGCGCGCCGCTTGGCCAGTACATAGTCCTCACAGTCGCCGCGGGCGCGCGGCCCCTCGGGTCGAGCCCAGTAGTCGGCCTGGCCATACTGTCGGTCGTCGGCCATCCGCCGGATCTGGCGGTTGACGCGGCGGTTGACGCCGTTGACCAGGGTCCATCCCGACCGATCCAGCGCGAATGTCGCCTGGCCCAGATCCGGGACCGAGGTCGACGTCGACATCGAGGTTAAGGGCTCGGTCGCGACGCCGGGCGCGGCCGGGGTCTCGATGGCCGGGATGGCGGCCGCCATGACGCCGTCGTCGGCGGCCATGACATCATCGCCGGCGGCCGAGGCCAGGGTCTCGACCATAGGGGCTGCTCCCGTGTCGAGCGCGGCGACCGCGACGTCCCCGGCGGCCAGGGTTCCCTGCCCGTCTACGGGAGAGGTCACGATGGCGTGGCGGCGGGAGGCCGCCGCGAAGCCTGACGCGCCTCGGCCGCGTGCGAGGTTCAGAAAGGGCCTGGGTGGGCCCAGGCTCAAATGGGTGCTGGATCTGTTCGGAGCCGACGACGCGTCGATCCGGGACAGGGCCACCGGACCGAGCATGGTGGCCGCGACGTCGGCAGACGGAGCCGCCGCCTGGACGGCTTGGGCCAACCTGGCCGGCCCACGGTTCGTCAGGGACACCGAAACCGGAACCGCCGAGCGCCGGGCGCGCGCCGAAACCTCAAAGGCTCTGGACCAGTCGAAGGCCGGTGGGGCATCGCCGAGGGCGGCCGGAGCGTTTGGCCGACGCGCGAAAGCGTCCTGCCAGAAACGCCTGTTAGCCTCTGCCCTCAGCGTAGTCAGGTCCGGAATCGCCGCCGGATCGTCGGCGCATTCGGCGGGCAAACGCTGGCAAAGGTCCAGAAAGCCGATCGGCGGGAGCGCTGCATCGCCGAGCGCCATCGCGGGGCCGTGGGATCGCGCCGAAGCCGTCTCAGCCTGGGCATAGCCCCCGAGCGCCAAAGCGGCCAATCCGACCAGAGGCGCCGCTGCATTTCTGATATTTCTGTTGAACATGATAGTTCCTTGTTCTTGGAACATCTTGATCGACAGGTCGTAAGATCAGTTTTAGAGACATCGTTGCTACGTTATTGACAGTTCTGGTTTTCGGACTGTTAAGGTTAATCAGTCTTGTGGCTCCAGACGCCGCGCCCAGCCGAGCGGCGGTCGACAACGCCTCTGGATTGTGAAGCCCGATGTCGGTTAGATAGAGGGAGCGTTCTTGGGGAGAGTTATCATGACCAGTTGGATCCGCGGCGTGCTCGTGGGCCTCGCCCTCACCTTCGCCCTCGCAGGTTGCGCCCAAGCCCCTCTTGCCGTCGATCCGGGGCTGGCAGGCGCCAATGGCGTATCCGACGGAGTGGTGCGGGTCGTGCCCGAGTACCGGCTGGGACCGGCGGACAAGGTACGGGTCAACGTCTTCGGCGAGGAAGCCCTGACCGGGGAGTTTCTGGTCGGCGGTTCGGGTCGCATCTCCCTGCCCCTGATCGGCGAGATCCAGGCCGCGGGCCTGACCATCTCGCAGCTGCAAGAGAATATCGCTGCCGCCCTGCGCGAGGGCTATATCAACGAGCCCCGGGTGAACGCCGAGGTTCTGAACTACCGGCCCTTCTATATCCTGGGCGAGGTCAATACCCCTGGCGAATATCCCTACACCAACAACCTGACCGTCCTGAATGCGGTGGCGACCGCCGGCGGCTTCACCTATCGGGCCGACACACGACGGGTCTATATCAAACGCGCCGACGGCGTCGGCGAGGTCGCCTATCCGCTGTCGACCGCCACCCAGGTCGCCCCCGGCGACACGATCCGCATCGGCGAGCGCTTCTTCTAGGCCGCTGCTCGCGTGACGCTACAGGACGAACACCGCGATCGCCGCGAGCGTCGACCAAGCGATGGATGAGAACAGCAGCGCCAGACCATGGCCGGCTAAGCGGCGTGACCCGTCGGTTCTGACAGGCCTGCTTGCATATCCAAGGTCCTGGGGCTGGAAATGGGGTTCGGGGACGAGGGAAGCGGTCATGGTCGGTCCTCCTGAGCCTGGAAAGAATGGCCCCGGCCGCGTTAAGACCGACCTAAACCCCACAGTTAATGGCGACCGTCCGTTCCCGTCAGGAGTGTGGCGCTAGGGAGACATAGCGGCGTTCGCCTGACTCGATCGCTGGATTGGTCTTGCAGCGCGCAATCCTGATGAGGTTAGCTGTTTCTTAACAGGGGGCTCCTGGGCTGGATGGGCGTGTTTCATGTTTGACGGGGTTGTCTCCCGGGCGTCCAGCTCGGCAGTCATCTACGACGACGGCGTCGCCTCATGGCGGCCGCGCGTCGCGCGCAACGGCCTGTGCCCATGGTTGAAGCGCGCCTTCGACCTGGTCGTCGCCTCGCTCGCACTTCTGATCCTGCTACCGGCCTATGGCGTCATCGCCGGGCTGGTCGCTGTGGACAGCCCTGGCCCGATCCTTTTCCGCCAGCGCCGAACAGGCAAGGATGGCCGAGTTTTCAACATCTACAAATTCCGCACCATGCGCATGGCAAGTGAAGACACCTCCGTCCGCCACGCCTCGCGCAACGACGACCGGGTCACCCGGCTTGGGCGCACGCTTCGCGAAACCAGTCTGGATGAGATCCCCCAGCTGCTCAATGTGATCAAGGGCGACATGGCCCTGGTGGGTCCCAGACCCCACGCAGTCGAGCACGACATCCTCTATGGCAGCCTCATCCCGCACTACGCCGAGCGTTTTGCCGTGCGTCCGGGCCTGACGGGACTGGCCCAGGTCCAGGGCCTCCGCGGCGAGATCCGCGAACTGGCCTGCATGGCGCGGCGGGTCGATGCCGATGTCCTCTATGCCCTCCACTGGAGCTTCCCCGGTGACCTGGGCATCATCGTCCGGACGATTCCGCTGCTCCTGGCCAAGGTCAACGCCTACTGAGCCACCGTCACTGGTCGGACAATCGGCGACCCTAGGTCCGACTGGCGCGCGAGCCGCCAAGCGCCTCATTCAGGACCTCCCTGCAAGGATCCGGGGCGCACCGATGCCTTCTGCCCGTAATGATGTGCGCCAATGTGGCGACGCGGCCGCCGCCAAGGCGGACAAGAGCCTGCGGGACGCGCCGGCACCGGTTAGCACGCTCCACCCTCACGTCGTGTCTGGGCCTGAGTCTAGGTCCGGGCCTGGGTTTGGGTCTGGGTCCGGGTCTGGGTCTGGGTCTGGGGCCCTGACACTGTGCGCCGCTGCGGCGTGTCTGGATCGGACCGTTTCACCCTCGCCTGAGGCCGACCGGGTCGGCACCGGGACCGGGCTTAATCCATCAGGAACCCTGTCTGTTCACGGCCTCTTGGCGGTCCTCGGCCCAAGGTTCGGGATCGCCATTCCGGAGCCGTCAACCGTGTCCACGCCCCGCCAGACCGTCAAGGCTCTCCGCATCGCGTCCGTCTTCGCGCTGATCGGGTTGACCGGGCTTCTGCTTGGTCCCTTCCAGGGTCTGGAGCGCGTCTTTCATCTGAGCGACGAGGCGGCGCATGCCATCGCCTTCTTCGGCGTGACCCTGGGCCTGTTCGCCATTGCCCCCCAATGGCGGAGGACCGACCTGGCCCTGGCCGCCCTGGCCTTCGGTGTCCTGATCGAACTGGCCCAGGGCCTCACCGGGCGCAGTGCCTCCCTGCTGGACCTCATGGCCGACGGTGTCGGCATTCTCGCGGCGCTGGCGCCAGGCCTGGTGGAGAGCCTCAGGCACCATGTGCGAACCTCCCCGGACGTCGACTTCGCCGTCATCCGGTCGCTGGACCGCAGAACATCCCGGGCGGCGCCTCTGGGCGACGCAATGGTTTGTTCTGATGCGAAAGAACTCGGGGCCTCGACCCTGCGGACGCTCTGAGGTGGTTTACCACGTCCTGACCCGCGAGGCCTTGTACGAGCAGGTCTGGTCTCGTCCGGTGAGGACGGTGGCGCAAGACCTCGGCGTCTCCGACGTCGGCCTGGGCAAGGCCTGCCGCTCAGCTGGGATTCCGACGCCGCCGCGCGGCTTCTGGACCCGGCTCCATCACGGCAAGCCCCTCCCGGCCCGTCCGCCGCTCGCGGCGCGGCCCGATCGACGGACCTGGGTGGTGATCGCGCCGGCGAGGTCGCGCGTCCGGGTGTCTCCCCTGCCCTCTGCGAACGTGCAGCCGGCCCCGGACGGCCTCGACCTTGCAAGCCCGGTCGCGAGCCCGGTCGACCGGATCCCGGACCGGCCGGTCCTGGCGTCTGTCCGAGGCCCGGTGTTCGCCGGCCGACCTCGCAGGCCCGGGAGCGGCTGAAGGGTCCGGGGGCCGGATCGCACCGGGAAACGAACCTGGCGCGCACATCAGGTCTTATCGGAAATCGAAAAACACCCCGTCTTGCGCCAGACTCCATTACGGTGTCCCAGGTTGCGTGCCCATTTCCACCCGTTCGACCACGCCAGACAGGATCCCGACCCTCCCATGCTGTCGCGCCTCTTTCCCAAACGATCCGCCCGGCCGGTGTCGCGCACCCCGCCCGACTGCGTCGTCTGGGCCGTGGGCGACATCCATGGGCGTTCGGATCTGGCCGACCGCCTGATCCAGGCCATTCTCGCCGACCTCCACGCCGCCCAGGCTTCGCGCAAGGTGGTGGTCTTCCTCGGCGACTACGTCGATCGCGGGCCGGATTCAAAAGGGGTGCTGGATCAACTGGTCAACCTAGCCGCTGATCCGGCGCTGGAGGTCCGTCTCCTGCGCGGCAATCACGAAGACCGGATGCAGGCCTTCCTCGACGATCCGCAAATCGGCCCGTCCTGGTGCGACTACGGCGGTCGCGAAGCGCTTGTCTCCTACGGCGTCAACCCGCCACCGATGCGCGGCGACATCGAGGCCTGGACCGAGGCGTCGCTGGCGCTCGGCCAGGCCCTGCCGGCCTCGCATCGCGCCGTTCTCGCCCGGCTGGAGACCTCGGTCTTGATCGGCGACTATTTCTTCGCCCACGCCGGCGCCCGCCCGGGCGTAGCGCTCCAGGCCCAGTCGCCCGAGGACCTGATGTGGATCCGTCAGCCGTTCCTGGACCACGCCGGTCTGTTCGAACAGGTGATCGTACACGGCCACACCCCCAGCGAGGCCGTGCATTCCGACGCCCGACGCATAGGCGTCGACACGGGGGCCTATGCGACCAATGTGCTGTCGGCTGTCCGGCTCGAACGCGAGACGCGGATCCTGCTGCAGGCCACGGGACGCGCCGGCCGGATCGCGATCACCACCTCGGCCCTGGCCCATGGCTGAAAGACCGTTTGAGCGTCGCCGACCGCGAACAGCTGAACCCCTTGCGGGTCTTGGCACTGTCAGGGAAACTTCCATCGGCTGAAAAGCCCCCTGCCCGTCTAGATTCAGGTTCAGGACCCATTAAAGGGATTCCCGGCGGGGCTTTGATCTGATTCACTGGAGGCAGGAGGAGCCTGTCATGAGTGATCTTTTCTGGCTGACGGACAAGCAGATGCGGCGGATCGAGCCGTATTTCCCGCTCTCGCACGGTATTGCGCGGGTGGACGACAAACGGGTGCTGAGTGGCATCATCTTCGTGATCCGCAACGGCCTGCGCTGGCGTGATGCGCCCAGGGACTACGGGCCGCACAAGACGATCTACAACCGGTTCATCCGCTGGAGCCGGTTGGGCGTGTTCAACCGGATCTTCGCTGAACTGTCCGCCAAGGGGCCCCGGCCCGAGCGATTGATGATCGACGCCACCCATCTGAAGGCCCATCGGACCGCAGCGAGCCTGCTCAAAAAGGGGCTGTTCCCCGACGTATCGGGCGAACCAAAGGGGGGCTGAACTCCAAGCTCCACGCCGTGTGCGACGGCCAGGGGCGTCCGTTGGTCCTGTTGCGCTCCGAAGGCCAGATGAGCGACTACAAGGGAGCCGCCCTGATGATCGACGCCCTGCCCAAAGCCAAGGCCTTGCTGGGCGACCGGGGCTACGACGCCGACTGGTTCCGGGCCGCCCTGATCCAGCGGGGCATCACCCCGTGCATCCCTTCAAAGGCCAACAGAAAGGTCCAGATCGACCACGACCGAACCCTCTATCGCCAACGCCACAGGATCGAGAATATGTTCGGCAGGCTCAAAGACTGGCGACGTGTCCACACCCGCTACGACCGATGCGCCCACACCTTCATGTCCGCCATCGCCATCGCCGCAACCGTCATCTTCTGGCTATGACCAATGAGTCCTGAGCCTAGAGAGCGTAAGCCGCGCGTAGACGGTCCACTGCGACGGCGCGCGTCATGGGGACCTCGAATTGCTTCGGATCAAACGCTTCGTCAGCCTCGAGAGCGTCCAGGAAGACGACCATGTCTGCGCGGACGGTGGGTGGCAGATCATACACGGCGTCCATGGCGATAACCTGCAATAGGCGGACGACGTCGCGGCGATGTTTGGCGATGTCTTTGCCGTCGATCTTTTCACCGGCCTTCCGGCGCTGGCTGAGGTCTAGCCAGGCGCGGGCCTTGAAGGGAATGATGCCAGCTTCGTCCAGCACCGGGATCCCGTCCAGGGTGCGGACCATAGTCTTGAGGAAGGCGTAATAGTCCTCGTCCAGCAAAATGGCTGACAGGCTGGCGGCAGCTTCACCGATCGGGAGGCGGGTCAACGTGCTGCCCTCGACAGCCGGCAGGCCGTCGGGCCGGTTGGAAAACAGTTCAAGCATGGCGGGGAAGTCGTCCGTTGCCGGCTTCTGGAACCGGTACAGAATGCGATCGCCCTCGCTGCGCTCGCGCACCTCATATCCGCCAGCGTCAATAAAGGCCATGAATCGCTCGGAAAAGGCCGGATCGAGCGCCTCAATGATCAGGACAATGTCGAGGTCCTTGGTCACGCGAAAGTCCAAACCGGCTTCGTCCATGATGAGTTCGCAGGCTGCACCGCCGATCAGTACGTACTGATGATCGTGCCCTGCGAAATGCTCGCGGAAGCGATCGACGCCGATCACCATGGAAACCGCTCCAGCAACTGTTCTGCAGCTTGGCTAACGCGTTCGTTCGGCTCGTGCCGGAGGCTGAGATAGAGGGACAAGGCGTCGACAACCGGCTCGGGGCCCGCCAGTACTCGCGGATCGTAGCTCCATGTTTCCACCTCTGTCCGGTCGTCGTCGTACGTCCAGGCCAGCTGCAGATCGAGATAACGAACGATGCGCTTCCATGCCGAAGCGGGAGCGGCTCGGCGTTCAACCTTTGGTGCGGCCAGCATGGTTTCGCGGGCTAGTGCGCTTTCGCCGGCGAGCGGAAAGTCAGCGGGAGGCAGCGGGCCCTTTACGAGCCGCAGCTTGCGGACTGGAGACTGAAGTCGGGCTTCTGCGGCCCGCCACAGGTCGTGGCGCTTCAAGGCGAATTGCAGCCGACGTTGCCGCCCGATGCGTCGTGGTTCAGCCAGGCCGAGCGCCTCTAGCTCATCCAAGGCGCGGCTCATGCTCATGATAGCGACCTCAAAACGGTCCGCGAGCGAGGTGAGGCTGGTGTCGTCTACCGGTTCGCCGAGCAGGGCGCCCAAGACTATAACCTGGGCTGTAGGCGACAGATGATCCGGCGGCGCGATGATCTTACCGACCGGCGACTCGCGCAGATCGACCAAGGCCTCCGGGACGTAGAGCTGCGCACCGGGAGACAAGAAGGCGATGTGTTCGGACATCAGTCGACGACGCAGAGCCTGAGGCAGCGCTTCGAGCAGCAGGACGACGAGCGTTGCGTTCAACCTTTGCTGCACGATCTCGCGATGTTTGATGAAATCGGCGATCCGTCCGAAGGTCCTGTCCTCGGTTGCCATGAAGACGGCCCGGCGACCGAACAAATCTCCCTCCCAGAAGCGGTAACGGTCGCCAAGGAAATGGGGCAAGGCGGAGGGCGCAAGATCGTGCAGACCCAAGCGCAGGCCGAACGCATCCCGTGCGTAGGCCTCCGCAGCCTGCGGGAGGGCTTCGCGCTTTGAAGGGGGCACAGCGTTTAACATCACACGGCGTATTTAACATCAGCAATGTTAAATATCAACTTCGCTGTTAAATAGGGTATGAGGCGCGGCGGAACTGACACGTTAAGTTGACCGAGCCGAAAACGCCCCTCCACTTCCCGCTTCAGGCAGCCCGGGTCGCTGCCGCCCAGGCGTCGTTTGCCTGGCCCCGCAGTGTTGATCGGCGTACAAGGCGGGACCCCACCCGGTATGAAATAACATATTGAATGAGCTTGATATCTGGGGGCGAGACGGGGTCCCGACAGACGTCAGTCAGTATGCGAGCCAACGTGTTTTTATATCGCGAATTCAACCGCCTAGGCTGCCTTTCGATGGGGTCCGATTTCGACGCCGATTCACAGCCCTCGGGGTTGGACCCGTAGACGAGACACGCCAGAATATAATAGCGTTGCTGGACGAGCGAGTGTTCGGTCGCATACTGGCTGTCGTCGATCTCTCCAGCCTGTGCCGGACGGCTTCAACGAGAGCTTCAACGGTCGCCTGCGCGACGAGCTGTTGAACGAGACGCTGTTCCGCTCCCTGCCGCACGCCCGCGTCGTGCTGGACGCCTGGCGGCGCGACTACAACGAAACCCGGCCGCACTCGAAGCTGGGATGGCTGACGCCCGAGGCCTATGCCAAGGCGCTCACCGGACACATCGGCCGGCCTGCTGCGCTGGTTGATGGCTGCTCAGACCGGCCTATTGCCAACCCCACCAACACCAGTTCAGATCACCCAAGGACTCTCGTTATGGCTGGATGAGAAACGGGGGTCACGTCAAGATACATCCGCTTGCCGCCGATCCAGCAGACCATCTCGTCCAGGTGCCAGCGCGGCGACGGGGCTCCTCGCCGCTTCTTCAGCCGCCGGGCGATCAAGGGGCCGAACTTGATGGTCCAGCACCGGATCGTCTCGTAGCTGACGTCCACACCGCGGGCTGCCATCAGTTCCTTGACGTCACGAAAACTGAGGCTGAAACGAAAGTACAGCCAGACGGCATGGCGGATAACATCTGCCGGAAACCGGTGGCGCTTGAACGAAATCGGCTTCACGAAATATCATCTCCAACAGCGGCTTAGGCCGTCATAAAAGGAGACGTTTTAGCGTTGGACTGACAGCACCTTGTCAATGCTGCCCTGTGCCTGAGTAGACGCCCCCTACCCCCTCCCGCGCCGGCCGTTCGCCCTGCCCGCTTTGCGCCTAAGCCCCATTCCGCGAAACGGCTCCGCCAGTTCGCTGACTGACAACACCATCGACCCGCACCCGATAAATGGCGGGCCGTCGGGCCCGACCGTCACCAACGCTTGCATTCGAATGCAAAAGTCGTTCAATACGCAGATGTCCATGCGTGCAGATAATCAGCGGCTCGAGAGCCGTATCGTACGGTACGGCGATCTCATTCCCTGTACCACCGCCTTCATCGATGCCCGGACCCCGGGCTCGGACGCGAAGGAAAACTTCACAATCATCGGTCCCGGGGTGGCGGAAAATCCGGACCAGCACGTCCACATCACCGAACCCCATGGGTTCAACATCGGCGGCGCGCGTCAGCCGCCGGGTTGCCTGAACTCCCAGCATTTCCATGAGACGGCCGAGGTCTTCTTCGTGCACTCGGGGCGCTGGGCGTTTCGGACCGGCGAGCATGCCGATGAGGGCGAGGTGGTGATGGAGCCAGGTGACACCATTTCCATCCCCGTGCATGTATTTCGCGGGTTCGAAAACGTCGGCGCCGAGCCCGGCTTTCTTTACGCCGTCCTGGGCGGCGACGATCCGGGCCGGGTCGTCTGGGCCCCTGATGTGCTTGAAAATGCGCGCGGTCATGGTCTGGTGCTTCTGGAAAGCGGCCGACTGATCGATACCCTTTCCCGTCACTCCGTGCCCAAAGACGATCCCGTGGTTCAGCCCGAGACTCGCGCGGCGCTGGAGCGCATCGTCCGACAGATCGACACCACGACGCTCGGGACCGTCGTGGTGCGGGGCGGATTCCGGCTAGGTACGGTGCCGGGCGCGCCCGCCGGCGTGGTCGAGCAGACGGTTCTGGGCGAGGCGAACCTGTCGGAGCCCGCGCCCGCGTCGCCGCTGGCCTGGTCACATGGCTTCGTCTGCCGGCGCGTGCGCCTGGCGCCCGATTCGCGAACGCCGGCGCTCAGGCGCCAGGACGCCGAGGTCATCTTCGTGCATGCTGGCGGGCTGGAGCTTGAGGTCGAGGGCGAGCATGCGCATCTGGCGCCGGGCGACACAGTGACCATCCCCGTCGGGGCGGTCCGCCGCATGAGCTCGCGGACCGGGGCCGACCTGTTCGTGACGCGGGCGGGCAATGCGCCTCAGCCGGCGGAACTCCTCGACGAGGCCACCTCTTGACCGGACCTCCTCGTGACCTGGAACGCTGATCCCCATGCCCCCTCCCCGGCCGGACGGTCGATCGAGGATCTGCTGAGCCCACACCCGCTCCGCCAGGCGCTGACCGGATTCGACCCGGACTACAGCGACATCGTCGATTACATCATCCGCTGCACCCACCGGATCTGGGAAGAGAAGAACGTCGGGCTATGCCGCTCGCACTATGGTGCGGACTGCCGCATCCATACCCTGGCCGGGCCGGTGCGGGGGGTGGAGGCCGTCGTCGCCAATACCTTGGCGACACTGGCGGCCTTTCCCGACCGCTGCCTGATCGGCGAGGATGTGATCTGGAGCGAGGACGCACCCGGACTGTTTCACACCTCGCACCGCATCGTCAGCCTGATGACCCATCTGGGCGACGACGCCTTCGGGCCCGCGACCGGGCTGCGCGCTCAGGTCACGACCATCGCCGACTGTATGGTGCGCGAGAACCGGATCGTCGAGGAGTGGCTGGTCCGCGACAATGCTCAGCTCGCGCGCCAGCTCGGCCTCGACCCGTGGACTGTGGCGCGTGCCCAGGCCGAGGCGGATCAGGCCCTGGACCCGGAGGTTCACGCCTGGCGCGGTCTCGAAATCGAACGGGTCCGCTCGGGCCGTGGGCTTGTCGATGCCGTGCCGGATGACCACCCGGCGATGCCGCTGACAGCCATGCTGACCACCGCCGTAAATGAGGGCGACCTGGGTCGCGCGGCCGAGGGTCTGTCCGTGGCGGTCGAGGGCGTCTGGCCCTCGGGGCGGCGGTGGTTCGGGCGCGGCGGCTGGATCGGAGCGATGAACCAGGTGACCGCCCAACTCGAAGCCCCCCGTCTGGTCATCGACCACTGGGCCGCGACCGGCCTGCCCGACGATGACATCGCCGTCGCCCTGCGCTGGTCGTTGGCGGGCCGCCATGTTCGGGGTGGCGTCCATGGCCGGGCGACCGGACGCGACCTGCTGATCCTGGGCGTCAGCCACTATCGAGTGAGGGACGGCAGGGTGGTCGAGGACGTCACCGTATTCGACGAACTGGCCCTGCTGCGTCAGCTGGCCGGAGGCCTCGGCGCATGACGGTCCTGGGCACATTGCTGCACGGCGAAGGCCCCCCCGTCCTCCAGACCTGTCGGTTCGAGGGCCGGGGCGGACAGGTCTATGGACGTGAGGCGATCGGCGGGCTTCTGGCGGCGCTGAGACCCTCTCTGGCGGTCGCCGATCTGGATATCGAAACCGATCGCCTGGGCCTCTGGATGGATGCGGACCACGCGGTCGTTGCGGATATTGGCCGGGGCCTGGTGCAGAGGTTGTGGATCCTGGGCGAACAGGAAACGCTCGATCCGCCCTCGGTACTGAACATTCCGATCGACCCGGACCTGAATCAGGCAGGCGGATCGGCGCGGTTCGAACCCGCTGATCACCCCGACCTTCGCCCCGAGCACCGCAACGACCTGGCGACTGCCGTGGGCGACTGGCCGGGGCTGGATCTTGCCCGGTTCAGACCCGTGGTGTTGCGCGCCGCGTCGATGGGCGGGCGGGTCGTCGGCTTGACGCGGCTGGAAGGCGAAGCGACCAAGGGTCGACCTGTCCCGATTGCATTCAACGGGCTGGTCGTCGTCGATGAGGCCGCCACCCTGTACCGCACAGATGGTGCGGGTCGCGCGGCTGGGCAGCGTCGCGGCTGGACGCCGCGCCTCTAATTCCGGGCTTGCACCCTACACTGTGCTTCTTTTGCGACACGCTCTCTGCATTCGAATGCAAAACCCGTGGACAAGACAAGCATTCGAATGCAGTCTTTAATTCTGTGATCCGGAGACGGACGGCAATGGGGGTTAGAACAATGGCGAACAAGTACGGTTTGGCGGGCGTTTCGATCGCGGTTCTGACCTTGGCGGCGGGTCATCCCGCCCTGGCCCAGACCGCGCGCCCCTCTCAAACGGGCGACCAAGCCTCGGCCGTCGACGACATCGTCGTGACGGCGCAGCGGCGGGCCGAGAACCTGCAGGACGTGCCGGTCGCGGTGACCGCACTGACGTCCGAAACCTTGCGGGACAACGACATCCGCGATCTGTCGCGCGTCGAGATCCTGACGCCCGGCTTCACCTTCGGCAAGTCCGGATCGGACGCCCGCCCGGCCATCCGCGGCGTCCGGACCGAAAACGTCGGCGTCTCGGGTGATCCGTCGATCGGCTACTTCACCGACAACGTTTACCGCAGCCGCGCCTCCCAGGCGAACGAGCCGTTCGTCGACGTGGCGCGGGTCGAGATCCAGCGCGGGCCCCAGGGCACCCTGTATGGACGCAACACCTTCGGCGGCAACATTGCCATCGCCACCAATGAGCCGGGTCCGGACTTCGACGCCGGGGCCAGCTTGACGCTCGGCAGCTTCGACCGCCAGTCGGTCGAAGGATTCGTGAACGTCCCGGTCAACGACATGCTGTCGTTCCGGATCGCGGCCCTGCGCGAGACGATGGACGGCTATGTGAAGGGCGTCACCTCCGATCTCGATATCTTCACCCGGGACACCAGCTATGCCCGTGTCGGCGTCCGCTTCGCGCCGACACCGCAGTTCGAGGCCGTCCTTCGCTACAGTCACTGGACCGAACAAGGCACCGGCGGTGCGGCCTTCGGCTATCGGGTCGGCGGCATCTTCGTGAACCCGACAACGGGCGCGTTCGACCTGAACGGCCGGCCGTATCTGCTGCGCTACGATATTCCCCGCACCGGCCAGCCTCTGGTCGAGGGTATTCCGATCAACCCCGATCCGCTGTTTTACGGCGGCGACACCAGGCTGGTGCAGGATCTCGAGCAGGATGCCTGGAGCGCCAACGTCTCTTACGATTTCGGCCCGGTGATCGTCCGCTCGATCACCGGCCATACGGATTTCTCGGTGTTCCGTAACGCCGACAACGACTTCTCGCTGCGGCTGGGCGCCGTGGACGCGCAGGAGGATGTGCTCGAAAGCTTCAGCCAGGAGCTGCAGATCGCCTCCAACGGCGAGGGCCGGCTGGACTGGATTGCGGGCTATTTCTACTTCAACGAAGACGTGACGGCCTCGTTCTTCTCCAGCTGTCCGACGCTGGCGCGCAACACAGCCGGCTGCGCCTTCGCGGCAGGCCTACCCGAGACGACCTCCAATGCCGTATTTGGTCAGGCGTCCTACTGGCTCATCCCGGACCGCCTGCGGATCACGGGTGGCGTGCGCTACACTGAAGACCAGAAGGTCATCCGCCGCGCCAACGCCACCACCAATGGCACCCAGCGCCTGACCTCCGTCACCCCGACGGGTCAGGAATTCGACTTTACCTTCAGCGAGACGACCTGGCGCGCCAACGCCGAATACCATCTGGCTACCGGCAACATGCTGTACGCCACCGTTTCGACCGGCTTCCGCTCGGGCGGCTTCAACTCCGGCTTCTTCACCAATCCAGCCCTGCCGGGGGCCTTCGGACCGGAAACGGTCACGGCCTATGAGGTCGGGTCCAAGAACCGGTTCTGGGACGACCGGCTCCAGATCAACCTGTCGGCCTATCGCAACGAATTCGAAGACCTGCAGGTCCAGAACCAGTTCCTGATCGTCACCGGGACCGGCACCACGACCACCTCGGTGATCCTGAATGCCGCAAAGGCGCATAGCCAGGGGCTGGAAATCGAGGTTCAGGCCGTGCCGATCGACAATCTGAACATCGCCTTCTCGGCAACCCTGATGGAGGCCCAGTACGACGACTATCGCAACGTCCCAGCCCCCTCGAACTACACGGGCTTCCTGAACTACTCCGGCAACGACGTGCCCTATAGCCCCAGCATCAAGCTAACGGGACAGGTGGGATACGACTTTGTGCTGGGGGATGGGTCGGTCATCACACCCTCGGCGACGTTGCTGTATTCGGACGCCTACTACCTAACCGACACCAACACCTCGCTGGACCTTCAGGACGCCTTCGCCAAAGTCGATCTCCGCGTCAGTTGGGTCGATGCCAGCGAGAAGTATCGCGTCGATGTCTTCGCCAACAACGTGGGCGACGAGGTCACGTTGAACCGGGCCACCTTCGGATCGCGGGGCCTGAACCAGAGCTACGATGCGCCCCGCATGTACGGGGTTCGCCTGAGCGCGGCCTACTGATCGACCAAACCCTCCCCAAGCCTCTAGGGGGCGGCTTCGGCCGCCCCCTTTTTGCCCGGTTCAGAAGCCGATGTCGGACCGAAGCTGGGCAGCACCGGCGCGGATGAAGCCGTGGTCAGCCCCCAGCAGGAACAGGCTGGCGCCCCGCTCTCGCCAATTCGGCACCTCGCCCAGATCGGGGGTGAACATGCCGACATTGCGACGCGCTGCACAACAGGCCGCCACGATGTCCGATACGGCCGTCATGACCCTGGCCGCCTTTGGATCGGTCTCGCCCAAGGCCACCGTCAGGTCGATGCGGCCGATGAAGACCGCGTCCACGCCAGGAACCGCCGCGATGGCGTCAAGGTGATCCAGCGCCTCGATGTCCTCGATCTGCAGGATGACGCTGGTCTCGGTCCGGGTCCGCGCAAGCCGCTCACCAATCGGCGGACTCCCATAGCCGGACGCCCGCGTACCGCCTGCATAGCCCCGCCCGCCGGCACCGTAGTGACAGGCCCGCACGACGCCCTCAGCCTCCGCCGCTGAGCGGACATGTGGCACCACGACCCCCGCCGCGCCCAGATCCAGGGCGTTCAGGATCTCGTGCGGCTGGCCCGATGCCACGCGGACCAGGGCGGCGATGCCCCCGGCGCGCGCCGCCAGCAGACCCCGATCCAGATCGACCCGGTCGAAGGGCGCATGCTCGGCGTCCAGGCACAGGCAATCCAGCCCAGTCTGGGCCAGCACCTCGACGACAGAGGGATGCGGCGTCTTGACAAAGGTGCCCAGCAGAGGCTCTCCCGCCAGCAGCCGACGCTTGAAGTCGGCGGCGACGTTCACCGCGCCCTCCACAGACGGTCCGAGGCGATAGCGGCCCCCTCGACCAAGGCTCCCAGCTTGGCCCAGGCGATGTCCGGATCGACCGGTCCGAACCCGGCGAAAGTACCGAAGCCGCAGTCTGCGCCCGCGATCACACGCTCCCGGCCGACCAGGTGCGCATACTGCTCAATCCGCTGCGCCACCAGTTCGGGATGCTCGATGAAGTTCGTCGTAGAATCGATCACGCCGGGGATGATGACCAGGTCGTCGGGCAGGTTGTTGTCCCGGAACCAGGTCCATTCGTGGCCGTGACGCGGGTTCGCCGCCTCGAACAGGATGGCTCCGACCTTGGCCTTGCGCGCCAGCCCGAACACCGTGTCGAACGGCGCGTCGCAGTGGTGCGGGCCTTCATAATTGCCCCAGCAGACGTGCATTCGGACCCGCTCCCTTGGCACATTCGCGAGCGCCGCGTTCAGGGCCTCCAGATGGCCCTCGCAGGCCTTCACATAGTCGGCCTCGGGCAGGTCCTTGAACATCATGTGTCGGCCGACGCCCAGGTCGGGGCTGTCTATCTGCAACACAAAACCCGCCCCCACGATCGCCTCGTATTCCGATCGCATCGCCGCCGAAAGGGCCTCCAGATAGGCGTCCTGCGTCAGATAGTAACCGTTGGGCTGAAACAGGGCGATCACCCCGGGCGATGCCGCGTTCAGGAAGGCCTCAGTCGGCTGGGCTGCCGTGACGGCGTTGGTCATGTTGGCGATGTCAGCATCCAGCGGCCCGTCGTCGACGACCGCGATGGGGCCGACGCACATGGGTCGGCGATAGGTCGGGGTGCCACCACCCGACGCCTGACGTGCCAGAAATCCCGGAAACTGTTCGAGATCCTGCGGGGCCCGGCGGGGGCTGTCGCCGCCGAAGCCGCTGAGCCGGTCCTTCACATAGGTGGCGTAGGAGATCTTGCTCATCTCCCCGTCCGAAACGACGTCCAGCCCGATCTCGACCTGACGCGCGACGGCCGCGGCAACGGCGGCCGAGACGACCGGCGCGAAGGCGGCGGCGTTGAAAGCCGGATTCTCGTCCTCGCGCGCAAAGAGGCCGTCGGCGACGGCGGCGGGGCGCGGCAGACTGCCGACATGGGTTGTCAGGATACGGTCGATCGAGGTCTTCATGCGAACTCCGGCTGGCGACACAGGCGATTGATCTCTGCCGCGACGACCGCCGGGGCTTCCAGCGGGGCCATGTGGCCGCATTCGGGGATCAGAACGAGACGCGCGTCCGGCAGACGGTCCACCAGGTGTCGCGCGGCAGACGGCGGCGCCAGTCGATCGGCCTCGCCGGTCAGGACAGTGACCGGCATGATCAGGGCCTCCAGCAGGGTCGCCGGATCGGGTCGCGTCATCAGCGCCTGGACGTGACGCCGGAACTGCAGGACGCCGGCCTCCAGCGCCATGTCGGACACCAGCTTGCGCGCGCCCTGATGATCGTCTGGGGCGGCGAAATATTGGGGCTTGAGCTCCTCGCGCACCAGCCTGGAGAAACCGCCGGCGTCGGCGGTGGCGATCTGGCGGGCACGGCGTTCGGAGCGATCCGGTGTCTCGGGTTCGGCGTGGGTGTCAATCAAGACCAGTCCCGCGATCCGTTCCGGCGACGAGGCCGCCGCCGTCATCGCGGCCATGCCGCCCATCGAAAAGCCGGCCAGCACGAACCGGAGGGGAGCTTCCGACAGAATCCGCACGGCCATGGCTTGGATCGAGTCGTCGTCGGCGAAATCGACGCTGATGATGTCGCCGAGCAGATCCGGCCGCATCGCTGACCACAGCCGCCCATCGCACAGCAGCCCCGGGGCCAGGACGACCGGGATCATCCGCCGCTGTTCGGCGCCAGCCGGGCCGACCGCCCCGGCACGATCTCGCCGCTGAACAGTCGACGTTCCGGGGCAGTCTCGGGATCCTCGATGCGCGCGAACAGCATCTCGACCGCCGCCGCCGCCAGGGCGCCGATCGGCTGGCGAACGGTTGTCAGCTGATAGGCCAGCCAGCGACCGGCGTTGAAGCCGTCGAAGCCGGCCACCGACACGTCTTCGGGAATGCGCAGCCCGTGCTTCAGCCTTGCGGCGTCCATGGCTCCGAGCGCCATGGCGTCGTTGGCGCACAGGACGACGTCGAACGGTTCGCCTTCGGCCCACAGACGACTGAAGGCCTCGATCCCGCTCTCGTAGCGATAGTCGCCGGGCGTCACGGCCGTGATGCATCCCCCGAGCCGTTCCAGGGTGGCGCGGGCGCCTGCGGCACGCTGCTGGGCCACTTCGGACTCGTCCGGGCCGGTGATCATGGCGAACCGCCGATGCCCAGCCTGCCACAGCCGCTCGACCAGCCGCCCCTCCCCGTCCGCGTGATCGACGGCGACGGAGTTGCCCGCGTGGTGCGGCGGGGCGCGGTTGTAGAAGATCACCGGCGTCCGGTGCAGTTCGAAGTCCTCGAGCTGGGCGGCCGTCATGGCCGTAGCGGCGATCACCCCGTCGACCTGAAAGCTCCAGAGCCCCTCAAGCGCCGCCCCGACTTCGGCGGCCGTATCGACGGTGATCAGCAGGACGCGAGCCCCGCGCCGGGCCACCTCGGCGGTGATCTCCACCATGATCTCGGGATAATACAGGCTGGCCATCGACGGCAGGATCAGGCCCACCAGGTTCGACCGCCGCGTGATCAGTCCGCGCGCGATGGCATTGGGCCGGTACCCCAGGCTGCGGGCGGCTTCCACAATGCGCTCGCGCGTCTCGTCCGACACGCTTCCGCCGGGCGAGAAGGCGCGGCTGACGGCGGACTGGGACACGCCGGCGACCCTGGCCACGTCATAGCTGGTGGCGCGTGCTGCGCGGCGATCGGGGTCGCGTGGGGCCATGGATCAGGCGGCGTCCTTCTGGCCATAACGGCGGACACGGATATCGGCCTGTTCCTTGTGTCCTGCAAACCCTTCGATGGCGCACAGGCGCGAACAGTATTCACCCACCATGACACTGGCGGCCGGTGTGAGGATCTTCTGATAGGTGCACGTTTTCATGAACTTGCCCACCCACAGTCCACCCGTATAGCGCGCCGAACGCATGGTCGGCAGCGTGTGATTGGTGCCGATCACCTTGTCGCCATAGCTGACGTTGGTCAGGTGCCCGAGGAACAGAGCCCCGTAGTTGGTCATGTTGGCGAGGAAATAGTCCGGGTCGCGGGTCATGACCTGGACGTGTTCGGACGCGATCCGATCGGCGATCTCGACCATCTCCGCATCGCTGTCGGCCAGGATGATCTGGCCATAGTCGCGCCAGGCGACCGAGGCGATCGGGGCGGTGGGAAGCCACTCCAGCTGGCGCTCGATCGCGGCGACCGTGTCGTGCGCCAGTTTCTCGGAGGTGGTCAGCAGGATGGCCGGACTGTTGGGTCCATGCTCCGCCTGGCCCAGCAGGTCAGCGGCGCACAACTCTCCGTCCACGCTGTCGTCGGCGATGACCAGGGTCTCTGTCGGTCCGGCCAGCAGGTCGATGCCGACCCGGCCGAACAACTGGCGCTTGGCCTCGGCGACATAGGCATTGCCCGGCCCGACCAGCATGTCGACCGGCTCGATATCGCCCCCCGCGCCACCCTTGGCCCCCAGCGCCATCAGGCCGATGGCCTGGACACCGCCGAGCGCCAGGATGGCGTCGGCACCGGCCATGTGCTGGGCCACGACGATCGCCGGATTGGCCTGGCCGTCGTAAGGCGGCGCGGCCGACAGGATACGCTTCACCCCTGCCACCTTGGCCGTGACGACGCCCATATGAGCCGAGGCGACCAACGGATATTTGCCGCCGGGCACATAGGCCCCGACCGCGTTCACCGGGATATTCCTGTGACCCAGGATCACGCCCGGCAGGGTCTCGACCTCGACGTCGCGCAACGCATCCTTCTGGATCTGGGCGAAGTTGCGGACCTGGGCCTGGGCGAAGCGGATGTCGTCGACCGTGCGCTCGGACAGGGCGGCATAGGCGGCGCGGATCTCGTCCTCACTGAGCCGAAAATCCTCGCGGTCCCATCTGTCGAGGTCGCGGGAATAGCGACGGACGGCCTCCAGCCCCTCGGCCTCGATATCGCCCAGCATCCGCTCGACGGTTTCGCGCACACGCGCGCCATCGGCCTTCACGGCTTCGACCGAGCGACCTTCCTTCAGCCAACGGACCATCTAGACTTCCTCCCGGATCGCTCTGGGCGCTTGCGCACCGCTTCGAATTAAGGTCAGTCTAGATTTGTTGCATTCGAATGCAATAGGCGTTGGAATACACGGAGGGTGCGATGAGCCGGCTTCTGCCAACAGTGTCCCGACGACCGGACATGGCCACCGGCCGGACGGGTAGCGCGATGGCAAGCAGCAGCGCTCGCGCGCTCGCCCCCACCGCGTGAGCGACCTGACAGGCCTTCGCGTCTTGATCACCGGTGCCGGCCGGGGCCTGGGTCGCGCCTGCGCCGAAGCGGTCGTGGACTCGGGCGGCGACGTCATCGCGGTCGCTCGCTCTGAAAGCGACCTGACCGACCTCGCGGACAGCCGCCCCGGCCGGATCGAGCCCTGGGTCATGGACGTGGCCGACCCCGCCTTCCACGCCCGCCTCGCGGCCCTGCACAGGCTGGACGGCCTGGTAAACAACGCGGGTTTCAACCGGCCGCAACCCTTCACCGAGGTCGATATCGAGACCCTCGACGCCATGCTGGCCCTCAACGTCCGCGCTGCCTTTTTGACAGCCCAGGCGGCGGCGAAGGTGATGCTGGCGCAAGGGTCCGGCGTGATCGTCAACATGACGTCCCAGATGGGCCACGTCGGCTCCCCGGGTCGGACGGTCTACTGCCTGACCAAACACGCACTGGAGGGCCTGACCAAGGCCGCCGCCGTCGAACTCTCCCCGCACGGCATCCGCGTCGTCAGTCTGGCCCCGACGTTCATCGAGACGCCCATGACCGCCCCCATGCTGGCCGACGCGGCCTTCGGCAAGTTCGTGCTGGACCGCATCCCGCTGGGTCGCGTCGGCACGGCGGCAGAGGTGGCGGCAGCCTGCATTTTCCTGCTGTCGCCTGCCGCCTCGCTGATCACCGGTTCCAGCCTGCTGGCGGATGGTGGGTGGACCGCTCAATGACCCGAGACCTCGCATGACCGATGCCGACCGCAAGCGCCTGATCTGGACGCTGTTCCAGCGCCTCGATGCCGCCGATCCGATCCAGACGGCGGCCCTGTGGCGCGCGGCGATGACGCCCGATGCCGTCTTTCACGCCGTCCACCCGATGAACGAGCTTCAGGGCGCCGAGGGCCTGATCGCCGGTCTGGTCGGTCCGCTCCGTGCCGCTATCCCCGACCTTCAGCGCCGGACCTATGCCCTGATGGCGGGCCGTTTCAAGGATGCCGACTGGGTCTGCGCGCTCGGCGTGATCGAAGGGACTATGACAGGCCCCTGGCTGGGCATCCCTGCCACGGACGGTCTGATCAATCTGCGCTTTGGCGAATTTTATCGGATCGAGGGCGACCAGATCGCCGAGGTCTTCGCAATCCACGACCTGATTGACCTGATGCGCCAGGCCGGGATCAGCCCCCTGCCCGCCCTGCCCGCAGGCGTCCCCGACATCTTCCCCGCCCCCATCACCCAGGACGGCGTCCGCTTCGACCCGGCCCCGCATTCAGAAACCGAAGCGTCCCTTGCCGTCGTCGAAGCCATGATCTTCGGCCTGCACAAATACGTCGAGGGAGACCTGAAGCGGATGGGGATGGAACAATACTGGAGCCCCAACATGCTGTGGTACGGCCCCGGCGGCATCGGCTCGAACCGGGGCGTCACCGGTTTTCAGCGCTATCACCAGCAGCCCTTTCTGACCGCGTTCCCCGACCGGGTAGGCGGCAATCACAAGGCGCGCTTCGCCGACGGGACCTATGTCGCCTCGACCGGCTGGCCCAGCATCACCGCCACCCACGCCGGGCCCTGGCTGGGCGTACCGGGCACAGGGCGTCAGATCACCATGCGGGTCATGGACTGGTGGCGCCGCGAGGGTGACGTGCTGAAGGAAAACTGGGTCTTCATCGACGTGCCCCACGTCATGCTGCAGTCCGGCTACGACATCTTCGGAGACCTGGCATGATCTTTTCACCGCTCGACTGGGGCATAGTCCTTACCTTCCTCGCAACCAACCTAGTGATGGGTTTCGTGCTCGGCCGAAACGTGAAGACGGCCAAGGAATTCAACGTAGGCAGCGGCAAGACCCCGTGGTGGGCCATCGGCGTCTCGGTCATCGCTACCTACATCAGCGCCCTGTCGTTCTTGGGGGCCCCCGCCTGGGCCTATTCGGATGGTCTCGCGGCCCTGGCCATCCACCTGAACTATCCGATCGTCATCCTGGGGGTGACGGCGTTCTTCCTGCCCTTCTTCTACAACAGCGGCGTCGCTTCAATCTATGAGTACCAGGAGCGGCGCTTCGGACCGACATCCCGCGCCGTCATGTCGACCATCTTCCTGGTGACGCAGGGCCTGTCGACCGGTGCGATTCTGTATGCCACCGCCCTGGTGCTGCAGTTCATCACCGGCATCCCGATTCCCTGGGCGATCGTCTCGATCACCATTCTAGCCCTGATCTACACCACCATGGGCGGGATGCTGGCGGTGATTTGGACCGACGTCTTTCAGGCCGGGGTCCTGTTCGGCGGGGCTATCGTCATCATGATCGCCCTGATCGTCCTGATGCCTGAGCCGATCGGCGACGTGCTGGCGAACCTGAAGGCCGCCGGTCGCCTCAGCGCCATCGACCCGACGCTGGATGCCACCATTCCGACGACTATCTGGTCCGGCCTGATCGGCATGACCCTGTTCCATGTCACCGTCTATGGGGCCAACCAGATGATGGTGCAGCGAACCCTCGGCGCGAAATCCATCGGCGACGCCAAGAAGTCCTATCTGCTGATGGGCTATGCCGCCTTCCCGATCTATTTCCTTTTCTTCTTCATCGGGGTTCTGGCCTGGGGCTATTATCAGGGGCGTCCGTTCGAGAACACGAACGAGATCATCCTGCAGTTCGCGCTGGATTCGAAGATTCCAGGCCTGCTGGGCATTCTGGCGGCGGCGGTACTGGCTGCGTCGATGTCCACCCTCAGCTCAGCCTTTAACAGCATGGCGACCGCCAGCGTCGTCGACTTCTACGAGCGGTACTTCAAAAAGGGCGCCAGCGACGCCCACTATCTGGCGGCCACTCGCTGGATGACCCTGGTCTGGGGCGCGGTCATCATAATCCCGGCCATTCTCTATGCCCATTCCAGCGGCTCGATCCTGGAAGTCCTGTCCAAGATCGGCAGCTATTTCGTCGGGGCCAAGCTTGGGATGTATGGCTTGGGCTTCTTTTCCAAACATACGACCGAGCGTGGTCTGCTGGTTGGGGTGTTCATCGGCTTCGTCGTGATCTGGATAGTCGCCACCCGTACCGACATCGCTTGGCCCTGGTACTGTCTGATCGGCGGCGGCACCACTATGGCGGTTGGCTGGGTCGCCAGCCGCATTTTGTCGGGCCGCCAAGCCGAATGGTCTCCCTATTCGATCCCAGGACAGAGAGCTCGATTCGAGGCTAGCGGCGCGCCGACCTCGGATAACGGATGGAGCACTGTTCCAGGAAAAGTCGATCGACAAAGTCTCTGGCTGATCGTTTATCTTGGCGCGACTCTTGGCGGGCTCGCCTTGTTCGAGCGTCTTATTGGCTCTTAGTAGGGTGTTGTCAGGGTAAAGCCACAATCGGCGCCCCCAGTTGAATGATATGCCCAACAGGCGAGTTGTTTGGGTCTGTTGAACGGCCAACCTCCGCTGAATTTCTTCGCTTTTTTGTCTGCTCGGTGCCCCTGAATTGTGCCTAAGTAGAAGCTTCGGATCTTACCCTGACAATACCCCGCCAAATGACAGACCTGACCGCACCGACCGGTGTGTCCGATCGCATCGGCGAGCTGGACATTATCCGCGGCTTTGCCCTGTTCGGCGTGCTGTGGATGAACGTCGAAGGCATGGGCGGCTTCGTCGTGCCCCGCGAGGCCGTGCATGGCCTGACCCAGTTCAAGGTGCTGGAGGACGTGGTCGGCTTCCTGTCGGTCCAGATGATGGGCGGGCCTGACAGGTTAACTTTGCCAAGTCGAAAGCCCCCTACCCCGTGGCCCGATCAGGCAACGGCGGCCGCCCATGCGGCATCAGCGTCGGCGCGGAAGCGGCGAAGGGTTGGTCTGCTGATCAAATGGCGTTGGACGTTGAAGGTGTTGTAGATCGCTGCGTGGGTGGTGAGAAATCTCTGGGCTGAGCCTTGGGATTTGAACCGCTGCTGCTGCCGTTCTCGTCGCCGGATCGGCAGGTGGGAGTTCTCGGCCCGATTGTTCTCCCGAAGCCGGCCGGGTCGGTGCAGGTGGCGCAGATCCAGCTGATCCAGAGCCGCGCCGTATGAGGCCAGGCCGTCCGTCGTGATCGTCTGAGGCTCGATCGGCTGGTTGTGTAGCAGGCGTCGGAGAAGCCTCAACGCCGCCTCTGTGTCTCGCCGGCGCTGGACCACGAGGTCCAGGACCTCGCCTTCATCGTCCACTGCGCGCCACAGATACATCCGCTTGCCGCCGATCCAGCAGACCATCTCGTCCAGGTGCCAGCGCGGCGACGGGGCCCCTCGCCGCTTCTTCAGCCGCCGGGCGATCAAGGGGCCGAACTTGATGGTCCAGCACCGGATCGTCTCGTAGCTGACGTCCACACCGCGGGCCGCCATCAGTTCCTCGACGTCACGAAAACTGAGGCTGAAACGAAAGTACAGCCAGACGGCATGGCGGATAACATCTGCCGGAAACCGGTGACGCTTGAACGAAATCGGCTTCACGAAATATGATCCCCGTCAGTGGTTTACGCCACAAATACCGGAGACCTTTTATCGTTCGCCTGACAGCACCAGCCCCGTCCTTACGGATGGGCAACAGTACACTCTTATGGGAGGCAATTTCGCCTAGGCCCCATTCTGCGAAACGGTGCCGCTGGGGCGCTGACTGACGGCACCGGGCCAGGTGGAACGGATAGCCTAGTATTGCCTCAATGTCGCAGGCTGCACACTTGGTGTGGCCGTCGCCGCCGACTGACGGGTTGCTGTATGGGGCACCGTTCCGAAAGGCACGCTTCCCTTCCTGGAAACCGGTGTCATATTCGTCAGCAGGATCGGCAGCAAGAGCCGGCGAGGAAACCAGGCAAGGGACGGACCGGGTTGCACATGCGGCCCCGATCGTGCCGCAAGCGAGAACAACCATGCGGTCTTTGATCTCTCACACGGGCTGGATTGCGGCGCTGGCCTTCATGGCTCTGAACGGCGTTGCAATCGCCCGGCAGCCAGTCCCGCAGGTCAACGGACTGCTGTTTCACATGACGGCCGACCAGAGCCTGACGGCTGATGTGGCGGGAGGTCAGGCCCAGCCGACCTTCGCCGACCGGGTGGCGCTGAGACCCGAGGGCGGGGCGCGCGCTGGATACCTCGAAGGAACGGACGACCAGCAGCTGGCATGGTCGGCCCCCGGCAACATCTTCGCCCAGCGCGGCACCCTCGCCTTCGACTGGCGGGCCCGCTACGCGACCGGCCCCACGCCGTTCGTCCTGTTCCGCGTCGGTTTCACTAACCATTCCAGCTGGGATATGACGTTCCTGCGGATCGACTGGAACGGGTCGGGCTTCGACGCCTTCGTCACCGACACCAATCTGGCGCGCATACGGGTCAGCTACACCCTGCCCAGCGTGCCGGATCCCGACCAATGGAGCCACCTGACCTTTACCTGGGACGAGACGTGGGGCGTCGTGCTGTTCGTGGACGGCGAGCGTGTCGGGGCTCAGATGACCCCCGCGCCCCTCGACGCCGCCCTCGATCAGTTCGGCACGGCCTCGCGCATCGTCTCGCCGATCCAGGTCCACAGCCGCTACAGCTTCACGCGCGGCTCCGACTTCGACGACCTGCGGATCTACGACCACGCCCTGTCACAGGACGAGGTCCGCGCGATGCTGCAGGCCCCCAGCACCGGCCGTGCCGTTCCGACGCCGCCCGCATGGCAAGACGCCTGGAACCGCCGCTTCGGTTTCGACCGAGGTTCCGCCCCCTATCTGGCCGATGCCCTGACCCGGATCCGACGCGTCGAGTTCACCGACCAGCGCGACATCGCCCAGCGGCACTGGAAGGGCAACGATGGCATCCGCGAGACGACCTGGCCGGGGGTCTACAACCGCTCACGGCTGCCGGGACGGAGCGACTATTTCATCCTGCCGGACTGGAACGTCTATTCCATGGGCGGGCGTTCCGCGACCTGGTTCCTGCCGGACGAGCCCTGGAACCAGATCGAGATCCAGGGCGCGGCGCACGGCGCTGTCGCCGCTGTCGACGCACGCATCGACGCCAGCGAGGTGATCGACGACGGGCCAGCGCGCGCGCTCTTCCGGCGCGAACCCGGGGTCGAACGCACCTCGACGCGTCTGCCACGGCACCGGGGCGGTGCGGTGCGGTTCACCAATACGGAGCCCGAAACCCCAATCCAGGAGATCGGCGTCTACAATGTCACCCCCGGCGATCTGCCCGATAGCATCGGCGACTATCGCTACGTCGTCCGCAGCGGGGTCGAGCCGAGCTATGTGGCGACCGACGACGTAACGGCCTTCATCGCGGGCCGCCATCCGCTGGAGGAGCGCGACACGGTCATGGCCCTGCCCGCCAGTGCGCCGAGCGCCCCGCGCCAGACACCTCTGACCGGCCAGCGGCCGATCGCCCATGTCGTGGTTCCGATAGACTTTCGCCGTGGACGGCCCGGCGGCCCGCTGATCCGCAATGTGCCGACCCTCAGCTTCCAGCAGGCCGGCGGGCTGGACGGCATCGTACTCGACATTCCTGCCTTGTCGGCGACGCCGGACGCCAGCGGCCTTATCTCGCTCAATCTGAGGGTCAAGGATCCGACCTGGCCCCTGCGCGACCTGCTGGACGTGAACGTCGCCGTCCGGCCCGGAGAGGCCCGCACGGTGTTTCTGGACACGCGCGACCGCGTCCTCGACGACGACCACAGCCTGTATTTCACGATCACATCCGCCGCCCCCGACTTTGGTGCCGAAAGTCTGGACGGCATGGGGGTCCGACTGATCTTCAAGACCCGCGACGCGGCCCGCCCCCAGCACGTCGCCGACCGGCTGATCCAGATCCAGGACAGCTATGGCTTCCTGGTGGAGGAGCGCCAGATCACGCGCGATCTGGCCCTGTTCGACCGGTTCTACCGGGACCTGACCGACCTGTTGCGGGTCGATCCGGACAATGTGGAGGGCCGTGCCTACTGGAGCGAATGGAACGCGTCACAGCCCCTGCCCGCATTCGTCCAGCCCACCCCGCCCGCCGGCGTGCCGCTGTGGGCCTTCCGCCAGGTGGAGGCCTTGAAGGCCGTTCGCCATTTCGTGAACTGGTGGATCGACAACCGTCAGGTCGACGGCGAGTTCGGCGGCGGCATTTCGGACGATACCGACATGACCAACCAGTGGGTCGGCCCGGCGCTGATGGGCGTTGATCCGGAAAAGTTCACCGCCTCGCTGAACGCCCTGATCGAGGCGAGCTATCGCAACGACATGTGGGACGACGGCCTGAACCGCATCCAGACCGACGAACTCCACACCTACGAGGAAGGCATCAATGCCATCAGCCAGGCGGCGCTGCTGAATCGCGGAGATCCCATCGCCGTGGAGCGGCTGATGGCGACCGCGCGGCGCTATGCGGACATCACGGCGATCAATGCGGCGGGCCATCGCCACATCATCTCGAACAATTTCGGCGGCTCAATCTTCGCGCGAGAGACCCCTTGGGACTGGTCCAAGGGCCAGTCCCACCTGGTGCTGCATTCCGGCATGCTGCTGGTCGACTACAACGGCTCGCCCCGGCTGAGATCGCTGTTGCTGGAGCTGGCCGACGGCTATGTTGCGCACGGCCAGACAGCGGCCGACGGCACGGTGTCCTGGCCCGCCGACATCAACTGGACCACGGACGGCCAGCGCGGATCGGGTATGGGCCCGACGGCCATGCTGCTCTGGTCCGCCTGGCGCTGGACGGGGGCCTCGCGCTACCTCGACCCCCTGGGCGATCCGGCGGGCGTGAACGAATACGGCAACGTCAACAGCGACATCGGCCGCGACATTGGCCGGCCCGACCTGCACCAGCGGTATATCAGCCTCGCCGCGGCTCCGGACGCGCCAGCCGACGCCCTGACATTCGCCGCCGCCGAGACCGGAGACCGCGAACCGTTGGAGCGGCTCTATGCCCGAGAGATCCATTCGAGCGCCGTGCGGATGAGCATGCAGACCGAGGACCACTGGTGGACAGACCGCGTGGACGTGCCCAGCGTCCAGCTGCAGCGCGCCCGCTTGGGCGGCGTCGCCCATGCCCGCAACCGGATCGTCCCCGGCCACAGGATCATCTGGCGCTTTGACGATCCCGAAGACGCGCTTCGAACCGCCATTCTGGTGCGCGAGCCGGCGTCGGACGGCTTCCGCGTGGTCGTCTGGAACCTGTCGAACCGACCCGTCCAAGCCGCGATCTCCGGCGGAGAAATCCGACCCGGCCAGTGGAGCGTCCGTCAGGGTCGCGACGCCGATGGCGACGACCGCCCGGATGGTGGCGAAGCCCAGAGCGTGTCCTTCGGTCCGGGAGACGCCCTGCCGGTCGTCCTCGCACCCGGGGCGACCGTTCTGGAGTTCGCACTGACAGAGGCCGGTCCCGCCATGTCCACGCGGCCGGATGTGGGGATCGGGCCGTCCGACCTGACCACAGACGGCCAGAGCCTGACCGTCACCGTCCACGGCCTGGGTGCCGTCGCCTCGCCGCCGGGTCGCGTGATCCTCGAAAGCGCGCGGGGCGCCGTGCTGGCCGAGGCGGGGATGCCCGCCCTGCCCGCCCCCGACGATCTTCGACCCAAGGTCCAGGCCGTGAACCTGTCCCTGCCCGCCGTCGTGCCGGACGGCAGCCGGGTCCGGCTGATCCTCGACGGCCAGCCTCCGGAGATCAGCCGACAGAACAACGAGGTCCCCTATGGGCGCTAGGATTTCGATCCGCCTTGTCGGGTGCGCACTGGCCGCTGCCCTCGCAGCGTGCGGCGCGACAAGCGCGGTCGGCGCACCGGTCGCGCAGGCCACGGCCGACCTCCCCTGGAGGGATCAGATCCTCGCCGTCGTTCGTCCCCTCGCCGATCGTCGGCTGTCGGCGAACGACGCGCCGGCAAGCCCCTTCCTGGCACTCGGGCTGGACGCGCTGGCCCGGGCAACCGGCGACGCCCGATACGAAACCGCCGCCACCGTCGCCGGACGCGCAGTCCAGGCCCCCGCCCGAATCGACTGGGACGCCTTGTGCGCGGGCGACGCCTGCCGCGCCGACGATCTGCTCGACGCCCCCACTCTCTGGGCCGGCCCGGGGGACAGCGAGGCGGCGCGCACGGGCATCCTCGCCCTGGATCCGCCGTTCCGCCGCATGGCCCAGGTCCTGTTCGACCGGGAAGTCCTGATGTTCCACTCCGACACCGGCACGGTCACCCGGAGCCCCCTCGACGCCCACCTGAACGCTACTGCCTTCGCCGCCCTGACCCGGATGATCGACACCCTGCCGGCCGAAGACCCGGCACGGCTCGAATACGTGGCCTTGTACCGCGAGATGGCCCGTCCGATCGTCCGCTCGCAGGGCGCAGAAGGATGGTGGCGCGAAACCCTGGGCGACGAGACCGCGCCGGTCGACCGATCGGCCTCGGCTCTCTACGTGTATGGTCTGACGTGGGGATTGAACACGGGGATGCTCAGCTTCAACGAAGGCGAGGCCGCCGCGCTAAGGGGCTGGGACGCCCTTCGTTCGACAGAGGGTCTCGCCGCCCTGCAGGCCGACGACGAAAGCATGGGAGCCCTGCTTCTGGCCTCGGCCCAGTTGGCGGAACGCCGGTGGTAGGGCCCGCCGCATCCCGCAGGACGCGCTCGTGGCTTCGGGCCGGGTTGGGTCAGGCGCTTCTCGTTGCCGGCGTCACGATCGCGCTCGTCGCCGCCGGGCCTGTCGAGGCCTGGGCACAGGCCGACGCCGCCTCGTCCAGCCTCACCGCACCCGCCGATGCAGCCTTTGCCCTGTTCGACCTCGGCCCGGCAGAGACTTGGCGCGCCCAAGCCGAGACTCCGGCGGCGGCAACCGCACTGCAGCTTGCCGCGATCGGTCTGACCCGCCCGCCCGGCGCGATCCCTGTCCTTCACACCGAAGGCACCCTGCCGGGACGGGGAATCCGCGAAATCAGCGGCCGCGCGCGCGAGGATTTCCCCGTCGCCCTGTCCCTCGCCCTCGCCTACCGTCTGACGGGAGAGGCCCGCTATGCCGAGCGAGCCGAGACCTATCTGACGGCGTGGGCGACGACCTATCGCTGGTCGTTCAACCCGATCGACGAGACCGGTTTCGACACCCTGATCATGACGACCGACCTCGTCGACGACGCCCTGAGCCCGGGGGGACGGGCCCGTATCGACGACTTCTGGCGGGATCTGGCGGTCGGCTACCTCGACGCCATGGACGGTGCCCCGATCAACGCCGAAACCAACTGGCAGAGCCACCGGATCAAACTCGCGACCCTGGCCGCCTACCGCATCGGCGAACCCACCCTGATCGCGCGGGCGCGCGCGGCCTACCGTCGCCACGTCAGCTCCAACATCCTGGCGGACGGTTCAGTCCACGACTTCCACGAGCGCGACGCTATCCACTATGTCACTTACAACCTGGATCCCCTGCTGACGGCCGCCCTGGCCGCGGAGGTCCACGGCGAGGACTGGTTCGGATGGCGCAACGCCGCCGGGGCAAGCCCCCGCGACGCCACCACCTGGCTCCTGCCCTATGCCGAAGGTCGATTGACTCACGAGGAGTTCGTCAACTCCCGGATCAAGTTCGATGCCGATCGAGCGCGGGTCGGCCAGCCGGGCTACGCGGGAATGTGGGACCGGGTCGGCGCGGTGAATACGCTCGGGATCGCCAGCCTGATGGATCCCCGCTTCTGTCGGCCGTCAGCGACGCTGGCCGAGGCGACGGATCGACCCGTCGCGGTCTGGATCGAGTGGGTACGGCGAACGTCCGCTGAGGTCGCCTCCTGCCCGGCGTGAAGGCGCGCCAGGTTTTGTCAGGGCAACTTCGCCAAGTCGAAAAAGCCCCCTGCCCGTCGCGGTTCAGTCAACGGCGGCCGCCCAAGCGGTCGCCGCATCGGCGCGGAAGCGGCGAAGGGTGGGTCTGTTGATCAGATGACGCTGGATGACGAAGGTGTTGTAGATCGCCGCGTGGGTGGCGAGGAATTTCTAGGCTGAAGCTTGGGATTTGAACCGCTGCTGCTGTCGCTCTCGTCGTCGGATCCGCAGGTGAGAGTTCTCGATCCGATTGTTCTCGCGAAGCCGGCCGGGCCGATGCACGTGGCGCAAATCCAGCAGATCGAGCGCTGCGCCATATGAGGCCAGGCCGTCGGTCGCGATCGTCTGAGGCTCGACCGGCTGGTTGTGAAGGAGACGCCTGAGCAGCTTCAGTGCAGCCTCTGTGTCCCGCCGGCGGCGAAACCCGGGCGCGCCGGCGCACGACGCGGGACGCCCCCGCACCGGGTCGAGGCCGAGGGGCGGGAGATTTCCTGCCGCGCCGGCTGCGGCGCCTGCTGCCGCCAGATGGCGCCGGTCGCCCCCGCCGAGGCCCGCGCCTTGGCCCCGCTGGTCGAGGCGATGCCCGAGCCCCGTCGCGAGCGGGTGCGCCGCCGCTTCGACGCGGCCCTCGACGTCCTGGAACCGATGGGCCTGATGGAACGGCTGGACCCGGACGGCGACGATCGCCAGGTGATCGCGCGGGAGTATTTCGCCGCCGGCGTCGCCTGTCCCTTCCTGGAGGACGAGGCCTGCTCGATCCACGCCGACCGCCCGCTGTCTTGCCGCGAATATCTGGTCATAGCGCCGCCGGACCTGTGCGCCGCCCTGTCTCCGGGCATCGAGAAGGTGACTCTCGAGGCTCGCCCGTCGCTGGCGCTCCTGAAGGCTGATCTGCGGGACGGCTGGCTGCCGCTGGTGCTGTCGCTTGTGCAAGACGCTCAGGCCCCGCCTTCGCCGCGTGACCGATCGGCTGCCGACATCCTGAAACAGGTGATCGGCAGCCTGTGAGATCACGGGACGAATGCCATCGGTAAATCGTCGGGTGTAGACGGCGCTCGATTGCAGACCCGCAAAGCGGACTTGCTCAAGGTGTGCGAGGGGTCGGGTCCCGTCATTGGCACCCCACCGAATACCGGACATTAGAGCAGCACGCCGGAAGCGGACTTCGCCAAGGTCGGTTCGGGGTGGATACTGTTGAAAAAGTCCGGCGACCGCTGAAGCCGCGCAAACCGCGTGCTGGTCACGAAATCTCGCCCCAACGAAATCAATCGCTTAGTTTTTCGCAGCGGTGCCAGATCGGGAAAAAAAGGCCGATCACGGCAGGCTGTCGGACTTTTTCAACAGCATCGGTGGTGAGCAGACATTGGTGCGGTCCTGGCGACCTAGACCACGATCCAGATCAGCGCCCCACCCATGGCACAAGACATCGGAGCGATCAGGCGGACGGCGGCGACTGGGATGCGGCGTGACCACCAGGTCGAATAGGCGGCATGCCAGCGTCGGGGGAGCAATAGTAGCACCAGAGCCGAGACAATCAGGAAGCTGCCGATAACAACGATGGCGACCGGAAATAGGGACGCAGCCGCAGCGAAAACCATGGCAATACCAGCGAGGATACGCACCGCCATCTCGCCACTGTGGACGGTGGGGGAGCCGCCCATCTGCCCAAGCGCCGCAAGCGCCTGACGCGGTTGGGTCAGCAAAAAGACGCCCAAACCTATGAGCCAAAGGCCGGCTACGACGACAAGCCATTGGGACGCAGTGGCAATCATGGAAAGTCTCAGTCTTGACGTGAAGTGACGGGCCAATGCCCAACACCGGCAGCAGAAATGTCCGCAATGGGTCGGACTCAGCGGTTGGCTGTCGGCCCCAAACCAGACATTGGGGCTAGCGCCGCAAACCGGACCCGCCGAAGGACTGTTCGGGGTCGGCAGCGGTCCAGGGCCTCGCTGCCCAAGGCCGATTGTCGGCGATCCTGGCCCATGCGACGGTAACCGACCGCATTTGCAAAGGTCGGATTCATGCGCAGCCTCGCTCCACTACTGCTCGCCGCCCTCACCCTCGCAGCGACGCCAGTCGGCGGGCAAACGACCGCCGCGCCGGACCCGGCAGTGGCGAGGGCAGTCGAGGCCATCGCCAGCATACGATCGGCCGGCGGCCCACGGTTTTCCCCTGATGGGTCGCGCATAGCCTACATCTCAAACGCGAGCGGGATCCCCCAGCTGTGGGTCATGAATTCGGACGGGAGTCGCCAAACCCGGGTGACCAACCTGAGCGACCCCGTCCAGTCGGTCGACTGGTCCCCGACCGGCGACTGGCTGGCCTATGACGTCGCGCCGGGCGGTGGTTTGAACGTGCAGCTTTATGTCAGCCGGCCGGACGGCTCCGAGGTGCGCCGGCTGACGCCGGGGGGGCGCGAGAACAACGCGCTGGGCGGATGGAGCGACGACGGCCGCTGGGTGATCGGCGCCTCGAACCGGCGCGATGCGGCCCGGTTCGAGCCTATGCTGATTGATCCGGAGACGGGGGAGACGACATTCGTCGGTGCAGGACCCGGACGCGCCCAGCTGACGGACCTGAGCCCTGACGGCCGGTTCGCTGTCTTGTCGCGGCTGATCAGCCGAGGCGACAACAACCTGTATCTGGTCGGACTGGCCAGCGGGACCGAGACACTGCTGACTCCTCACACCGGGACGGGTTCGTTCGGCTGGGGGGAGTTCTCGCCGGATGGCCGCCGCATCCACGTGATCTCCAACGGGGGCCGCGACCGCTCGGCCTTCGGCGTCATCGACCTGGCCGAAAACGGCGCGCCCGGACCCATCCGCATCATGACGGAGCGCGCCGACGCCGAAGCCGAGAACGCCGTGCTGTCCGAGGACGGATCTCGCGCCGCTCTGATCTGGAATGCGGCGGGCCGCAGCGAGATGGCGTGGCTGGACACCGCGACGGGAGCGGCGACGGCCGGCCCGACGCTGCCCGTCGATATCGTCTCGGGCGCGGCCATGTCACGCGACGGTACAGTTCTGGCTCTGTCGGGCTCGGGTGCGAACCGGCCGGGCGATATCCATCGCCTGGACATCGCCAGCGGCGCCATCACCCAGCTGACTTTCAGCCCCCACGAGGGCGTCGATCTTGCCAGCTTCGTGCGACCGACGCTGGTGGCCTATCCCGCCCATGACGGGCTGGAGCTTTCTGGCTGGCTATACCGGCCGCGCGGCGTCACCGGCCCGGGCCCGGTGGTGTTCAACTACCACGGCGGACCCGAGGGGCAGTCGCGACCCTCGGTCAGCGATGTGACCCAGGCACTGGTCGCTCGGGGCATCACCGTGTTCGCGCCCAACGTCCGGGGCTCGACCGGCTTCGGCAAGCGGTTCATGAACCTCGACAACGGCCCGCTGCGCGTCGATGGCGTCCGCGACATCAAGGCCACCACCGATCATCTGGTCGAGGCCGGGATCGCCGACCCGGCACGGCTCGGCATCATGGGCGGGTCGTACGGCGGCTACATGGTCATGGCCGGCGTGACGGAATATCCGGACATGTTCGCGGGCGGTGCCAATCTGTTCGGCGTGGTGAATTTCGAAACTTTCTTCGCTCAGACCGAGCCCTGGATGGCCGCCATCTCAACCGTCGAATACGGCGATCCGGTCACCGAGGGCAACATGCTCAGGACCCTGTCGCCGATCCACAAGATCGACATCGTCACAACCCCGCTGATCGTGCTGCACGGTGCCAACGACACCAACGTGCCGGTGGTCGAGGCCGAGCAGATCGTCAACAGCCTGCGCGCGCGTAACGTGCCGGTAGAATATGTCCTGTTCCCGGACGAGGGGCACGGCTGGAGGAAACTGCCAAACCGCATCCGCTCCACGACCGCGATCGTGAGCTTCTTCGAGCGGACACTGACACGTTAAGTTGGCCGAGCCGAAAACGCTCGTCCCCTTCCCGCTTCCGTCGGCTCGGGTCGCCGCTGCCCAGGCGTCGTTTGCCTGCCCCCGCAGGGTGCGAAGGCCGGCTCGGGCGATCAGATGGGATTGCAGATTGAAATTGTTGTAGATCGGACCGTGGCTAGAGATCTGCGAATCTTATCCTGACAACAACCCCATAACCACTGGACAGAATGCGCGACTGGGTATGTCCTGAAGAGTCCGGCGCAACAAAAACAACAAGCCGGTTCGAGTGAGGAAGCATGTCCAACCGACCGAGCCATATCCGGCTAAACTCCCACCCCGGCGCGGGCACCGTCAGCCGCTTTCCCATCGACTGGGGCGCAGCCACCGCCAGGGAACGTGGGCCCGTCATCGGCACCTTCAACTCGGGCAGCGACCGCAACGCCATCGGGGCGCACGGCGGGGCCTATTCGGTCTATCGCGCCCTGGCCGTGTCGTCGGGTGCCATGAGTGCGAACAACCGGCCCGACCTGACCAACACCTCGCCGACGACGCCCATGGGGCCGTTCCCGCAGTGGACCGACGCCTCGAAGATCGTCTCGCTCGATCCGTGGGGCGCTCGCGTGGCCGAGGATTTCGCTGACGAGCTGCGCGACGGCGTCGACATCCGCCCCACCATCGCCGTCACCCGCGCCCGGCTGCAACTGGCCGAGATCGGCGAGGCCATCACCTCCGGGCGGCTCAAGGTCGACGGCCAGATCGTGCATGAGAGCGGCGACGTCGCCGTGACCAAAGCCGCCATCGATCCGGTCTGGTATCTACCCGGCATCGCCGAACGCTTCGGCGTCACCGAGACCGCCCTGCGTCGCACCCTGTTTGAACAGACCGGCGGCATGTACGCGGACCTGGTGACCCGCCCTGATATCAAGGTTTTCCTGCCGCCGATCGGGGGGATCACCCTCTACATCTTCGGCGATCCGGCCGCGATCACAGACCCGAAGCGCCGTTTGACCTGCCGCGTCCATGACGAGTGCAACGGCTCGGACGTGTTCGGCTCGGACATCTGCACCTGCCGCCCCTATCTGACCCACGGCATCGAGGAATGCATCCGCGAGGCCCAGAACGGCGGGGCCGGCCTGATCGCCTATAACCGCAAGGAGGGCCGGGCCCTCGGGGAAGTGACAAAGTTCCTCGTCTACAACGCCCGCAAGCGCCAGCCGGGCGGCGACCAGGCGGCCACCTATTTCGAGCGCACGGAATGCGTCGCCGGAGTCCAGGACGCCCGCTTCCAGCAACTGATGCCGGACATCCTGCATTGGTTGGGGATCACGAAAATCGACCGCTTCGTCTCCATGTCGAACATGAAACACGACGCCCTGACCGCCTCGGGCATCGAGATCGGCGAACGGGTGCCGATCCCCGACTATCTGGTACCGCCCGACGCCTCGGTGGAGATGGAGGCCAAGAAGGCCGCCGGCTATTTCACGCCCGACGCGCCGCCGTCGGCCGAGGATCTGACCCGCGTGGTGGGCCGCGACCTTGAGCAGTTCTGAGACGGAGCAGGCGCACGGCCTGCTGAACGCCGCCGCCATCCGCGATCGCGCGCATGAGATGCTCGCGATCGGCGTCGCGGACGGCCTCGATCACTGGACCGTCGACCTCGACCGTCTGCCGGAGACCGCGCGCTATGTCGCCGCGGTGATCCGCGACCAGTATCCGACCCTGGCCGTGCCCTTCCACGCGCGATGGCGGCATTTCGCGGTCGACGGCGTCGATCTGTGGGGCCCGGTCGCCGAAGTCCGCGACTGGCTCGATCCGGCCTCTCGCGCCCGCACCGAGTTCGACCTCGCCATCGTCTCCGTCCTGCTGGACGCCGGCTCTGGTCCGGACTGGTCCTATCAGGACGCCCGCACCGGCCGCACCCTGACCCGGTCAGAGGGTCTCGCCATCGCCTCCCTGCGCATGTTCGAGGCCGGAGCCTTCTCCGTCACCGAGGACGACCCCTGGCGGGTCGATGCCGTGGCTCTCACCTTCCTGACCGCCGCCGACCTGGCCCGGGGTTTCCAGGTCACCGACAAGAATCCGCTGGTCGGGCTTGAGGGCCGCGCCGCCCTGCTGCGCCGTCTGGGTCAGGCCTGCCTCGCCGAGCCCGACCTGTTCGCCGTCGAGGAAGAGCCCCGGCCCGGCGGCCTGTTCGACGCCATGGTCGACCGCGCCGACGAACACGACCGCCTGCCCGCTCCGGTCATCCTCGAGGTCCTGCTTGAGGCCCTAGGTCCGGTCTGGCGCGACCGCCTGAACCTCGGCGGCGTCGATCTCGGCGACTGCTGGCGACACCCGGCGATGAAGCGCGACGACGCCACCGACGGCCTCGTGCCGATCCACAAACTGTCGCAGTGGCTCAGCTATTCTCTGGTCGAGCCGCTGCAGACCGCAGGCGTGCAGGTGACCGATCTCGACGGCCTGACCGGCCTCGCCGAATACCGCAACGGCGGGCTGTTCATGGACCTCGGCGTGCTGACGTTGAAAGACCCGGGCGACGCCGCCAAACCCTGGCCGGTGTCCGATCCGCTGGTGGTCGGCTGGCGCGCCATGACCGTAGCCCTGCTGGACCAGCTGGCGCCACTGGTCAGGGCCGAGCTGGGCGTCAGCGCCGAAGCCATGCCCCTGGCAAGCGTGCTGGAGGGCGGCACCTGGGCCGCCGGCCGTCGCGCGGCCGGCGAACGACGTGAGGGCGGTGGGCCGCCCCTGACCATCCTCTCCGACGGGACCGTATTCTGATGTCGAACACCGCCTTCAAGATGAACGGCGTCACCGTCGTCGGCCACCCGCTGGTGGCTCACAAACTCAGCATCATGCGGTCGAAGGACACCTCGACGGCCCGGTTCCGTCAGCTGTTGCGCGAGATCTCGACCCTGCTCTGCTACGAGGTCACCCGCGACCTTCCGCTGGAGGACTATCCGGTCGAGACCCCGGTCGGCCCGACCACCGGCCAGCGCATCGCGGGCAAGAAAATGGTCTTCGTCCCCATCCTCCGCGCCGGCCTCGGCCTCGTGGACGGCATGCTGGAACTGGTTCCCTCGGCCCGCGTCGGCCACATCGGCCTGTACCGCGAGCCCGTGACGCTGGACGCAGTCGAGTACTATTTCCGCGCGCCCGAGGACGTGGCCGAGCGGCTTTGCGTGGTCATCGATCCCATGCTGGCCACCGGCAACACCGCCGTCGCCGCCATCGAACGGCTGAAGGAGCGCGGCGTCACCAACATCCGCTTCGTCTGCCTCGTTGCCTCACCCGAGGGACTGGAGCGGCTGCGCGGCTGGCACCCCGACGTCCCCGTCTGGACCGCGGCGGTCGATGAGCGCCTGAACGACCACGGCTACATCGTCCCGGGCCTCGGCGACGCAGGCGATCGGTTGTTCGGGACGAGGTGAACGGCTTTGACGGCGTTGACAGGTTAACCGGGCGAAGTCGAAAAGCGCCCTACCCGTCTCGATTCAGGCAGCCGCCGCCGCCCAAGCGGTCGCCGCTTCGGCGCGGAAGCGGCGAAGTGTGGGTCTGCTGATCAGATGGCGTTGGATGTTGAAGGCGTTGTAGATCGCCGCGTGGGTGGTGAGGAATCTCTGGGCTGAGGCTTGGGATTTGAACCGCTGATGCTGCCGCTCCCGTCGTCGGATCGGCAGGTGGGAGTTCTCGATCCGATTGTTCTCGCGAAGCCGGCCCGGTCGATGGAGATGCCTCAAATCTATTTGATCCAGAGCCGCGCCGTATGAGGCCAGGCCGTCGGTCGTGATCGTCTGGGGCTCGACCGGCTGGTTGTGAAGGAGCCGCCTGAGCAGCTTCAACGCAGCGTCCGTGTCCCGCCGGCGCTGGACCAAGAGGTCGAGGACCTCGCCTTCGTCGTCGACGGCGCGCCACAGATACATCCGCCTTCCGCCGATCGAACAGACCATCTCGTCCAGATGCCAGCGAGGCGATGGAGCTGGCCGACGGCGCTTGAGCCGCCTCGCGATCAGCGGTCCAAACTTGATCGTCCAGCAGCGGATCGTCTCTTAGCTGACGTCGATCCCGCGTTGCGCCAGGAGCTCCTCGACGTCACGAAAGCTGAGGCTGAAGCGGAAGTACAGCCAGACGGCATGGCGGATCACATCTGCCGGAAAACGGTGGCGCTTGAACGAAATCGGCTTCACGAAATATCATCTCCAACAGCGGCTTCGACCGTCATAAGTGGAGACGTTTTAGCGTTGGACTGACAGCACCGTCTCCAGACCCAGCGGGCCGCAGCGGATGCCGGCGACATAGCCGCAGGTGCCGGCACCGATGATCAGGACTTTGGTTCTCAGGGTCTGCGTCATGCGGCCTTGGACGTTTGAGGTCAGTGTTGGGCCGTAGTCGCTTGAGCGATCAGGGCCTGGAATTCGGGCGTGGACTGCAGGCTGGCGCGAACCTCGGCGGTGGGGCGCTGGGTGACGCCGTCGCCGATCAGGACGACCACGACATCGCCGACGATCGGGGTCCAGCCTACGTCGCAAAACTGCTGGGTGTTCCAGTCGACCACGACCGGCGTCTCGACGAACGCCTCGCCCTTGGCGACCAAGATGGATTCCAGGGTCGCCTTGCCGAACGCCTCGCAGCTCCGGCTGCCCGGCATGCCGTCCTGGATACCGGCGCGACGCAAGTCGCGCTCGCAGGGCGCTGACGGCAGCCGCTCCGTTTCGGTGACACGCGCCACAAAGACCGCTCTGGCCCGCTCGATCTCGGAGGCACCATGCGGCGGCATGGGCATGCAGGCCCAAGCGGGGGCGGCGGCGAACAGGGTCGCGGAGGCTGTAATGGTCGTCAGGACGCGGTTCATGGCTTTCTTCCCTCGCGGATCGGAGGTCCATGAACGCCATGCGGCGCCGGGCCGCAAAGCATTTTGTCTGACGAAGGCCGCCATGAGGTCGCCCCTCGTAAAACAAAGGTCGCTTGAACGCGGTTCGGCGTCAAACCCCAAAGTGTGCCTCTTCCCTCAGAGGCAACAGGCAGGCCATCGTCTGACGTGACCCCCGTTTCTCATCCAGCCATAACGAGAGTCCTTGGGTGATCTGAACTGGTGTTGGTGGGGTTGGCAATAGGCCGGTCTGAGCAGCCATCAACCAGCGCAGCAGGCCGGCCGATGTGTCCGGTGAGCGCCTTGGCATAGGCCTCGGGCGTCAGCCATCCCAGCTTCGAGTGCGGCCGGGTTTCGTTGTAGTCGCGCCGCCAGGCGTCCAGCACGACGCGGGCGTGCGGCAGGGAGCGGAACAGCGTCTCGTTCAACAGCTCGTCGCGCAAACGGCCGTTGAAGCTCTCGTTGAAGCCGTTCTGCTGGGGCTTGCCCGGCGCGATGTAATGCCAGCCCACGCCGGTCTCGTCGGCCCAGGCCAGGATGGCGTTGGACGTGTATTCCGTCCCGTTGTCACTGATGATCGTGTCCGGTCGTCCGCGCCGGAGCATGATTGCGTCCAGCTCTCGCGCCACCCGCCGGCCCGACAGCGAGGTGTCTGCGACGAGCCCAAGGCACTCGCGGGTGCAGTTGTCGATCACCGTCAGGATCCGGAACCGCCGCCCGTCGGTCATCTGGTCGGACACGACCCGAAGGGCGGCGCGTAGCAGCCAATTCCAGCGACCAGCGCTGGTTGGCCACCAGGGGAACCTCCAGCGGACGCCGCGTGCCCATGGCGCGTTTGCGTCCACCGCGCCGGCGCACCATCAGCTTCTCCTCGCGGTAAATCCGCTGGACCCGCTTCCTGTTGACCGCATGGCCCTCGCGCCGAAGCATCACGTGCAG